>JACZYV010000121.1:0-9372 GCA_022570905.1 Chloroflexota bacterium
GACGGGTTCCTGCCCGCTCAGGCCTCCGTGGAGGAGGTGGGGCGGCGCTGGGGAATCACCGACCCGGATGACCTGGCCTGGGTCGGGGCCAACGTGACACCCCAGCCGGCCGCGGCCATGGCCGGCACGGTCCGCATGGGAAACCCAAAGGCGGCAAAGATTCCCAAGAGCTTTGTCGGCGGCGGTGAGTCAGGGTTCGATTCGGTGGCCGAGCGGGCCCGGCAGGCCGGATGGGGCGTCTACCCCGTGGATTCCGGCCACGACACCATGATCACCCACGCCGGCGAGCTGGCGGAGATCCTCCTCAAGATCGGGAGAGAATAACCTCCGCGTAACCCGGCATATCCAAGGAGTAGACGGCAATGGACCCATCCCAGATCAAGGCCCTGGTGTTCGACGTATTCGGCACTGTCGTGGACTGGCATAGCTCGGTCACCCGCCACGGCGAGAACTTCGGCAAGGCCCACGGCATCACCGCCGACTGGGTCGACTTCGCCGAAAAGTGGCGGGCTAAATACCGCCCTTTCATGGACAAGGTGCGCACCGGGGAGCTGCCCTGGACCGACCTGGACACGCTGCATCGCATGGGCCTGGAAGAGCTGCTGAATGACTTCGGCATCACCGGCATCAGCGAGGAGGCCAAAGCCGACCTGAACCTGGCCTGGCACCGGCTGGACGCCTGGCCCGATGCCCCGCCGGGACTGCACCGGCTGAAGTCCAAGTTCATCCTGGCGACCATGTCCAACGGCAACATCGCGCTGATGACCGGCATGGCCAAATACGCCGGGTTACCCTGGGACTGCATACTGGGCGCCGAACTGGCCCACGCCTACAAGCCCGACGCCAAGACCTACCTGACCGGCGTGGAACTGCTGCACCTCAAACCGGAGCAGGTGATGATGGTGGCCGCCCACCAAAGCGACCTGTTGGCCGCGGGCAAGCAGGGTCTCAGAACGGCCTTCGTGAAGCGGCCATTGGAACGCGGGGTCAACGGCAAGGTCGACCTGACCCCGGACCCTTCGTTTGACTACGTCTGTGACGATTTCCGCGACCTGGCAGCCCAACTGGGAGTCTAAACGAAAAACCGGCGATCTTATCCCAAGGCTCTGAAGGAACGATTATGGCCCGCTTCGGTGTGCGTCTGGAAAACGACCCAACCCTGACTCCCCAGGACTATCAAGAATTGGCCGCTCAGGCCGAGCAGAACGGCTTTGACGCGGTGTGGGTGCCCGAGGGAGGCGGCAGAGATTCGCTGACGTCGTTGGCGACCATCGCCATGAAGACCGAAAGGGTGAAGCTGGGCACGGGTATACTGCCCATCTTCGCCCGCACGCCAACCAATACCGCCATGGGCGCGGCGGGCATGGCCGCGGTGTCAGGGGGCCGTTTCATCCTGGGCCTGGGAGTCGGGCACCGTCCCACCGTAGAAAGCCGGGACGGCATCCCCTTCAAGCAGCCCATGACCCGTATGAGGGAGACCATTAAGATCGTCAAGGCGTTGTTGGCGGGGGAAGAGGTCAACTTTCAGGGCAAGCTGTTCAAGATAACCGGCGCATCCATGGGAGCGGCGACTCCCGAAACCAAAGTGCCCATCTACATCGCCGCCCTGGGTCCGCAGATGCTGGAGATGGTTGGTGAATTGGCCGATGGCGTGCTGATGAACTGGACTGCGGTGGATTACCTGGGCGAGGCCATCGGGCACATAAAGCGGGGCGCGGAGAAAGCCGGCCGCGATCCCGATGAGATCGACATCGCCGGTTACGTGCGCGTGGCGGTGGGGGATGACGTAACAGCCTCCCGTGATTCGCTGCGGCGCCAGGTGGCCCGCTACGCCAGCAACCCCTTCTACCGCAACTTCTTCGCGGAGACCGGGTTCGACAAGGAGATGTCCGCCGCCGCCGCCGCGTTGGCCGAGGGCAACCTGGACAAGGCGGCCGATTCCATCACGGAAGAGATGCAGGACCAAGTGGCGGTGGTGGGGACGGTTGCGGAATGCCGGGCCGCCCTGGAGAAGCGCCGTGACGCCGGCCTGCAACTTCCGGTGATCGCGCCCTTCGCCGTGGGGGACAACATGGCCTCCCACCGGAATGTCATCGACGCATTGGCCCCCGCGAAATCCCCTTAAATCCCCCGGTTTCCCGATTCAGATTGGAGGGAGACCCGTTCATCCCCCTTTCGTAAAGGGGGACCGAGGGGATTTCCGCACCCCTACCAACCAATCAGCATCACCAAAAAGACGAACCAAGGCTCACTCCAGCGGCGTTAACCCGCAGACCTCGGCCAGCAATTCGTAGGAATGCACCCGGTCGGCAAGGCTATGAGTGATGGTGACCACGCTCAGGTCCGATGTCTGGTACATCTCGGCGAGTTCTTCCAGCCTCTCTTTGACCTGCTGCGGGTCGCCATCGACGCAAACCCTCTGGTACTGTTTGACGAAGGCTGCCTCGTCGGCCTGGTACACATAGCTGGCCGCATCTTCGGGCGAGGGGATCCCCTTGGCGCGCCCGGTGATGTTGAACAGCCGGGACAGATTTCGGCTGGCCGAGAGCCTCTGGGCTTCTTCCTCGGATTCGGCGCAGACCACATGGACCCCGACGTTGACCTTGGGTTCGGTCAGATGCTCCGACGGTTGAAAGTTCTGCCGGTAGTTCTCGACGATGGCCGGCCCCTCTTCCACGGCGATGCCGAAGAAATGTGCATAGGCGAAGGGGAGCCCCAACTGGGCCGCCATCTGGGCGCTTTCGTAACGGGAGCCCAAGAGCCAAACGTCGGGGACCTCGGGTTCGCCTGGGCCGGCGCTGATCCCGGAAAAGAAATGGCCGTCTTCCAGGTTGTTGTTCAGAAAACCCAGGAGGTCGGCCACCTGCCTGGGAAAGTGGCGGATCTCCTTGGGTTGGCCGGGAAAAGACAGGGCGGCTGCGGTGATCTGGTCGCTGCCTGGGGCCCGGCCGATGCCCAGGTCGATGCGGCCGGGGTACAGCGCCCCCAACATGCGGAAGTTCTCGGCTACTTTTAGGGAGCTGTAGTGGGAGAGCATGATGCCCCCACTGCCCACCCGGATGGTCTTGGTCTGGGCGGCCACCTGGCCGATGAGGATCTCCGGGCTGGTGCCGGCGAAGTTGGGCAGGCTGTGGTGCTCGGCCAGCCAATACCGCCGGTAGCCTAATTTCTCCACCTCCACCGCCAGGGCGATGGTGTCGCGTAGCGCCTGGCCCGCCGACTCGCCGGCCCGCACCGGCGATTGGTCCACGACGCTCAGTTCAAGTTTCTGACTCAAACGAAAACCTCAGAGTGGCTTTCCAGGTCCTCCCGGTCTTGTATCACCTTGATTCCAGGAGCGCCGGGAGCCTGGTGGCTACAAGTATACAAGCTACCACTGGAAATGGCTGGGGAAATTAACGGGTGACCCTATTGCGCGGCCCTTTAGACCGTCCTATAATCGTCGCTGGATGAAGACAAGGAACTGGATTTTAAGCCGCTCTCTGGGCTGGAAAGCCTGGGGGGCGGCTTTTTTTTGCGCCATGGGCCTCCTGGCCGCCTGCGGGGCCGGAACAACGGATATTGACGGCTCCAGTACCGTCTTTCCCATAACCGAGGCCATGGTGGAGGATTGGGGAGAATCCGTCGGCGGATCGGCCCGGTTGGTCATTGGGATATCGGGGACCGGGGGCGGCTTCAAGAAATTCTGCAGTGGCGACACGGACATCAACGACGCTTCGAGGCCGATCAAACCCAGCGAGGTGAGGAAATGCGCTGAGGGCGGCGTCGAATACATCGAGCTTCCCGTGGCCCTCGACGGGTTGACCGTGGGCGTGAACCCAGACAACGACTTTGTTCAGTGCGTGACTATGGAAGAGCTCCACATAATGTGGGCAGAGGAAGCGGAGGGAAAGATCAACCGTTGGAATCAGGTCCGGTCAAGCTGGCCCGACACGAGGCTTCGTCTCTATGGGCCAGGCGTTGATTCGGGGACCTTTGATTACTTCACGGAGACAGTTAACGGCGAGGCGCAATCCTCCCGGGGGGATTTCACATCCAGCGAACGGGACAATGTGCTGGTGCGGGGTATCGCCGGGGACCGGGGCAGCCTGGGTTACTTCGGGTACTCGTACTTCGTGGAGAACCAAGATATCCTGAAGATGGTGGCGGTCGACAGCGGAAACGGCTGTGTTTTTCCGTCCGATGAGACCATCAACAACGGCGCCTACTCACCTTTATCCCGGCCCCTGTTCATCTACGTTAGCAAAGAGGCGTGGGCAGAGCAGGATGTGAAGGACTTCGTCAGCTATTTCGTGAGTTATGAACGGGCCGATCTGCTGAGGGAACTGGGGTTTGTCCCGTTTCCCAAGGCGGTGCACGACCTGGTGTTGGACCGGTTTGTGCGCGGGCTGACCGGGACGCTTTTTGGGGGAGAGAACCCTAAAAAAGGAACCGTGGAAGAGATACTTTTCGCTAACAAGTGATAGATTTTTATGGACAAACGCCTGCCGCCCGGCTACTTGAGGAGCGCGATTAGCTTTGGCTAGAAACGTCGTGAGTCCTCCTTTGGGCCAGGGAACTCGGAACTCCTGGAAGCGGATGCTCCCGGAGCGGGCCATCGCCGTAGGCCTATTCCTCTCGACTTTCCTGTCCATCCTGATCACTGTCGGCATCGTGGCCGTCCTCCTATTCGAGGCGATCACGTTCTTCGGAGACGTTTCGTTCTTCGAATTCATCACCGGCACCCGTTGGACGCCCCTATTCTCCTCAAAGCAGTTTGGCGTCCTTGCTTTGGTGGCCGGCACCACGTTGACTGCGGTGCTGGCCATGGTGGTGGCATTGCCCCTGGGCCTGCTCAGCGCCATCTATCTCAGCGAATACTCACCTGACGCGGTGCGCCGCGTGGTCAAACCCATATTGGAGATCTTGGCTGGAATACCCACCGTGGTCTACGGGTATTTCGCGTTGTTGTTCGTGACTCCGATCCTGCGGGGGATATCCGAGGACATCGCGGTGTTCAATGCCCTTAGCGCTTCCATCGTCATGGGTGTCATGATCTTGCCCATGGTCTCCAGCCTCAGTGAAGACGCCATGCGTTCGGTGCCCAGAAACCTGCGGGAGGCGGCCTACGCCCTCGGTTCCACCAAACTGGAGGTCTCCACCCTGGTGGTGGTCCCAGCCGCCCTCTCGGGAATCATGTCTGCGTTCATTCTGGCGGTATCCAGGGCCATCGGCGAGACCATGATCGTCACCATCGCCGCCGGGCAGAACCCAAATTTCACGCTGAACCCGTTCGTTCCCATCGAGACCATGACCGCCTTCATCGTTCAGGTCAGCCAGGGGGACGCGCCCGCCGGGTCCATAGAGTTCAAGACCATCTTCGCCGTGGCCCTGTTGCTGTTCACCATCACCCTGGGAATGAACCTATTGAGCCAATACGTGGTTAGCCGCTTCCGGGAGGAGTACGAGTAGTGTCGGTGATCTCCCAGACCGAGTTCCAGAGGAGAAGGGCCCGCCGCAAGTGGCTGGGACGGGCCTTCCACGGTCTCTGCCTGCTTTCCGTGGCCATCGCCCTGGGCATGCTGGCGGTGCTGCTGATCTACCTGCTGATACAGGGAACGACCCGCATCGATTGGAGCTTCCTGACCAGCTTCGCGTCGCGGCACCCCGATCAGGCCGGGATCAAGGCCGCGATGTTGGGCAGCATCTACGTGGTGATCGTGGCCGGTGTGGTCTCTTTCACCCTGGGTGTCGCCACGGCGTTATACCTGGAGGAGTACGCCGCACGCAGTAAATTCGCCAGGATCGCCAAGATCAACATCGCCAATCTGGCCGGCGTGCCGTCCATCGTCTACGGTATCTTGGGGTTGCAGATATTCGTGCACAGTCTCAATCTGGGCCAGAGCGTGTTGGCCGGTGGGTTCACTTTGGCGTTGTTGGTGCTGCCCATCGTGATCGTGGCTGCCGGTGAGGCCGTGCGAGCCGTGCCGCCTTCGTTCCGGGAAGGCTCATACGCATTGGGCGCCACCCGTTGGCAGGTCACCTGGCACATCGTGATCCCCCTGGCTTTCCCGGGCATTCTAACCGGGGTGATCCTGGCCGTTAGCCGGGCCATCGGCGAGACGGCGCCGCTCATCGCCATGGGCGCGCTGACCTTTGTGCCCTTCGCGCCGGACAGTCCGTTAAGCCGGTTCACCGTGCTGCCGATTCAGATATTCAACTGGACCTCTAGGCCCCAGGCGGGATTCCAGGAGGCCGCGGCGGCCGGTATAATCGTGTTGCTGGTAATACTCCTGTTGATGAACGCGGGAGCGGTGATACTCCGCAACCATTTCCAAAACAAGTGGGAATGATAAAAGAGATCAAGGCTAGGATTTAATTTTAGAAACGCTGAGCCGGCACACTGAAAGGATAAAAGTTTGCAAGACCAGGATTTCATCCTTCAGACCCGCGGCCTGAACGTCTACTACGACACCAAAAGGGTGATTACCGACGTGAACTTGGACGTGGCCCGCAACCGCATCACGGCGATCATCGGACCGTCGGGCTGCGGCAAGAGCACCCTGCTGCGGTGCTTCAACCGGATGAACGACCTGATCCCCACGGCCCGGGTGGAGGGGCAGGTGCTGTTCGACGGTCTCGACCTCTACGGACATGATGTCGACCCCACGGAGATACGCTATCTCATCGGCATGGTGTTCCAGCGGCCCAACCCCTTTCCCAAATCCATCTTCGACAATGTGGCCTTCGGTCCGCGTATCAATGGCTTCCATGGTGACATAAATGAATTGGTTGAGCGGTCTATAAGGCGCGCGGCCCTCTGGGATGAGGTCAAGGACCGGCTCAAAGCAAGCGCGCTGTCCCTCTCCGGCGGCCAGCAGCAACGGCTCTGCATCGCCCGGGCCCTGGCGGTGGAACCCAGAGTGATTTTGATGGACGAGCCCTGTTCGGCCCTGGACCCCATCGCCACATTGGCCATAGAAGAGCTCATGCGCGAGTTGTCCGAGGATTATTCAATCATTATCGTGACTCATAACATGCAACAAGCGGCCCGCGTCTCCCACTACACCGCTTTCTTGATGGTGGAAGAGACGAGGGCGGGATTCATGGTGGAGTTTGGCGAGAGCCGTCAGATATTCACCAACCCGGAGGACGAACGGACTGAGGCCTATATAACCGGCCGTTTCGGATAAGCGGGGGAGGCGTCATGGTCAGGGCTGATTTCGATAAAAATTTAGGGGAACTTGAGGCCGAACTGATCGGCCTGGGCGAGATGGTGGAAAAGGCCATCATCAAGTCCATGGACGCTCTGGAACGCCGGGACCTGGCCGTGGCCTATGAGGTGGTGGCCGAGGACGACCTGATAGACGAAAAGCGCTTTGAGCTGGAAGAGAAGTGCATCGACCTCATCGCCACTCAGCAACCCCTGGCCATCGACCTCAGGACCCTGCTGGCCGTGCTGCATATCGCGGTGGAACTGGAGCGGATGGGGGACTACGCCGAGGGTATCGGCAAGATCTGCCTGATCATCGGCGACGATGAACCGGTGGAGATGCCCAAGCAGCTTTCCCAGATGGCCGAGATGGGCATCGCCATGCTGCGGCGAAGCCTCAAGTCACTGATGGACCGGGATACGGACCTGGCCAATGATGTCTGGGACTCGGATGACGAAGTGGACGCGCTTTACGACGGGGTCTGCCGCCAGATATTTCTGGATATGGGGCAGCAGCCAAAGACCATTGAGGCGGCCACTCATTTCCTGTGGGTGGCCCACGACTTGGAGCGGATCGCCGACCGGGCGACCAACATCGCCGAGAGGGTGATATTCGTAGTCACGGGCCGCATCGGCCGCTATCAACCCCCTCAGGAGAGTAAATAGCCGAGGGACCCAGGTCCGTGGCCCGTGCTTGGCCAGGCTCAAATACGCGTCTACCCGATAACAGTTATGTACTGTATAATTATGGGTGACGATTGAGCGTGAACGCGTATGTGGAGGGTGTGACGGCCGCGGGCCCCGGAGCGAAAGGCTCCTCCCGCGTCTGGATATTTCTAAGAACGGCAAAAACGCCTGATACTACAGCACCCAGCATTTATGCAAAATAAGTACCAAAAAGAGATCGAAGAGATTCTCAAGAACGCGGGCGAAGTCGCGCCCGATGAGTCCGACAGGGAGACGGAAAAACCCCTGGAGGACCGTCCCGGGGCGGTGCGCCAGGCTGCGGCCGAATCCAAAAAATCTTCGGCCTCCTATACAACCAGAGGACGTTGGCCCACGGTAACTCCAGGCAAGGTCCTGATGACGGGTCTGGTCGTTTTCATCATCACCGCCCTGCTTCAGATATGGGTGTTGATCTGGGTCGGACTGGCCCTCTTGGTCCTAGGCTACCTGCTCTTTTTCATCACGCCCAGGAACATATCGATCGAGAAGAGGTGGCGTGGGGAGTCCATCGAGGACCCACCCGGGTCCCTTTGGGACCGGTTCAAACGCTGGATAAAGAGTTGAACATATCCCTGATGTATCGGTAAACGACAAACGGTCCTGAAATTCGGCGCGAAAGACCCCGGAGGGGCGACGAGTTTCGGGGGAGTAAGGGTATGTATGGGCATCCCGTTTTATCGGGATGCCTTTTTTCTTTGCATTCAGGGTTTTCGAATCAAAGAGGCATGGCGGCCCGGTGCGCGAGAGTGCAGGTGGATAAGAGTCTGGCTTGCGAGCGCCATGGTGGCTTGGAAACCCGCCGATACGTGATGAACAGGTTGGTACGTTGAGACCGCCGCCAAGGGGTTAATCCGTCTTGACGTAGTCTGGGCTCAAGCGTTCCGCCAAGGCCAAGATAAGATTGCCCATGTGGGGGTGCTCCGGTTCAACATCCACCCGGAAACCGGCTTGGATCATTCGCTTGGTGCAGACCGGCCCCACCGAGGCCACGACCACAGCGCCCTGGGCCAGGATGTTCCGCAGAGATTCTTCCTTCCCTACTTGGGCGGCTATGGACAAGAGATTGCCAATCTGGGGCTGGCTGGTGAAAGCGAGGGCGTCGATCTGGCCGTTTTCAAGGGCGTCGATCAGACCAAATACGGGCGTGACGTCTTCCGGCAGACCCCAGAAATACAGAGAGACCTCACGCACGGTCGCGCCGCGTTTTTCCAGGGCGCCGGTGAGCAGAGTGTTGGGTCCGCCGTAAGCCTGCACCGCCACTTCTTTACCGTTCAGGTCGATCTCCTCGATGGCGGCCAGAAGGTCGGTGGAGGTGAACGGCTCTGGGGGCATGTGATCGATGCGGACCTTGTAACGGCGCAGAACGGCGGCGGGCTTTGGGCTGCGGGCGATCACGGTGGCGGAGGTCAGAGCGTCCAGAATCTCCTGCTCTCTGCCCTGAGACGCCGCGCTGT
>JACZYV010000122.1:0-9365 GCA_022570905.1 Chloroflexota bacterium
CCGCCCCGGCGTATCTGCCGGTGGGCGATGGCCGGGGTTTTGTGGTTCTTGGCGTGCCCCCGGAGCTTGGCGCTGCGCCCCTCATAGGTATCGGCGATGACATCCATGTTGTGGTCCAGGTCGTCCATGTCGATGACCAGGCAAGGGGTGTCCAGGTCTTCCATGGGCGTCCCCGGCGTGGGCCGGTAAATCTCTTCCATAAAAAACTCCGTTTCCGAGTGGTAGCGAAAATCCCCCTTCGTCCCCCTTTACGAAAGGGGGAAACTAGGAACCCCCTCCCGATTTGAATCGGGATAAAGGTGGGTTGGGGGATTTCTACGCCAATCTGCCCCGGGCTGAGATGGGCCAGAAGCCCTCTAGTTTGCCGTTCTTGACCGCGCGGATGTAGTCGTATTGGTTCACGCAGGCGCCCAGTTCGTAGGGCACCAGCCAGGCCTTGTCTCCGGGGTTCAGCTTGCTCTGGGCGTCGCCCTCCAGTTCCACGATGCCGTGCTCGGCGCTGAACCGGGTGGCGTTCCCGCCTTCGATCCCTTCCAGAACGGGTCTGCCCTGGTCGGGGGCCGTCGCTTTGTGTCCCGCATCCAAGACTGCCAAACCGTCGATGGGGTGAGAAATCACCGACGCCAAAATCTTGGCCGCCGGGTTAAGTTCGGGCAAGAAAGACTTCAGCCGGTGGTCCATCAGCGGATAGCGCCCCGCCCGGACCTCGGTCACCCCCGGCATCTGTATCGCTTGGGCGTAGCAGTGGGTGCCGCCGACACTGACCACCGCCACGGGCACGCCGCCCTGTTCAATGGCCTCTTTGTTGTCCAGGATTATCTGGAGGTTGGCACGGGTCTTTGCTTCATGTTGTGATGGGTCGTCACCATTGGGTCCGGGCACCGAGCCCATGACGCCCTCAAACTTGAGTCCCGGCAGCCCGCTGATGCTCTGGGCTAGGGCCACGGCATGGATGCCGGGCGATATGCCGCAACGGCCCATGCCGGCGTCGATCTCGACCAGCACCCGCAACTCCACACCGGCCGCCACGGCGCCTAATGAGAGTTGCTTGGCGTTATCCGGGTTGTCCACCGCGATCCCGATGCTGGTCTGGCCCGCCAGAGCGCAGAGCCGCCGGATCTTGGAGACGGTCACCACCTGGTTGGCCAGGAGTATGTCGGAGAACCCCGAGTTGGCGAACACCTCGGCCTCGCCCAGGGTGGTCACGGCGATGCCGCCCACGGTGCCGCCGGCGGCCAGTTGCCGGTGGGCGATCTGAGGGCAGAGGTGGCTGGTGACCACGGGCCTGGCTTTGGCCGCCGTGTCCGCGAAATAGCCCTGGAAGGTCTGGATATTACGGTCCATGACGTCCAGGTCGACCACCAACGCCGGGGTGTCCAGTTCTTCGACCGGGGTGCCCACCGGCTGGAAAATAGGACGTTCCATATGGGTTGTCTCCAGAGGCCAGATCAGGCCGCTTCAAGCACGCGGGATATTGGGCAGAAGAATACCATAATAGGAGTCAGGGCACAGGCGCGGTTGCATTTCCCAACTGCCGGTGCAACAATCTCAGCGGCTGCCAGGGCAGCCATTTTTTTGGAGATTTATCGATGCCAGGACTGTTGGAAGGGGTCAAGGTCTTGGACCTGACCCACTATATCGCCGGGCCGTACTGCACCAAACTGCTGTCCGGCCTGGGCGCGGACGTGGTCAAGATCGAGCGTCTGGGCAGAGGGGACGGGGCCCGCTGGCTGGGACCGTTTGCTTCGGGTGGGCCGGAAATCCCCCCTGACCCCTCTTTGGAAAAGGAGGGGATGGCTCCGGAAGACGGGGCTTGGTTTCTTTATCTGAATACGGCCAAGCAGAGTTTGGCTTTGGATTTGAAGTCGGCTGAGGGGCGGCGGGTGGTATTGGAATTGGCGGCCAAGGCCGACATCCTGGTTGAGAATTTCGCGCCCGGCGGCATGGACCGTCTGGGGCTGGCGTATACGGAGCTGCGGAAAGCCAACCCGGCCCTGGTGGTGACGTCCATCTCCAACTTCGGCCAGACCGGTCCCTACCGGGACTGGAAGGCGGCGGAGCTAAACCTCTACGCCATCGGCGGGTTGATGAACATCACCGGAGAGCCGGACCAGGAACCCCTGAAAGAGGGCATGCCCCTGGCCCAATTGGGCGCGGGACAGAACGCCTTCGCCGCCACCATGGCCGCCCTGATGTACGCCGAAGAGACGGGCGAGGGCCAGCAGATCGACGTATCCATCGCCGAATACGCCACCAACATCTTGGAAAACGCGCTGATGCAGTACAGCTACTCCGGCCAGGAGTACAACCGGGTTGGCAACCGGGGCTACGGCCGGGCCGCCTGGGGCATCTACCCCTGCCAGGACGGCCACGTGGGCATCATCGCCGGTCCCGACACCCGGTGGCCCGAGGTGGCCAGGATCATGGGCCGGGAAGAATTATCGGACCCCCGGTTCACCTCCCGCGCCGGACGCCTGGAATATGCCGACGAGGTGGACGCCTACATGCTGCCCTTCCTGATCGACAACAAGAAGGTGGACATCTTCAAGGCTGGCCAGGAGAGCGGACTGGGCTTCAGCTTCGTCGCCACCATGGAAGACATCCTGGAGATGGAGCAACTCTTGGACCGGGGCTATTTCGTCGAATTGGACCATCCGGTGGCCGGAAAGCTGACCTACCCCGGAGCGCCGATCAAGCCCGAGGATAGTGTCGATGCCTGGGTCTTCCGGCGCGCCCCCCTGCTGGGCGAGCACACCTCCTTGGCGCTAACTTCCTGGCTGGGCTATTCGGAAGCCCAGGTCTCGGACCTGGTGGCCCAGGGCGTGCTGGCCCAGAACGGGGCGGTGTAGCCGCATGCGGAAGCCGCCGGAAAAGATGCCCCTCAAGAACTACCGGGTGCTGGACCTCTCCAGGATCTGGGCGGGGCCGTACTGCACCAAGCTGTTCGCCGACATGGGCGCCGAGATCATCAAGATGGAGTCGCTGAGTGTCTACGACTCCCACCGTGGCCCGGTGAGCCCGGCCCGGGGCATCGCCGCCTATCCGGACGGCGAACCCGGAGAGGAGCCCTGGAACCGGAACGGCTGGTTCAACTGTCTCCACATGTCCAAGTACGGCATCACGTTGGAACTGACCGAGGACAAGGGCAGAAAGGTCTTCGAGCGGCTGGTGTCCATCAGCGACGTGCTCATCGAAAACTTCCGGCAGGGAAGCCTGGAACGGCTGGGCTATACCTACGAGGAGTTACGAAAACACAGGCCCGACCTGATCTACGTATCGATGCCGGCCTTCGGCAACACCGGCCCTTGGAAGGGCTACCTGGGCTACGGGATCGGCCAGGAACAGCTCTCCGGCATGGCCCATATGACCGGCTACCGGGGCGAGGGGCCCATGAAGTCGGGCATCAACCACGGCGACCCCATCACCGGCTCCCACGCCGCCGGAGTGCTGATGGCCGCTCTGCGCCACCGGCGCCGCACCGGCAAGGGCATGTTCATCGACGTCTCGCAACAGGAATCCGCGGTCGCGCTGATGGGGCCCGAAGTCCTGGCCTACCAGATGACCGGGCAGGAACCGGAACGCCAGGGCAACCGCTCCAGGTGGTACGCTCCGGCCAACAGCTACCCCTGCGCCGGCGAGGACCGCTGGGTAACCATCGCCGCCACCAACCAGAAACAGTGGCAAAGCCTCGCTCGGGCCATGGACGCCGCCGGGCTGGCCGGCGACCCACGGTTCGCCACCGCCGGGCAACGCCGCGAGAACCACGACGAACTGGACCGGATCATCTCGGAATGGACCATAGGCCAAGAGGCATATGAAGTAACCCAAAAACTGCAAGACGCCGGCGTTCCCTCCGGGCCGGTCTTGCGCGGCCCCGACCTGTTGGCCGACCCCCATTACAAAGACCGGGAAACCTTCGTCACCGTGGACCACCCTCAGGTAGGTCCCAAGCAGTATCCGGGGATACCCTGGAAGATGTCAGTCACCCCCGGACAGGTCCGTTGGCCGTCGCCGACCCTGGGGCAGCACAACGAAGAAGTCTACGGCGAGTTGCTGGGAATGACCGGGCAAGAGATCGGCCAACTGGAAAAGACGGGGATCATCGGGACCAAGCCCACCGGCTCCCGAATCATCTAGTTTGAGACCCACCGGCGTTCCCTCGCGCACCGACGGAGTTTCCCCGCGCCCCAAAGGCGTCTTCTATGGGTGGGTGATTGTAGCGGTCATGTGGCTGGTCAATTTCTCCACCATGGCCACCGGAAACCTCAGTTTCGGTCTGTTCGTGCTCCCCATGGGCGGCGCGCTGGGCATGAACCGTAGCCAGTTCGGCTGGGCGGTCACCACCCGCAGGCTGGCCGCCGGACTCTCCAGCTACGTCGTGGGGCGTCTTTTAGACCGCTACGGCCCCCGGGTTATGATTCCCGTTTCCGCAGGCGTGATCGGCCTGGCCCTGCTCGTCATGAGCCGGGTCGATTCGCCCTGGCAGGTCATCGCATTATTTGGCGTTCTGGGCATGACCGGACTGGCCGCGCCCCAAAACATCATGACTTCGGTCCCCGTGGCCAAGTGGTTCCAGCGCAAGAGAGGCATGGCCCTGGCCCTGGCCGCCAGCGGTCTGGGCACCGGAGGGGTCTTCTTCCTGCCCATCACCCAGTTGCTGCTGGACAACATCGGCTGGCGGACCACCTGGGTGGTGATGGCCATGGTGTTCATGGCCCTATCCATCCCCCTCTCGGCCATCTTCCTGCGGCGGCAGCCCGAGGATATGGGCTTGGAGCTTGACGGCGGGCCGCCCGCGCCAGGCCGGGGAGCGCCCATTGGACCGGCCGCCTCACCGGCGCCCGAAGAGACCTCCTGGACCGTCCGGGAGGCCTTTCGGACCGCCACCATGTGGCGGTTGCTTCTTGCCTTCGCCCTGGCCGGAGTGGCCCAGGGCGGGACCAGCGTCCACCGGATACCCTACTGGATCGAGAATGGCTTCAACGCCCAGCTCGTTTCCTTCTCTTTCGCCGGTGACGCCGCCGGGGCGGCCACCATGGCCCTATTCGCCGGGTGGATGGCCGACCGGGTGCCCATCCGCATCATCGGCGCCGGGTCTTTCGTGGGGCTGGCCGTGGCGATGGGACTGGCCTTGGTGGGACGCAACGAATTCTTCCTCTTCGGCTCCGGCATCACCTTCGGCCTTTCGGTGGGAGCGGGCATGATCCTGCATTCGTATATATTCGCGGAGTATTTCGGGCGGACCTTCCTGGGCAGCATCCGGGGCATCGTTCTGCCCGTTTTGTTGATCAGCAACGCCATCGGAGCGCCGCTGGTGGGCTACCTCCGCGACAGCACCGGAAGCTACATATCGTCATGGTGGATGATCCTGGGCATCTACCTGTTGGCCGCCCTGATCGTCAGCACCGCAAAGCAGCCGGCGCCCCTGGCCGCCAGGGAAGGATCTCCCGCGGACAAACCCACGCTTTAATACACTCGCCCAGGGCGATACAATATCTGCGGCCAGAGTGGCCACTTCAAAGGCTGATCGCTGACGGCTGATGGCTGACAGCTAATTTTGGAGGCACTGAATTGGCAGAGAAAGAAGTCCTTTACGAGATCAAAGAAGGCATCGCCTACATCACCATGAACCGGCCCGAGAAGCTGAACGCCATCGACCCGGCCATGCGCGAACTCCTCTGGGACGCCTTTCAGGACGTCAAGAACAACCCTGAGGTCCGTTGCGCCATCGTCACCGGGGCGGGACGGGCCTTCTCCACCGGACATGACCTGGTGGCCATGGCCGCCGGCCATGCCAATGAGGGACACAGCACCGGCGACCTGTACGTGGTGCAGTCCACTATCTTCAAACCAATCATCGCCGCCATCAACGGCATCTGCCTGGCCCAGGGTTGCGGCATCGCCCTGGGCAGCGACATCCGTATCGCGTCCTCCAAGGCCGAGTTCGGCTGGCCCCAAGCCAAGCGGGGGATATCCTCGGTCAGCGGCCCGGCGCTCCTGTCCCAGGTGGTGCCCAGGAACATCGCCTTCGAGTTCCTGTTCACCGGCGATTTCGTCAACGCCGAAAAAGCATTGCAGTTGATGCTGGTCAACTACGTGGTCGAGCCGGAAGAGGTTATGCCCAGGGCCGAGGAGATCGCCCGGAAGATCATCGCCAACGCGCCCCTGTCCATCGCGGCGATCAAAGAAGCCGCAATCAAGGGCTCGGAGATGGGCCTGGAAGAGCGGGTGGCATTCGCCCAGAAAAAACGCGACGAGGTGCTGGCAACCGAGGACGCCAAGGAAGGCGTCTTGGCCTTCGCCGAGAAGCGGGCACCGGTCTGGAAGGGGCGGTAGCGGTTCCTGCGGAGTTGGCGGCATATAACTCCGTTCGTCCTGAGCTCCGTCGAAGGACCCTGACTTATGCAAGTTGGTGGTTCGACGGGCTCACCACGAACGGGGTTGGCGAGCAGCTATCACCCCGTTGGATACCATTCTTTGTTAATGCAAACTCGGGATCAACGCCAACAACCGGCCAAAACACTGACACGATAGCCTTGAAGCCTGGGGCGCTCCTGGCTAGGATGGGGCCGTGCTCGACCAACTGAAGGCATATTTCGGTTTCGACCGGTTCCTGCCCCTCCAAGAAGAGATCATCGCCAAGGTGCTCGCCAAGCGCGACACCTTGGTGTTGATGCCCACCGGCGGCGGCAAGTCGCTCTGCTACCAACTCCCAGCCCTGCACTTCAAGGGCCTCACCCTGGTGGTATCTCCCCTCATCGCCCTGATGAAGGACCAGGTGGACGGTCTGCGGGCCAACGGCGTCCCCGCCGGGCTGCTGAACAGCACCCTTACCGCCTACGAGGCCTCCCTGGTCCAAGACCAGGCCCGGCAGGGCAAACTCAAGATCCTATACGTTGCTCCGGAGCGGCTGGCGATACCCGGCTTTCAGCGGTTCCTGCAGTCCCTGGAGGTCAGCCTCATCGCCATCGACGAGGCCCACTGCATCTCCGAGTGGGGCCACGACTTCCGCCCCGACTACCGCAATCTGAAAACTCTGCGGCGAGACTTCCCCGGCGTGCCGGTCATCGCTTTGACCGCCACCGCCACCAAGCCGGTCCGGGAAGACATCCTCACCCAACTGGACCTCAAAGATCCTGAGATCTTCATCTCCAGTTTCGACCGGCCCAACCTGACCTACACCATCCAACCCAAGACCGATCCTTTGGGCGCCCTGCTGCATCTTTTGGAGAAGCACAAGGGCGGTTCGGCCATCATCTACCGCTTCTCGCGCAAGGCCGCCGAGGAAACGGCGTTGGAATTATCGGAGCGGGGCTTCAGCGCCCTGCCCTACCACGCGGGGCTGGAGCGGGACGTGCGCCGGGAGACCCAGGAGAAGTTCATCCGGGACCAGGTGCAGATCGTGGTGGCCACCATCGCCTTCGGCATGGGCATCGACAAACCCGACGTGCGCCTGGTGGTGCACTACGACCTGCCCAAGAGCGTGGAGGGCTATTACCAGGAAACGGGACGCGCCGGGAGGGACGGGCTGCCCAGCGATTGCGTGCTGTTCTATTCCTACGGCGACCGCTCCAAACAGGAATACTTCATCAGCCAGATCGAAGACGACGATGAACGGGACAAGGCCCACACGAAGCTGGACCAGATCCTGGCGCTGTGCGACCTGCAGACCTGCCGGCGCGCCTACCTGATGGAGTACCTGGGCGAGTCTTGGCCCAAGACCGACTGCGGCGGGTGCGACATCTGTCTGCTGCCCAGGGAGGAATTCGACGCCACCGAGATCGCCCAGAAGGTCCTGTCCACCGCGATCCGCACCGGAGAGCGGTTCGGCGTGAATTACCTGGTGGACGTTCTCAGGGGAGCGGCGAACAAGGCGGTCCGCACCCGCGGTCATGATGAACTGCCCGTGTTCGGTATCGCCAGGGACACCAATACGGACGAATTGAAGGAGATGGTGCGCTCCCTGGTCACCAATGGGTTGCTGGCCCAACAGGGCGGCGGTTATCCGACCCTGTCGGTTTCCCCGCAGGGACGCAAGTTCTTGAATGACCGGGAACAATTGACCCTCACCCGGCCCAAACACGCCCCCATGACCCGTCAGACGAGTCCTGGCCCCTCCGGCCGGGAGACGGCCTACGACACCAAGTTATTTGACGAATTGGCGGCGCTGCGGCTGGAGATCGCCACCGACCGGGAGGTGCCCGCCTACCAGATCTTCGGGAACAAGGCCCTGCAGCAGATGGCCTTCCACGCGCCCCAGAACGAGGCTGAATTCTCCAAGATATCCGGAGTGGGAGACGCCAAACTCAGGGATTTCAGCGGGCCGTTCTTGAAGGTGATCACCGAATATATGCAGGCCAACGGGCAGTCCGGCAGCATCCAACGGCTGCCGGTAGACGCCCCTAAGAAGCGGGTCAGGGGCATCAGCTTGAGCATCCGCGAGACCGTCAGTTTCGTGGCCCAGGGTCTGTCCTTTGAAGAGGTGGCCGAAGAACGGGGCATCAGCGAAACGACCATCCGCAGTCATCTGGAGCGGTTCGTTCAGGAAGGCGGCCGGATAGACCTGGGACACTTGATGCCGCCTGAAGACAAACGCTGCAAAATCGAATCGGCCTTCAAAGAGATGGGTGAATCCCGTCTAACGCCCGTTCGGGACATGCTGGGTGACGACTACACCTGGGAGGAACTGGCCGTAGTCCGCATGGACCTGCGGCAAGGGCAGGCCCAGGGTGCGCCTGTGGCTTAGGGTGGTTCGACGGGTCCGATTCCATCGAGACTCTCGACCTCGGTCGGAGCTCACCACGAACGGATGGAAGGGCTCACCGCGACCGGACCGCAAATTTTTGAGCAAGGACAATAACCGCTCGTCCTGAGCCTGTCGAAGGATGCGCATAAGTCATGTTCCTAGTGGAGGAAGACTTGACTTCAGCGGTGGTTCGACAAGTCCCCCGATATATCGGGGAGACTCTCGACCAATGGCCGGAGCTCACCATGAGCGGATCAGCGGGCCTACCGTAAACGGATCAGTGGGCCCGCAACGAACCGACGGGAATCGGCAGGAGAGAAAAGAAAAGCGTATCTCCTCCTTTAAAGCCCTAGGGCGTCGGCCAGGCGGCGGCGGTGGAACTTGGGGTCGCCCAGGTAGTGGTAGAGGGTGCGGGACGCGGTGGTGTGCAGGGTCAGTCCGTACTCAGTCATGCTCCCAACCCCGGCATGGACCTCATGGGCGTAGTTGCAGGCTTCGTAGTAGCCCTCGCTGCCCACCACCTTGGCCAGGTGTACGCTATCGGCCGCATCCCGGCCGATGTCCAACTTCCATAGCGCTTCGTAGGCGGTCCACCGTGCGGCGTCCAGGGCGTTCAGCA
>JACZYV010000123.1:0-9347 GCA_022570905.1 Chloroflexota bacterium
TACCGGATGATGCTCCTCGCCACCTCTCCTTGGTCCAGGGCCTCGAAGGCAGTGTTGATCTGGTCGAGCTTGAAGGTGGCGGTGATGAGTTCGTCCAGTTTCAGGCGGCGGGCCATGTACAGGTCGATCAGCATGGGCATGTCGGCTCTGGGGTAGCAGGAGCCATAGGTACAGCCCATCAAGACCCGGTCCAGATGCAGGAAGTCGGGGTCGATGGTCAGTTCCGCGCCCGTGGGGGCCACGCCCACCACCACCGTTGTGCCGCCGCGCTTGGTGGTGGCCAGGGCCTGGTTGATGGCGTCGGTGGAGCCGATGACCTCGAAGGCGTAATCGGCCATCTCGCCCCGGGTGATGTCGCGGACCCTTTCCATCAGGTCATCGGTTGCGGCGTTGACCAGGTGGGTTGCGCCGAATTGCAGGGCGTGCTCCAATTTGCTCCCGTGGATGTCCACGGCGATGATCGCCTCGGCCCCCGCCAATACCGCCCCTTGAATCACGTTCAGGCCCACGCCGCCGGCGCCGATGACCACCACGCTGCTGCCGGGCCTCACCTTAGCTGTGTTGATGACCGCGCCGACACCGGTGGGCACGCCGCACCCGATCAGCGCGACCCGGTCCAGGGGGGCGTCCTCGCGTATCTTCACCAGGCTGTCCTCGGGCACCACGGCGTATTCGGCGAAGGTGGACAGGCCGTTGAAGTGGTGGATATCCTGGGAGCCTTTGCGGAGGCGGGTCGTGCCGTCCAGCATATTTCCTTTGAGCTGATAACGGGCCTCGCACAGGTTCTGCCGTCCCCTGACGCAGTAAGAGCAATGGCCGCAGGTTGGGACGAACGAAAGGACCACGTGGTCGCCGGGCTGGGCGTAGGTGACGCCGGGGCCTACCTCCTCGACGACCCCCGCTCCCTCATGGCCCAGCACCACCGGCATGGGGTGCTCGCGGTCTCCCTTCATGTAGTGCAGGTCGCTGTGGCAGACGCCGCTGGCGGTCAGCTTCACCAACACCTCATGCTGGTGGGGGGCTTCCAACTCCAGTTCCTCCACGGCCAACGGCTGGAACTTCTCATATAAAACTGCTGCCTTCAACTTCACCCCTCCGGAGGCCGGCTTTAGACCGGATTTTCGCCAGCCTAGCGGGTCTTTTCTGCAGCGTCAACCCGGCCCAGGCGGCGCGCGCCTGATATGGAGGTGTAGAGCCATGGGGAACGCCCTTTCCCCCTAGCGTTGAATGTCGCCTCCGGACCATCTGATTTGGCGGAAATCGAAGCGCATCGCCGTCTTGACGGTGCGCGGAGGCGACACTACAATCTCCGGTAATAATCATTATCAGTCTCTTCGATATGGAGGTTGTTATGGCTACGAAAGGAAAAGTCAGCCCCGAAGAGATGGAACAATTCTACGAGAGCAGCCGCCAAGCGGGCCTGACCCCGGCTTGGATGGGCCGGGGACACGAGCGCAAGCCGTCGGTTGAGCCGTTTCTCTGGCGCTGGTCGCAGGCCGAGCCGCTGATTCTGCGGAGTGGCGACATCGTAACGCCGGACCGGGACGTGGAGCGGCGGGTGCTCCGGTTGACCAACCCAGGCCGGGAGCACGGGACGACCCACACCATATCGGCCGCCCTGCAATTGCTCCTGCCGGGAGAAAACGCCCCGGCGCACCGCCATACCCCCACCGCCATCCGCTGGGTGCTCCACGGAGAGGGCGCCTACACCACGGTGGAAGGCGACAAGTGTTACATGGAACGTGGGGACCTGGTGCTCACGCCCTCTTGGACGTGGCATGACCACAACAACGAAGGCGACGGGCCGATGATCTGGCTCGACGGGTTGGACACGCCGTTGGTCCACAATCTGGAGGCCACGTTTTACGAGTCATTTCCCGAAGACCAACAACCGGTCACGGGCACCGGCCAATCGGAGCAGAAATATTCTTCCGGCACGCTGCGGCCGGCCTGGGAAGACTACAAAGCGCCCTACTCTCCCCTTTGGCACTACAAATGGGATCGGACCTACGATGCGCTGTGGAAACTGGCGCGGACCGATTGCAGTCCCTTCGACGACGTAGCCATGGAATTCTCAGACCCGTCCACCGGCGGTCCCGTACTGCGGACCATGGCCTGCTGGATCCAACTGATCCGGCCAGGAGTCCGCACCCGCGCACACCGGCATACCAGCAGCGCCGTGTTTCAGGTGTTCCAAGGCGAGGGCTATACGGTGATCGACGGTCAGAAGTTCGAATGGCGCACGGGGGATTTCTTCGTGGTGCCAACCTGGGCATGGCACGAGTTCGCCAACGAAGGGTCTGAAGAGGCGATCCTATTCTCGATCCAGGACATCCCGGTGATGAAATCATTGTCACTGTACCGTGATGAACCATACGAGGAGAATTCCGGCCACCAACCGGTCACGTCACACTTCGACGGTTAGCCCCGTATACGGACGGTCCAAGACAAAATAGGGGGTGGTTGTCTACCGGCAACCACCCCCTATCTTCTGATTCCGGGCGCTTTTAGCGCGGGTACATCTGGGTTTCCAATGCGTCTTTCCAATCGGCGTCATTGGGAACGATGCTGTCGATTGCACGCACGTTGTAGTACGAGTCTCCGGCGCCGGGCGGGTCACCGCCATCGGCCACCGTACTGGCCGCGCCCAACAGCATGCGCCGGGCGATGACGATGGCCATGTCGCTGGCGGCCAGGTTCTCCTTGGTGCGGTCCAAGATGGGGCCCATGCTCTCCTGGATCGCCTGGTCCTGGGTGTTGATGCCCTCGATGCCGGTGAAGGTCTCGTTTTTCTGGACCTCGCGGTCAATCATCCAGTCGTTGGTCTTGTTGCGCTTGGTCCTAAAGTCCGGGAGCACCTCACCCGGACCGCGGCCCAGCCGGACTTCCTCATCACGGTCGGCGTCGGTGAGCGGCTCGCCGCCAAAGTTGTAGACCCAGTTGTAGACCATGCAGTTCTCGTCATCCATGGGCACCCAGATGTGTCCGGCGATCAGTTGGCGCGGTTCTTGGCCATATGCCCCGAACTGAAGGGGGCGCAACTGGTGAAAAGGCATCACATAATGATAGCTGCGGATCAGATTACCCCGGTCGCCCAGAGAACGTATGCCGGCATAGCGGTACCCGTAGTCGGTACGGTCTACGTCCAGTTGGGGGGCCTCGCTCTTGATCAGGTCGGTGTTGATGGAGATGCCCGGCCGGGAAGTGGCCTCGCTGATGCGCCGGTGCAGGATTGGGGCGTGGGCGGTATCGATACCCCCTTCCAGCCCCTGGAGCCAGTTACATTCCTGCCAGTTCTTGGTCACCAGCCGGTGGCTCTCCGGCACCTGGGTCCATTCAAACTTGGGATGGGGCGGTTGCTTCTCCGCCGGGCCCAGGTATGCCCAGATCAGGTCTCCCATCTCGACGACCGGGTATGACGTGGTTTTTATCTTGCTGGGATATTCGCTGTCCGGTGGTTCGTTCATCATGTCCAGGCAATTGCCGGCCACATCGAATTTCCAGCCGTGGTACACGCAGCGAAGACCGCCCTCCTCGTTGCGTCCAAAGAACAGGGAGGTCCTCCGGTGGGGGCAGATCTCGCTCAAGAGCCCGATACGCCCCTGGGTGTCCCGGAAGGCCACCAATCGCTCGCCCAGAAGCCGCACCCGCACCGGCGGGCAGTCGGGCTCCGGAAGCTCGTTGGACAGCAACGCGGGCAGCCAGTAACGCCGCATGACATCGCCCATGGGCGACCCCTGGTCCGTTCGAGTCAGTGTTTCATTGTCGTCTCGAGTCAACATTTACATTCGCTCCCATTCGTCACAGCCTGCTTGGACGCCGAGGCGGCCGCATTGGTAGCAGCCGTTGTTGGGGCCGTATTATCCTCTAGCCAAGCAACCTGAGCAAGCCGAGTCCTGATAGCCAAGCAACCTGCGCAGGCCTGAAATTACTCAAAACCCCAATACCCTTGGGACCGAACAGGGCAGGGGCTGTATCCGAAATCAGTTGACACCAATTAGGCGTGGCCGTACAATCGGTCAGACTTCGCGACCGGTCGGATTAGGACCGGTAAAACTGGCTACGGACCCGCGCTCAGGCACAGGTTTTCCAGACCGGTGCCGCGCAAAAAAGCGCCAGAACGTCTACGGAAATTGGTAAGGTAATTATCAGATGAAACGCACCCCGGTTAGCACCGCATTAGGGATCTCCTATCCGGTCCTGCAGGCGGGACTACCCTGGGTGTCCAACCCAGAATTGGTCGCGGCCGTTTCCAACGCCGGTGGGTTGGGGGTATTGCACCCCACGTCCGGGGTTGAACCGGGCGGCGACCCGGTGGCCGATCTCCACGCGGTGATTCGACGGGTCCAGCGTCTGACTCAAAAGCCCTTCGGCGTTTCGTTCTACCTGCCGCACCCTCAGATAGAGCAATTGATCGAGGCCGCGGCCCAAGAGGGCATCAACATCGCCATCACCTACGGAGGTAGCCCGGCGCTGTTCACCGGCGCGCTGAAAGAGCACAACATGACGGTCATCCACCAGGTCACGACGGTGCGGCACGCCCGCGGAGCGGAGGCCCAGGGAGTGGACATGGTCATCGCCGAAGGCTTTGAAGGCGGCGGCCTGCGCGGCGTCGACAAGGTTTCCACCATGGTATTGGTACCCCAGGTGGTCGGGTCCATCGCCATCCCGGTGATCGCCTCCGGCGGTATCGTCGACGCTCGCGGCTACGTGGCCGCGACGGCCCTGGGCGCCATGGGCGTACAGATGGGCTCCCGGTTCGTTGCAACCAAAGAATGCATCTCCCATCAGATTTACAAGACGGCGGTGGTGGCGGCCATCGACAGCGGGACCATTGTGGTGGGTGGAGACAAATGGCCGACCAGGATCCTCAAGCAGGGCATCGCCATGCAGATGAAGGAATCCGGCTTGGACAGCGGCGACGACCCAGCCGCCTGGGAACAGGAACTGGGCATCGACCGGACCAGAGCGGCTTTCCTCGATGGCGACTTCGAATCCAGTATCGCCTATACCGGCGCGGGAGCCGGACTGATCTCAGAGATCTTGACGGTCCAAGAAGTATTCAAGGACCTGGTTGACGGCAGCCATACATTGGCCCGCAAACTAGTCTAAGGCGGCGCAGCCGGCGCCCGGCCGTCTCACTCTACGCGGCCTCTTCCGGTTCAGCTGAGTCCAGTTCGATCAGTTCCTCGGCCTTCCTCATGATCTTATCCCGGCGTTCGCCCTCTATCTTCCTGCTGTCCAGGTAGAGCCCCAGGGCCTGCATCGGCTGTAGGTCCTCGCCCTCGGATGGAGATATGCGGGTCCGCCGGGCCCCGGTCACCTCCCGGGAGATGGAAGCTATGAAGTGGGCCGGTTCCAACGCCGCGCGAATCTCCGTCTCACTCAGATGTGCGTCGGTCTCCGCCGCCAGGGAGATGCGCACCCGGACCACCGAATCGGCTATGTCCTTGCGGGCGATGGCGCGGACCACCGTAGCCGTGGGGTCGACGTCTTGGGGTTCCACCGATACGTCCACCGTGACGAAATTCCGGGCTTTCAACTTATGGAACTCGAAATTGGTCATCCGCCGGCCCTGGGGCGCGGCCGGGTCAAGGTCCACGACGCAAAATCCTTTTTCGTCGCCTTCCTCGCTAAAGTCCACCCTTTGCAGGCTTCCAGAGTAGACCACCATGGGCGGGTCGAGACGCAAGATCTGATGTTTGTGGATGTGACCCAATGCGACGTATTCGACCTCCGGCCGGTCCAACGCGCTGACCAAAAGCACGTGGTCTTGTCCCAACATCATGGAGCGTTCCGTGCCGACGGTGGCGCCGTTCACCGTTACATGCCCGGTGAGGATCGCCGGCACATTCGGGTCCAATTCCTTGGCCGTTCTCTCGATCCCTTCGGTCAACCGCTCTTCCAGGGCCTGCCGCACCTGTTCGATCGACAGACCACGGGATTCCTCACGGCTGAGGATGGCGCTGCGCCTTGGCCACGGAACGGCCAGGACCTGCAAAGGCCCCGACGGCGTGGCCACGTTATACGTCTCCAGATTGGCGCCCACGTAGATATTGGCGACTTCCAGAGTGGGAAAGATGTCCACCGCCGTGGCCCGGCTGGAAGCCGCGGGCAGGTCGTGGTTACCCACCAACAAAAAAATTGGGATCCCGGCGCGGGACAGACGGTTCAGCCGTTTGGCGAATTCCCGCTGGTGAGTCTGGGTCGGGTCCCGGCCCTTGTAGGCGTCGCCGGCCAGCAACACCAGATCAACGCCTTCGTTCAGGGCAAACTCCACAACCTGGTCCAGGGAATCGAGAAAATCTCCCAGCCGGGTGGATAGCCCCGTTTCGGGGTCTGTCCGGCCGTAGTTCTCCACGCCGATATGCAGGTCGGAAAAATGAAGTATCCTCATCTCACTTTCTCATTTGGAGTTCGCCGGACATCCGCAGACAAATGGCGGTTTCCATCCAAAATCTGACACCAGAGATTATGTTGGCTAAAAGGGCCAAGAAACAAGGGGCGCCAGAACGAGATTGACGGCCTCTCCAGCAGGTTTCCAAAGATGGCCGCGCCGCAGGCCAGGTCCGCCGCATTTGACAATATGGCGTTCCGTTCCTAGAATCGGATGGGGTGTGACGATGGGACTGTTGGTATTCTTGCGAGGACGGCATCAATGACTACCGTTAGGCAGATGTTTGCGCTACAGGAATTGGACATAATTCTGGACCGTGTCCAAAACGAGCATGACAAAGCAGAACACGAACTGAGCAACGGGAACACAATAGGGAATCTTGAATCCGAACTGGAAAAGGACGCCGAATGGCTGGTGGAAACCCAACTCCAGCAAAAGGCCTCAAAATTAGAAGCGGCATCCCAGAAAGAAAGATCTGAAAGCCTCAACTCTCAGCTATACGGCGGAGAGATCACCAATCCCCGAGACCTGGAAAGCCTGGAACGCGAAGCCTCCAACGTCCTGCACTTGATCGAACAGAAAGAGACAGCCCTTTCAGAGATCACCGTTAAGATCGAAGAAGCGCAAAGCAAGAAGAACGAACTGGAAAGCAAACTCGGCGAAGCCAAGGCGGCTTGGAAGAAACGCCAAGCCGAATTGCAGAGAGTCATCAAAGAACTGAAGGCAGAACGGACGGGGTTTGAAGGCCAGCGTTCGAAGTTGACCGACGTTCTGGACCCGACATCGCTCCAGCATTACGAGGCGCTTAGAAAGTCCAAAGGCGGGCTGGCGGTCGCCAGGGTGCAACGTGGTCTCTGCCAGGGTTGCCGGATGTCCCTGCCCACCCATCAACAGCAGCGGGTCCGCAACGGCCAACAGGTAGTCCTTTGCAGCAGTTGCGGCCGGATGCTCTTTCTAAGTTAACTTCCCAAAGCCGAATCCGAATCATGTAATGTAAATGGCCGGTTAACCGGCCATTTTTCATGTCCGCCAATAGCCGGATTTTCGTCGCGGAACTCTCTTCGTTTGACCCTCAATAGGGCCTATGCTAGAGTGCGAATCGGAGGGTCATGCAGACCGGGTGACCGCCGTCCCGATCAATCGGGAGGGAGGAAAGTCCGGGCTCCTCTGGGCAGGGTGCTGGGTAACTCCCAGGTCCCGACGTCGTCGGGAACGGAAAGTGGCACAGAAACATACCGTCCCGACTCGTCGGGATAAGGGTGAAATCGGACGGTAAGAGCGTCCGGCCGTCTGCGGTGACGCAGCGGCGGCTAAACCCCACCTGGAGCAAGGCCGAATAGGGGGACATAGGCGCCCGGCCCGTCCCCGGGTTGGCTGCTTGACCGCGGCGGTAACGCCGCTCCGCCAAAAGCGGAATTCCGTCGGCTTAATCGCCGGTGGAAGGGCTAGATAGATGGTCACCGCCCTTCCTATTTGGGAGGGGTACAGAACCCGGCTTATAGGTCTGCCAGGTCCCTCCATCCGTCCTCACGCCGCCCTCACGCCTCCATCGCGGCCTGCGCCTCCGCAACCCGAATCACCGGAGATGCGGAATCCGGCGGAGCGGTTGCTGATTCTTGCGGCACCTATTATTATTGACGCAGGTCACTGTCCGCCCTTCGATCCGCGTTTTACAACCGCCTTGGACGGTGGTTGCACGGGTCCGGGCCACTCCAGTAACGGGGGAACCTCCTAAGTTTGTACCTCGATATGCACAGCCATTCCGTGTCCTCGGACGACTCCAGAGCCACGGTTGAGCAGTACGTGAAATGGATCCAGGTGCTCCGGAAGAGGGGCCACACCGTCGATGGCATCGTGCTCACCGAGCACCGAAAATTCGACTTTGACAAAGACTATTCCGCCCTGGCAAGCCAATATAACGTGTTGGTGCTCAAGGGCTCAGAGCTGGACACCCGTTACGGGCACTTCCTAGTTTATGGCGTCACTCCGGCCCTGACGCGGGAGATTGACTTCTCAGACGTGCGCATGGACGCCAGAGCTCTGATGCAGGCAGCCCGTCGGCACGACGCCATCGCCCTCCCTGCTCACCCCGGCCGTTTCGGCATCGGCCTCACCGACTACATCGCCCAAGGAGAATCCTTTGACGATGTGGAGATTGTTGAGCGTTTAAACGGTGGGAGCCGCCAAGGCGAGAACGAGCGCGCGGACGAACTCTGCCAGAGTCATAACCTTCTTGGCATCGGCGGCAGCGACGCCCACCTGACCAGCCACATCGCCACCTGCATGACCGACTTCGAGGCGGACATCAGGAACGAGAGCAATCTGGTTGATGCCCTCCTTGGCAAAGCGTTCCAGCCCGTTTGGCTGAAAGACATCGTGAACGGCGCTTCTGGATCTTAAGGAGACTGACCCATGGCCATGGAATTGGAATACGACCGGTCTCTGTATGGAGTGGAGCACAAGGCTGGTCCTTTCGAGATCACCGACGAAATCATTGACCGGGCCAACAGCAGCACCGGGGAGACCGGTCCTGCATTCCTTTCCGATGAAGGGGCCCGGGAAGCCGGATACCGGGGCAGAATCGCGCCACCGACCCTGTGTTGCATCCTGGTCCGCCAAGTTTCGCTGCCCGATGTGAAGGTCAAGTTCGGCCGGACCCAGATGCACGCCGGACAGCGGGTCGAGCCCAAAGCTCCGGTCTACGCCGGTGACCGTCTGACCGCGTCGTCCCATCTTAAAGATGTCTACACCAAGACGGGGCGCTCCGGCACCATGGTGTTCATCGTTTGGGAGACCACGTTTAGTAATCAGGATGGCCAGGTGGTGGCCGAGGTCCAAGAGTCGTTCGCCAAACGCGAGTGAGGCGGGCACGGCCCGTTTTGAGCGAAGGATGGCCGTACAATGACTAGGTCTTTGGGCCGGGACTCATAACGGAACATATACGGATTCA
>JACZYV010000124.1:0-9295 GCA_022570905.1 Chloroflexota bacterium
ATCAATACGGGAATTAGTTGACATATATGTTCAGAGGTTGCACGTGATTCGACTGCGTTACGCCTACGATTGTAGCACCGGGCCAGGGATGATGGAACCAAAAGACTAGTTGCGCGGGCTTGAGAGTCTGTTAAACAGCTCAGGTCCGTGACAACTTGGCAAGCTCCCGGCCCCGTTCCCGCAACCGGTCGAGCACTTCCAGCTTACGCGAGAGGCTCATCCTCGCCTTGCGGCGGTGCCATTTCGCTTTCTCGCGGAACGCTAGTTCCCCGTAGGCCTTGGAGTCTGCCGGTAATTTAATCTTGGCCAATGTCGATTACTCAATCATCCGGGGTTTTTCCTACCCCGCGAACCAATCGGTCAGTTCCTGCCGGTTCAGCTCCAGCCACTTGATGTTGAGGCGCACCCGTTCCAGGGCCTGGCGGATGGTCCGCTCGGCGGCGGGGGCCGGGTGCTCGGCGAAGAAGCTGTCCACGTCGTCGGCCTTCTCCTGGGAATTGAAATGGCTGCAGATGGAAACCAACCGCATGAGGCCGAACCCGCCGCCGCCGTAGCGCCGGTCGAACTCGCCCCAGTTGGCCTTTACAAACTCCCAGGCCAGGTCGCGGCCCTTGGGGTTGGCGGCCACACCGGCCACCAGGGTGATGGTGTCTTGGGACCGGACCTTGGAAGACAGAGAGTCCTCCAGGGCTGCGTTCAGCAGTTCCGGCTGTTGGAACCGGGATAAAGACATCAGGAGCCGTATCTTCTCCTCGGCCAGGTCGGTCTCGCCCTCCAGGCTCCAGATCTGGTCGTAGACGTCCTTGCCGCCGGACTGGGCCGCCAAGGCGAAGACCACGCCGCGGAGGTCGGGCGCCAACGTCTCCCGGTCCTCAAGGTAGTTTTGGAAACGCTGGGTCGCTTGGGCCGTTATATCCGGGTCATGGTAGCTGCCGGCCTGGCTCAGGACCGTGGAACGGAGCAGGGCGTCCAGATGACCCTCGCCGGACTTGGGTTCCCATCCGGCCTTCCGCGCCGCCGGGCCGAAGATATCGCGGGCGAATCTCTGGTACGCCGGGTGCACCGGCTCGCCGGCGATCAACTGCTCGATGTCCCTCAGGTTGCTGGCCAAGTCGCTCCACACCGAGGCGTCGCTCTCGTTCCGGTACGCCTGGGCCAGGGTGAGGAACTGGGTTACCGGCAAAAGCCCGGCCCGGGACAGGGCGTAGGCGTCGTTCTGGACCCCCAGGCGGTCGGTGGCATGCAGTTCCAATGACTCGATCGCCGGGACCAGCCGTTGCCAGTCTTCAGCGCTGTAGTTCACCCGGAAGAAGCCGGTCTGCAGGGGGTTTAATTTTACCCATTCACTGCCGCTTCCTGGAACATCCAGTTGGGTCTGCCGTCCGTCCATCACGGTGATCCCGGATTCCTGCCCGCCTTGGCTGGCGCTGACCGGCACCCGCCAGACCTCATTGCCGGGGTCCGGGTCCGGTCCGCTTTCGCCCAGCAAACGGTCGTAGACGAAACGCTCTTGGGTTATGGATAGCCGGGTCTGGCCGCCGCTGCGGTCCGATTCCACCTGCAGCACCGGGTACCCCATCTGCTTCACCCAAGAGTCCATGATGGCGGTGACCGGCTGGCCCGATTCCGTCTCCAGGGCCGACCAAAGGTCCTGGGTCCGGGCGTTTCCGTACATGTGGCCCGACAGATACCGGTTCAGGCCCTTGCGGAAGGTTTCCTCACCGAGGAAGTTCTCCAGCATCCTGATCACCGACGCGCCTTTGCTGTAGCTGATGGCGTCGAAGAGCTGGCTGACCTCGGCGGGGTTCTTGACCGCCTGCTCGATGGGATGGGAGTTCTTCAGGCCGTCCAGGCTAAGCGCCCGGTTGGTGTCCATGTTCACGAACTGGGTCCACATCTCCCACTCGGGGTAGAGCCAGTCGACCGCCTTGTTGCCCATCCACGACGCGAAGCTCTCGTTCAGCCACAGGTCGTCCCACCATTCCATGGTCACCAGGTCGCCGAACCACATGTGGGCCATCTCGTGGGCGATGACTTCAGCGACCCGCTGGCGGGTGCCGGCCGAAGAGTTGTCCGGGTCGACCAGGAGGGCCGTCTCCCGGTAGGTGACCGCGCCCCAATTCTCCATGGCGCCGGCGGCGAAGTCGGGGATGGCGATGTGGTCCAGTTTGGCCAAGGGGTAAGGGATGCCGAAATACTCGTTGAAGTAGCCCAGCAGCTTTACCGAGGTGTCCAGGGCGAAGCCGGCCTGGTTCTCCTTGCCCGGAGTGGTCCAAACTCCGATCTTGGTGCCGCTGTCGGCCTGCTGTTCTATCGAGACCAGATTGCCGACGATGAAGACCAGCAGATAAGTTGACATAACAGGGGTCTCGGCGAACCGGACCGACTTCAGTCCGGGACCGGGGACGCTTTCCTCCACCACCGGGGTGTTGGAGACGGCCTGGTATTCGTCCGAGAACACCAGTGTCACTTCAAAGGTCGCCTTCTTGGCCGGCTCGTCCCAACAGGGGAAGGCGCGGCGGGCGTCGGTGGCCTCGAATTGGGTTGTGGCCAGGTAGCGGGTCTCCCCGTCCTGGGAGGTGTACTCAGACCGGTAGAAACCCACCAATTTGTCGTTCAGCTCTCCGGTGAAAACCATGTCCAACCGGGCTTCGCCGGGCTGGACGGTTTCCCCGAAGTCCAACGTCGCCGTCTCGGCTTCTTTATCCAGGGTTATGGAGCGGCTGGACAGCGCCGTCCCGTTGGTGTGAAGGGTGGCCGCGCTGATCTCCAGGTCCACCGAGTTGAGCACGATGATGGAAGTTGCTTCCAAGACCTGTAGGTCCACGCTTTGCTCGCCGCTGAAGGTGAAATTTTTTAGGTCGGGCTGGAGCTTGATGCGGTATTTGCTGGGACGGGCCGTTTCGGGCAGGACTACCGCTTCAGATGCGGGCATCGCAATCTTCCTCCGTCGTCATCAGGCGTGGGCGTCCGGCGTCAGCTCGCGGCCGACGGGCCGGTTCTCACGGAAATTGGTACAAATAACCGCTCTGGATGCGGGTGTCAGAGGCCCCATTGCTGGCAGATACGGCGGCGATGACCCGACGATCGTGCCCGCTGTTTGGGCGTAGGGCCAGTGTAACATTAACCCAGTCTACGCGGCGTTGCCGCCAACGTTGTAGCCTGATGAAAAATTTATGGCTGGCGGGCGGTCCGCAGTTTAGAGCCGGTGCAATGCCCCGTTCATCGCGTTGATCGCAAAGCCCTGGAAGGGCGAATCAGAGGCCCAGCAACAAATTGCTTTCGACGAGTATTGTCCCGGCTCAGAAGGATGTCTTCCAGCCGGATTCGCAGCCTTCCCCAAGCGCCGATTTCAGACGTGGCTTTTGGCTCGGGTCTCGGGCATTAAGACACCGGCAATCACCAAGAACCACGCTCCCACGGCGAATATCAGAAACCCCGGCATGAAGCCGCCCGAGGCATCCCGCATCGCGCCCACCACGATGGGCGATACAAACATCCCGAATCCGGATACCGTGACAAATGTTCCCCAGACCACCGCAACCTTTTCCGGGGTCATGTCCGGTAGCTCCATGGGCAGGGAAAGAAGAGTGGGCGCGTACGACCACGACCCTATGCCCAACAGTACGATTGAAACGTAGATGCCGAATGAGCCATCGATCAGGAAAGAGCCCAAGCCGCCAAGCCCCAGCAGAATCCCGGGCACGATGAAAAATGGCTTCTTTGATGCGAATCTGAGTGGAAGAAATCCGCCTGCCAAAACTGCGAACACACCCACGAGGGGAAGCAGCCCGGTAACAAATCCGGACTGGATAAATGACATTCCCCGGACCTCGTGATAGAAGGTTGGCAACCAAGTGGTGAGAGCCGTGTATTGCATGAAGACTAGAGCATCCGCGGCCACCAAAAGCAATATTGTCCGGTTGCGTAGAATGCCCCAGACTTCGTTTAGCTGTATTCCCGCCCCGCGAGCCGCCGTGCCGGATTCGACCCGGCCGAAGACGCCCCATGCGACGGCCCCCAACAACGCAATGCCGCCAAACACGCTCAACGTGTTCTGCCAGCCCACCGCATTCGCGAGGGGCGCCGCCACGGAAACCGAAATGCCCACCCCCAAGCTCAGAGCGGCGATATCCAAACCGTTCATGATGGTGATTTCCCTGGGCCGAAACCATTGCATCAGCAGCGGCCCCGTGGCCGGGAAGATGGCGCCGAAGCCGACGCCATAGACCAACCGCAGCGCTAGCAGGGTCCCAAAATTGGGCGCCACCGCCGACAAGACCGGCAGGCCAACCATGAGCCAGCTTAGAAAATACATCCGTTTCAGGCCGAAACGGGTGGCTAGGATCCCTCCGGGCAGCCCAAAGAAAGAGTGGACCAGCAACGCCAGCGCTATCAGAAGGCTGGCGGTAGCGCGGTTCACTCCAAAGTCATCGATGATAAGCTGTAAAAGAGGCGCAACGACAAAAAAATTGATTCCAACGGAGAAATGAGCAAACAGGATCAAGCCTCCGATGACAAACCGGTACCTCGGATATCCGGAGGCTTCTGAATCTATCTCAAGGTCTCTTGATCCGGTCATGACAAATTCACGGACAAATTCCAAGGGTCCAAGGGACTTTTCCGTCGCGCCAAAAACGGCTGATCGAGGCGGCAGACATAAATGGGCATAGATCGTAACAACTTACTTCGCATGTGTCCCGGCAGCCAGGGTTAGACCCGCGTTGGGTTGATCCCAGGCGCCTGAGAGCGTCGCAGGATCGTCCGATTCGGGCCGCGGCGGCTTGGACCCGAGTGGAAGCGCCGCTCACGCTGCGCTCTCCAACACTTACGGCCGCCCCAGATTTTTGGCCGGATCCGGTTTTTTGGCGAAGACGAACAAGACCGCGCCGATAACGCCCAGAACTGCCAGGATCAAGATAGGAAAGGTGTAACTGCCCCGCGTATCGAACATGAAGGCCGCGAACAAAGGAGCTACCACCATAAACCCGTACAGCGGCGCCATGGAAAGCCCAGTAATGGTGGCGAATGCCCTCTCCCCGAAATAATCTCCCCTGATAGAGATGGTTAAGGGATTACGGCCTCCCACGCCAACGCCATAAACAGCGGCGAACACGAATGCCATGGCGGTGCCGTCAACCAATACCGCCATGGCGAAACCGCCGGCTTGAACCGCTGAGAAAAATGCGATGGCGAGGTTCTTTGGAACGCGGTCCCCGACAAATCCGCCGATCAATTGAAACGCGAAACCAACCGCCATCATCGTGGCCCATGCACTTGCGGCCATTTGGAGAGATAGTCCTTGGTCCGTGAGCATGGGGACCATATGCACGGTCATGGTTGCGATGAGCATCGACGACAGGGCATGGCCGAAGGTGATAAACCAGAAGGCGCGGGTGCGCAACGCCTGGCGCACGGTGAAGCCTTCCAATGGCCGAACCTCATGGGCCGCGTTTGGTGCGGCGTGGCGACCCACGCCGCCATCGGCAACGGCGGGCACGCTGTCACCGTCGGGAAGCTGCCCGTACTGCTCCGGATTGTTTCTAATCAACCGCGACGCCGGCCACGCCGCTATCAAAAATAGCACTCCGATCCAGAACGCCGTGGCGCGCCAACCAAGATGGTCCGGGTCTACCAACCACGCTAGGATTGGCGCCGCGATCACTCCGCCTAGGAAATAACCTGAACCGGCAATGCCCATGGCGCTGCCTCGGCGACGGTGAAACCACCGGTTCAAGGCAGTCATCAATGGAAGCCAGGCCCCAGCCGACGAGCCCACCATCAGCACCGCAAAAGAAAGATAAAAGACCACGAGATTCGTGGTGGAGCTAAAGAGGATAAATCCGATGCCAATCAAAAGAAGGCCGAGCAAGACCATGCGCCTGGCTCCGACCCGATCGATCATGTACCCGACAAATGGCCCGATGAGGCTCCCCTGAACCTGCGCTATCGAAAAAGCACCGGTCAATTGGGCGCGGCTCCAAGCAAACTGCAGCTCAAGCGCCCTCACCCAAACCCCCGTGGCGCCCCAGATCGGTCCGCTGGCGGCGGTGTTGATCAGGAGTGAGAAGCCCACCAACCACCAGCCGTAGAATTTGCGGCTGGATTGCGGTTCCGAGCCAGCTGGGATTTGCTGACTAATCCCCAAAGCGAGTCCCCGCCGGTCGCACATTGTCCGCGATGATTCCCTGATCAAAGCCTCCGCTGATGCCGATCGCAATGAGACCGACGTACACCAAGACAAACGAAAGGTAATTCTGCGTGAAGGCGAGCAAGATGAATCCAAGCCCCGCCAAGGCGCCGCTGGCGGCAATCATTTGCCTGGGACCTGCTTTGTCGATCAGATAGCCGGCGAATGGGGCCTGAATTCCCCCGGCTAGGCGCGCTAAACCCAATGCCAGCGAAATGGAGGTCCGGCTTAAACCCAGGTCTCTGGTAACGGGAAGAAAGTAGAAACTGAATCCGCTAACGTAGGCGCCGCTGGCCAGGGCATAGAGGGGAGTTGTTACAGAAAGGACCCGCCAACCATAAAAAACCCGGCCGGTTCTCACGGTCGGCGATTTTGGTTCAGGTGGGTTGGAAGCCATAGTCAAATGCCGGCGTTAACGGACACGCCCTATGTATGGGCTCCTGGATCCAAGCAACTCATCGTCCTATACGAGAGTGGTTGGATTCGGATTCCAAGAAAAAACTGATTTCGCTAAACGTGCGGCCCTGGGAGAGCTCGGATTATAAATCGGCATCCCAGGCTCGTCAATTGCCCTGCGGCGCACCCATCAGATGCCTCAAGAACTGTTATGCGATTCATCCCAGATATTAAACTATACGAAGGGATTACCGCAGATATGCCGCGCATCGGTTAATAAGAAACCATGATCAGTTTGATTCGGCGGATTTTTCGTGGCACACCTTTAACCTTAGCAGGAAATACGGGTTGACCTGTCTAACCCATTGTCACCTCTACCCACAACGAGGGCAGCGGCGCAGACTGGACCGGGCGTGGTATCCGTCCCACATGGTGCTATAATACGGCCCGGTTTTCGTCGCCCGGTTTAGGCGTGGGAAGTGGGTTTTGAATGCGGTCCTTCCAAGTCTTGGAAGGACTGGGGGACAGGACCAGAATCTGATTTTCTAAGGAAGACCTAAATGCCTCCCAAGACCATGTTCGAGAAAATCTGGGACGACCATGTGGTTTCGCAGGAACCGGGCGAGCCCGCAGTGCTCTACGTCGACCTGCACCTGGTCCACGAAGTAACCTCCGCCCAGGCGTTTGACGGTCTCAGGGACGCCGGGCGGAAGGTGCGGCGTCTCGACCTGACCGTTGCCACCGCCGACCACAATACACCCACCTGGGACCTGGCCCTTCCGGTCACGGACGAGATCTCCAAAAAACAACTGGACGCGCTAGACCGCAACTGCGCTGAGTTCGGCGTCACGCTGTATGACCGGTTCAGTCCCCTGCAGGGCATCGTCCATATAATCGGCCCGGACCTTGGCTATACCCAGCCGGGCAAGACCGTGGTCTGCGGCGACAGCCATACCTCAACCCACGGGGCCTTGGGCGCTTTCGCCATCGGCATCGGCACCTCAGAGGTGGAACACGTGCTGGCCACCCAGACCCTGCGTGCGTTCAAACCCGACACCATGGAAATCCGGGTCAACGGGCAGTTGCCCAAGGGCGTCACCGCCAAGGACATCATCCTGGCGATCATCGGCAAGATCGGCGTCAACGGCGGCGTGGGCCACGTCATCGAATACACCGGCGAGGCCATCCGCGCCCTGTCCATGGACGGCCGGATGACGGTCTGCAACATGAGCATCGAAGCTGGGGCGCGGGCCGGCATGATCGCCCCCGACCAAACTACTTTCGATTACCTGCGCGGCCGCCAGTTCGCTCCCCAAGGCGCCGACTTCGACGCCGCGGTGGAGCGGTGGAAGGCCTTGCCCAGCGACGCCGGCGCCAAATATGACAAAGTGGTTGAGCTCGACGCAGCCCAGTTGGAGCCCCACGTGACCTGGGGGACCAATCCCGGCATGGTCGTTCCCATCTCAGGCAAGATACCGGACCCGGCGGACATGGACGACGAAGCCGAGCGGGAGGCTACCGTCCGCGCCCTGCAATACATGGACCTTAAGCCCGGCATGGCCATTAAGGACATCAAGATCAACCGCATCTTCGTGGGCGCCTGCACCAACGCCCGGCTGGAAGACCTGAGGGCCGCCGCCGAGGTGGTCAAGGGCAAGAAGGTCCACGACGACGTTTACGCCATGGTGGTGCCCGGTTCGGCCAAGATCAAGAAAGAGGCCGAGGAAGAGGGCCTGGACAAGATATTCCAGGAAGCGGGCCTCGACTGGCGGATCGCCGGCTGCTCCATGTGTCTGGGAATGAACCCCGACATCCTCGCGCCGGGAGAGCGCTGCGCCTCCACCTCCAACCGCAACTTTGAAGGGCGGCAGGGCAAGGGCGGCCGGACTCACCTGGTCAGCCCCGCCATGGCGGCTGCGGCGGCCATCGCCGGCCACTTCGTCGACGTTAGAGACCTTTAAGCGCCCAGAGATTAGCGCCCAAACACCCGGCAGATCAACGGGAGATTAACCATGGACCCCTTCACGACACTAACCGGCGTGGTCGCCCCCATCGACCGCGTTAACATCGACACCGACCAGATCATCCCGGCGGTGTTCCTGAAAAGCATCGAACGCAGCGGCTTTGAGGACGCCCTGTTCTCGTCGTGGCGGTACAACACCGACGGCAGCCCCAACCAAGACTTCGTTTTGAATAAACCGCCCTACAAGAACGCCCACGTCCTGGTGGCCGGACCCAACTTCGGGTGCGGTTCGTCCAGGGAGCATGCACCATGGGCGCTCCGGGATTACGGGATCAAGTGCATCATCTCCACCAGTTTCGCCGACATCTTCTACAACAACTGCTTCAAGAACGGCGTGCTGCCCCTGATACTGCCCGAAGAGCAGGTGCGGCAGATCATGGATAAGGCCGAGTCCGACCCAGGCATCGAGTTGAATATCGACTTGGTTAGCCAACGGGTCTGGGACGAGAGCGAGGAGATATCCATATCCTTCGAGATCGACCCCGCCCGCAAAGACGCCCTGGTCAACGGCCTGGACGACATCGGCCTCACCCTACGCCTGGAGAACGATATCGCGGCCTACGAGTCCAAGCACGGGCTTTAAAGCGGTCAGCCCCGAGCAGTCAGCCGTCAGCCTTTGGCAGCCGTCGACCCTTGTCATTCTGAAGTCCCGGCCAGTCGGGAAAGAATCTCGTTGCTAGATAACC
>JACZYV010000125.1:0-9229 GCA_022570905.1 Chloroflexota bacterium
CGGCCCCCAAGAATGGGACCAGGTGTTGGCCACCGCCTGCAATGTTCCACCCTCGGAACTCGACGCAGTTTTCTCTTATCTCATCCGGGGCGGCGTGACCAATTTTCAGAACCTGTTTCTCTTTCTCAGCGATTCGTACCTGGGTTCCGAGTACGGCCACGAAGCCCCCGCGGAGGTGCCCTGGGAGGGCGTATACCACCCCGATGAACCGGACGGCATGGACGCCCAAGATTTCGTTCGGCGCCGGTTCCAGCCCGGCCGCCCCAGTGTGGCGGTCCTTTTCTACCGGGCCCATTGGATGAGCGGGAATCTGCAGACCATCGACGCCCTGGTCCGGCGGCTAGAGGAGTTGGGGGCCAACGTGCTGCCGGTCTACTCCTTCAGTCTGAAGCACAACCCCGAGGGCGACGGGCAGCTCAACCGGACCTTTTCCGAGATCCTCTGCGACTCCAACGGCGATGCGCGGGTCCACCTGATCGTCAACACCATGGGCATGTCCATGACCGACCTGCACCAGGACGGCGCAACCTTCGCCACCGGGCCCCAGGTTGATTATCTGGACAAACTTAACGTCCCCATAATCCAGGGCATCTTCAGCACGGGCAAAGAGACCGACTGGGAAGAAAGCTCTCTGGGCCTGGGACCCATCGACACCGCCATGAGCGTGGCCCTGCCCGAGTTTGACGGGCGCATCATCACCGTCCCCATCTCTTTTAAAGAAGAGGTCTCTTCCGAGTCGAACGGCCGCCACGGGAAGATGGACGCCCGGCTGCAGCGGAACCTGCCCCGCCCCGACCGCATCGACTTCCTGGCCCGGCTTTCCGTGAAATGGGCCGCGCTCAGGCTCAAGCCAAACTCCGAGAAGCGCATCGCCATCATCCTCAGCAATTACCCCACCAAAGACGCCAGGGTGGGCAACGCCGTTGGCCTGGACACTCCGGCCTCGGTGATCAATATCCTGAACGCCCTGAAGAACGACGGCTACCACGTGACCGACATCCCAGTCGATGGCGACGAGCTGGTCCACCGGATCATCGAGCGCTGCAGCAACGACACCGACACCCTGACCGAAGAGCAACTCCGGCTGGCGGTGGGACACGTCAGCGCCAAGCAGTACCAAGAATGGTTCGGCGCCATGCCCCAAAAGGTCCAAGATGAATTGACAGAGGCCTGGGGAGAGCCGCCGGGACAGGTGTACCGCACCGGAGACAGCCTGGCCATCGCCGGCATCGACCTGGGCAACGTGTTCGTGGGCCTGCAGCCGCCCCGGGGTTTCGGCGAGAACCCCATCGCCATCTACCACAGCCCGGACCTGCCCCCAACCCATCACTACGTGGCCTATTACCGTTGGGTCCGGGACGTTTTCAAGGCCGACGCCATGGTCCACGTGGGCAAGCACGGCACCATGGAATGGCTGCCCGGCAAGGGGATCGGTCTCTCCAACGCCTGCTATCCGGAGGTGACCCTTGAAGACGTGCCCCTGTTCTACCCCTTCATCATCAACAACCCCGGCGAAGGCGCTCAGGCCAAACGCCGCGCCCACGCCACCATCATCGACCATCTGATCCCCCCGATGACCACCGCCGACAGCTACGGCGACATCGCGCGGCTGGAACAATTGATGGACGAGCACTACCAGTGCCAAACGCTGGACCCGGCCAAGCTGCCCATACTGGAAGGCCAGATCTGGGATATGGTGCGCCAGGCCGACTTGGACCGGGACCTGGGAGTGGACGAACAACCCGAGGATTTCGGCGGATTCATCCTCCATATAGACGGTTATCTCTGCGAGCTTAAGGACGCGCAGATAAAAGATGGGCTCCACACCTTGGGCGAGGTCCCCCAAGGAGAGCAAATGACCGGGCTTCTTTCCGCCCTGACCCGGCTGGATACCGGCGCAATCCCCAGTTTGAGACGGTCTTTGGCCGAAGCCATGGGCCTGGATTACACCAGCCTGTTGGATGAACCGGCCCTGCCAGCCCCCGAGCCCGTACCCGCGGCTTTGGCCGGCGGCGACGGCACGCCGGTCCGCACCCAAGGCGACCTGCTGGAGCGGCTGGAAGAACTATCCCGCTCGGCATACACGCTGCTGGACGCCGGAGGGTTCAAGAGCGAGGGCGTGGCCGGGACCGTAGAGCGGTTGCTCGGCTCGAAAGACGCCCAGACCAGCCATGTTTTGAATTTCGTGACCGATACCCTGCACCCCGCTCTGCTGCGGACCACCGATGAGATCGGCAACCTGCTGCGGGGGTTGAACGGCGAGTTCGTCCCCGCCGGGCCCAGCGGAGCGCCCACCAGGGGCATGGCCAACATCCTGCCCACCGGCCGCAATTTCTACTCGGTGGACCCCAAGACCATCCCCTCGCCCACCGCTTGGGATATGGGTGTCGGACTGGCCGACGCCTTGCTCCAGGTGTATCTGGAGGAAGAAGGCGGTTATCCCGAGATGGTGGGTCTGGTCATCTGGGGCACCTCAGCCATGCGCACCCACGGCGACGACATCGCCCAGGTATTCAGCCTGCTGGGGGTGAAGCCGGTCTGGCAGCAAGAGAGCCGCCGCGTCACCGGACTTGAAGTGATACCGCTGGCGGACCTGGGCCGCCCCCGGATCGACGTCACGGTGCGGATCAGCGGGTTCTTCCGGGACGCCTTTCCCAATCTGATCGACCTGATCGACGAGGCGGTGCAGTTGGTGGCGTCGTTGGATGAATCGCCCGAGGACAACATGATCGTCAAGCACCTCAATGAGGACCGGGCCAGCAACCTTGCCGATGACTCCTCTTCCGGTCCGTCTCCGGCCGGCTCGGGAAGCGATCCGTCGCTTTACCGCATCTTCGGCAGCAAGCCGGGGACCTACGGAGCGGGGATATTGGCGGCGATCGACGAGCGCAACTGGGAGACCGTTCAAGACCTGGCCGAGGTCTACACCGCCTGGGGCGGCTACGCCTACACCCGCCAGGACTTCGGCGTCCAGGCCAGGGACCAGTTCCGGCGCCGGTTCGGCCAGATCGTGGTGGCGGTCAAGAACCAGGACAACCGGGAACACGACATCTTCGACAGCGACGATTACATGCAGTACCACGGCGGCATGATCGCCACCGTGCGGGCGCTGACCGGCAAGAACCCCCAGCAATTCTTCGGGGACAGCTCAGACCCGACCCGCGCCAGGGTCCGCAAGTTGGAGGACGAGGCCCGGCGGGTCTTCCGCACCAGGGTGGTGAACCCCAAGTGGATCGACTCCATGAAACGCCACGGCTACAAGGGCGCCTTCGAGCTTTCGGCCACCGTGGACTATATGTTCGGCTACGACGCCACCGCCCAGGTGATCGAGGACTGGATGTACGAGAATGTCACCCAGGCGTATGTGTTGGACCCGGAGACCCAAGAGTTCTTCCAGCAGAGCAACCCCTGGGCCCTCAGAGACATCGTGGAACGGCTGCTTGAGGCCATCGAGCGGGGCATGTGGGAGAACCCTCCACCCGACATGAAAGAGAAACTTCAAAAGATGTTCCTGGACCTGGAGGCGGACCTGGAAGCCCGCCAGGAAGGCCCGCAAAGCTAAAGACAAAAAACCAGGAGGCCACCTGTGGACATAACGATGGAATTGCTCCGTGAACTGACCCAAGACGACAAGAAGATGTGGGTGATCGGCGGCAGCAAGGTGTCCAGCGAGAATAGCTCCAAAGGGATCAAGCAGCCGGAGGTCTCGGGCAAATACGTCACCATCGAGGCCGACAACTGGCATTTCCACTTAGACCTCGAACTCGTCACCGGGATCCAGTTCGTCGAGGCCGAAAGCCACGGCGACATGCACTCTTATTACGTCCGATTCTCCGGACCGGAATATGAAGACACGCTGGTCCGCAACTATTTCCCCAACCCTAACCTGACCGACGATGAAAAGCGGACCGAGTTTCAGCCCGAAAAGCTGAAGGCATTCGAAGAGTTCCGGGACCGTTACGTTGGACGCGAGGGCATCGTGTTCGTCAAGAGGCCCCGCCAATCCAGTTGACCTCGGTCACGGGTCCACCCGCCGCGGATGTTCCCAACGCAGAAATAGCAGTCGGTCCAATCAGCTATCAATGCTATTGACCATACTCGGCAAAAGGTATTATTATTTGTCACGAGGCTTGACCGCCAGGTTGAGTTCTCGGTTAACAATCTAGAAAAGCCGTTTGGTTGTCCCGGTAAATCGGGACTGAAAAGGGAAGCCGGTGAGAGTCCGGCGCGGTCCCGCCACTGTAACTGGTAACCCCGCTTTCCACTTGGGGTGGAGCCACTGTCCCGGTTCATCGGGATGGGAAGGCGAAATGGGGTGTATCTGCCAGAAGCCAGGAGACCTGCCATCGGTTTGACTTGCAGACCTTCGCGGAAGGGGGTAAGAGTCACTATGATGATTCCGCCTGACCCCTCCGGTCGGGCGTTTTTTATGCCCGGTTGGATGGCCGGCCAGGCATTCTACGAAAAATCGAATCCTTAGGTTGTTAGGGGCTATGGCCCAATGGGCTATAATCCTGGCGGAAAACCGGTCGTACACAGCTTGGTGGCGCCGGCCGCCAACTTACGAGTCAACAGATCAGTGATCGATATATCAAAAACCTTGAGGGGGATGACATGGTCCAGATGTTTCAGCAGTCCATAGCAAACAGAGAGACTTCCCGATGGCTTCCCGCCGTATTGGTGGCTACCGTCGCCTTGTATTTCATTGGCTACGTGGACGGCACGGCCCAGGGCGCGTTCCTAGGCGGCAACATGGCCTATGTCCATGAAGCCTTCCACCACGCCCGGCACGTTGCCTTGATGTGCCACTAAGCCAGGAGTCCGCTCCCGGCAGGCTATTCAACGGTCCTCGAGAAAAGAAGAATTCCGCAGTCTCCATCACGGAGACTGCGGGTCTACTAAGCCCACCAACCCCCTAGCCCCACGCAGCAACCGATCTGATTCTCACCCGGCGTCTCACCCTTTACCCTAGTGTTGCGCGTGCTCCGATGGCCCCCCAGGTATTCCTCTTTGGGCATCCGCATCCCGCGGCACTCAGCAACCTTACAAACTTTCACTGACTATTAAAGAGGTCAAATCATGCCCAGAATCTTGATCATCGGGCTGGTGGCCGGCCTGTTAGCCGGCCTGCTGGTGGGTGGTTTTCATAACCTGTTTACGGTGCCTGTCATCGAACGGGCCATCGACTTCGAAGCAGCGCGCGCCGCGGCGCTGAACCCCAACGCTCCAGACGAAGACCCGTTGATATCCTTGGGCGCACAGCGGTGGGGTATGGCCATCGGGACCGCTATCTACGGCGCCATATTGGGCATAGTATTCGCCGCTGCCGTCACCGTTCTACGCAAGTTGGTGCCCGATTGGAAGCCCCTGGCCATCGCCGTAACCGCCGCCGCCCTGGGGTTCTGGGCCCTGTCCTTATTCCCATTTATCCGCTACCCCTTGAACCCGCCTGGGGTGGGAGAATCGGACACCCTCACCTACCGGCAGGGTTTGCAAACCATGTTCATGATTCTCTCGGTGCTTGGAGTCGGGGTCTTTCTCTTTGGACTCCGCGCCATCAACCAGCGCATCCAAGACTCTAAGGCCCGGCTCAAGATGTACGGGGTTGCGGCGCTGGCCTACGTGGTTTTCGCGCTGGTCATGTTCTTCGCCCATCCGCCCAATCCCGACCCGGTCCCGGTGCCCATAGACCTCTTGGAGTTGTTCCGCACCTTGACCATGGTCGGCCAGTTCCTGACCTGGGCCCTGATGGCCGCCGGAGCAACCGCCGGGATGTACTGGTACAAACGGCGTGACGAAAGAGCGGGCAACCGGTTTGATCCCGTGACCGGAGCGCCGGTCAACCCGTGACACAGTCTGCCGCCGCCGCCAACGCCGAGTACCGGTTCCCGTTCACGGCCATCGTCGGACAGACGGCCATGAAACGGGCATTGCTCCTTAACGCCGTCAATCCCAAGATCGGCGGGGTCTTGGTGCGCGGCAAGAAGGGCACCGCCAAGTCCACGGCGGTGCGTTCCCTGGCGGCCCTGCTTCCCGCGGTCACGGTGGTCCAAGGCTGCCCCTACAACTGCGGCCCGGACGACCGGCAGGGGCTGTGCGCCCGCTGTGAACCCGGTGACGATATCGCCCAGACCGTGGTCCGCCAAGTGCCCATCGTTGACCTGCCCGTGGGCGCAACCGAGGACCGGTTGGTGGGCTCGCTGGACATTGAAGCGGCCATCAAGACCGGCAACCGGGTTTTTGAGCCCGGACTCATCGCCGCCACCCACCGGGGCATCCTCTATATAGACGAGGTGAACCTGCTCAACGACCACCTGGTGGACATACTTCTGGACGCCGCCGCAATGGGCCGAAACTATGTCGAGCGGGAAGGCATCTCGATCTCCCACCGTTCCGAGTTCATCTTGGTGGGCACCATGAACCCGGAGGAAGGCGACCTGCGGCCCCAGCTTCTGGACCGCTTCGGCCTGGCCGTGGAGGTGGACAGCCGGTTCACCCTCGAAGAACGCCAACAGGTGGTCAAACGCCGCATCGCCTATGAGGCAGACCCACAAGGGTTCATGGAGGAGTGGCGGCAGGCGGAAGAGGACGAGCGCGAGAGAGTGCGGCGCAGTCAGACGCTGCTTCCCCAGGTCCAGGTCAGCGACGACATCCTGTCGCTCATCACCTCCATCTGCGCCGAGTACGATATCGACGGCATGCGCGGCGACATCGTCATGTACAAGACCGCCAGCACCATCGCCGCCTATGAGGACCGGACCGAGGTCAACGCTGAGGACGTGCGCGAGGCCGCCAACCTGGCCCTTTTGCACCGGCAGCGGCGGCAGCCCTTCCAACAGCCCAACCTGGACACCGGCCAACTGGACTCCATGGTGGACGACTTTCAAGGCCGGGACCGCCAGCGGGAGCCGTCAGACCGGTCTCAAAACCAAGACCAAGGAGAGGGCGATTCAGAGCCCTCGGACTTAACGCCGCCAGACTCAGATTCAGAAGAACCGGATTCCCCTCAACCCGATGATTCCGGGCCGGGGTCTTCGGGCCAGGAAGAGCAGTTCGAGGTTGGCGACCCCTTCGCGGTGCGGCCACTTAACCTGAAGCCGCCCGATAAACGCTCCCGCCGCGCCTCAGGCCGCCGCAACGTCACCATCACCGACTCATCAGCCGGCCGTTACGTGCATTCGCGCCAACCTCAAGGCAAAGCGTCCAGCCTCGCCCTGGACGCCACGCTGCGGGCCGCCGCCCCGCACCAGGTGGGCCGCCGTGCGGACAGCGGCTCCGGGAACGCCATTCTGGTCGAACCATGGGATGTACGCGAAAAAGTCAGGGAGAGCAAGTCCGGCAGCCTGGTGTTGTTCGTGGTGGACGCCAGCGGCTCCATGGGGGCGCAGCGGCGGATGGTGGCGGTGAAAGGGGCCATCATGTCTCTGTTGCTGGACGCCTACCAACGGCGCGACCGGGTGGGCATGATCTCATTCCGGGGCACGAGGGCCACTTTGATGCTCCCGCCCACCAACAGCGTCGACCTGGCCAAGGTGCACCTGGAGGAGATGCCCACCGGAGGCCGAACGCCCCTGAGCGCCGGTCTGTTCAAGGCCCTGGAGGTCATCGAGACGGAGCGGATCAAGGACCGGGACGTGCTGCCCCTGGTGGTGCTGCTCTCCGACGGCCGGGGCAACGTGTCCCAAGGGCCCGACTCGCCGCTGGACGAAGCCTCCGCGGCGGCGGGAATCATCGGCGCTGACAAGATACCTTCCGTGGTGGTGGACACCGAGTCCGGTTACATCAGACTGGGCATGGTCCAGCCGGTGGCCGAGGCCATGGGCGCCCAGTACCTGAAGCTGGAAGACCTGCGGGCCGACAGCCTGGCGAATGCCGTCCGCCGGCAGATGCCCATCACCGGCATCGCGGAGTCGATCGCCAACCAACAAGTTAACTAGACGGATAACCTAGTCCGAGTCCCCCTCCGGAACTGGTCGCCCACCACCGCAAACCGGCGCCGCCCCCCACGAAAGCACTCACCAAAGCCCCGGTGATTCCAGGGGGTTTTTCGCGATTCTCGATCTAGCGGCGAGCCACCCCGTTGCGTATGCCGAAATCTGGCCAACATTGAGACACGGCGGCTTTAATGGCCCCGATTGACGGCCTTATGGGAGCCAACGGTCAGGACCAATAGGGCCTAGGGAGATGACCCTCAAAGCACTTAAGGTTAAGGGCTCTCAACGGAGACGCTAGATGAACACATGGGTTAGAAATTTCCAGTAGTACCAAAAGACTAGATCGATAAACCACTAAATGCAATTGTTCCCTCAGTTCCTCAGATCAATTCCCAAAATGCTGGCCAGCGAGAAGGGCATTACCGGCCTGGAAACCGCGATCGTGTTGATTGCCTTCGTGGTGGTTTCTTCCGTTTTCGCCTTCGCGACATTGTCCACCGGTATGTTCTCCAGCGACAAGGCCAGAGAGACCATCATCGCCGGCCTGGCTCAAACCCGCGCCTCGATGCAACTCAAAGGTTCGATCATTGGCACCGCCAACTCCGCCAGCGCCACCGGCACAATTTCGAACATCGAGTTTCACGTTAGCCAGACGGCTGGAGGAGCGGCTGTGGACCTAACTCCGGGCTCCCTTACAATCAGGTACACCGACGAAAACCAGAACAAGCTGTTCTCTTCGACGACTGGGCTGACGATTACCCCCGTCGGCGGCTCCGATTCCGACAACCTATTGGAAGAGGGCGAGTTGTATAGGATTGAGTTGATCAACCTCGACACCGGTATGCACGACACCGACAATGACACGCTGAAAACGGCTCTGGGCGTTAAAACAACATTCACCTTAGAGATTGTGCCCATCAAAGGTGCAGTGTTGTATCTCGAACGGACCACTCCTGTGTCCATGGACATCATAAACTTTCTAAACTGACAGATCTGCAATCAGGCGAAATGGTAAAGAGCCATCGTTACCGCGGTACATAATGGATCTTGACACCTATCGGCGCCACTACGCCACGGTCTGCTGTGACTTCGCTGTTCCAAAACGTCTTGCGAGTTGCCTAGGTTGATGAAGCATCACCCCAGCTAAAATCAGCCTTCAACCCCGGCAGCCCCGTTTACATCGCCTATCGGGCTTGATAACCTCGAATGCGGCCGTTTCGCGCAGATAGAACACTCGGTCCACACCCCAGGAGGTACCCTTTTGGCCCGCAATCTGACCTATGCCGACATGGATA
>JACZYV010000011.1:0-31869 GCA_022570905.1 Chloroflexota bacterium
CGGCCTAAACCCGGCTGTTGTAGCCGTAGTGGGGCGCGATCTCCGCCTTGCCCCAGTCCTTGTAGAACTCCTGAACGAACGGAGTCAGTCCCTGGACCAGTTTCCTGGCCTCCAGCGCCCGTCCCTCCACGGGGCGGGAGAACTGCTCCTTGATCTCCCTCAGCACTTCGGCCTTGTCCATCTTGATGAACGTCCCGTTCCGGACCACCACCTCGCCCTGAATCATCACCGTGTCCACGTGGGACGCCTTGCCCCGGTATAGCAGCGTGTCCACCACGTCGATACCGGGGTCCATGTAGGGCTCGGTCATGGCGTCCAGGTCCAGCAGCACCAGGTCGGCGAAACGGCCTGGCTCAAGGGTCCCGATCTTGTCCTGGAGGGAGGTGGGCCGGGCCGCGTTGGCCGTGGCCAGGCGCAGGGCTTGGTGGGAGTTCAACCCCGGCTGGTCCAGTCCGGGTTGGCGGTGCAGCTTGGCGGCCAGGCGCATCTCCTGGACCATATCGTCGTCGTCGTTGAGCGCGGTGCTGTCGGTCCCCAGGGCAACGTTCACGCCCTTCGCCAGCATGGCGTTAACCGGGGCGATGCCGTTCTTCAGGCGAAGATTGGAACTGGGGTTATGGCAGACCGTGGCGCCTGTTTGGGCCATGATGTCGATGTCTTCGTCGGTCAGCCAGACCGAGTGGGCGCAGGACACCTCAGGGCCCAGGAACCCCAGGGTGTTCAGGTGCTCAACCGGGGTGTGGCCCCAGGTCCGGAGGCCGAATTCCTTCTGATAAAGGCTTTCCACCAGGTGGATGTGGATGGCGGCGTTGCTCCGGGCCGCCTCCTCCTTGGTGCGGAGCAGGAAATCGTCGGAGACCCATTGGACGTTGCTGGGACTGAGCAGCACCGTCACCCTGGAATCGGGCCGCCCAGAGTATTCCTGGTGCAGGCTTCGGAACACCGAGAAATATTCTTCCTCGGATAGGTCCACCGCGGCCAGAAACCGGCGCAAAGACTCGGCGAGATCGCCGGGCAGATTGGAGATGAACTGTTCGTCGTCTTGGTAGACCACCCGGTTGCGCCCCCGGAAGTAGACCGAGAAGGCGGTGCGCATACCGGCGTCGGCGAACCCCCGGAGGACCTCTGCCACGTCGGCTTCCAGGCCCGATGCCGGCGTTTGGGCGTGGTTGTACATCGTGGTGGTGGTCCCGGACTCGATCTGCTGGATGGCCGTGTAGAGGGTCATCAGGTAATGGTCGTGGGGACGCCGGCCCCAACCTGACAGTATCCAGGTCTCCAAGCAGTCATCGATGCACCCCATCTGGAAGGTGCTGACGCCCCGGCCGTGGTGGTGGGCGTTCACCAGGCCCGGCATGACCACGAAGCCCGGCCCGCCCAGCTCCTCGTCCGCTTGGTGGGCCGACTTGATCTCGTCGTAGGCGCCCACAGCCTCGATGACCCCGTCCCGCTGGAACACGGCCCCATCGGAGATCACCTTGCTCGTCTGGGCATCGACGCCCGCTTCGCAAATGACGTACTTTCCGCGGATTATCGAGGTACTCATGACACCTCCACCGTTGTTGCTGGAAGCCTGGCCATGGATGAATTGGCTGGACTATATGGGCCGCCATCTGGGCTGTCAAGAAAGATACCCCTTACCCAGCAAACGCCGGACCAGCATTGTATTGGTAAGGACCGTGGATTACACTTGCGGCACGCCTGATCAACGCAAGAATGTTCATGTGAACGAAGGGGGTCTCCATGCCCGGACTAGACGGAAAAGTAGCCCTGATAACTGGTGCGGGAGGCATGCGCGGCGTGGGCCGGGCCACGGTCATGAAGCTGGCCGGCCAGGGCGCCGACATCGCGCTCACCGACGTCCACCGTGAGACATCAGACCTGCCGCCGGCCGAAGTCAGGAACGAATGGGGCGGCATCGACACGGTGTCCCAAGAGGTCCGGGCCCTGGGGCGGCGCGCCCTGCCCATCTACTGCGACCTGTCAGACCCGGCCCAGATCGAGCGCCTGGTGGAACAGACCATGGACCAGTTCGGCCGCATCGACATCCTGGTCAACAACGCCCGGGCCATCATCGGCAAGGACAAGGTGCCGGTTACCCAACTGGACAAGGAGGTCTGGGACCACTTCCTGGCCATCAACACCACCGCCGTGTTTCTCTGCACTAAGCTGGTGGCCCCTCACATGATCGACGGGGGCAGGGGCGGCCGCATCATCAATATCGCCTCCAACGCTGGCAAGCAGGCCAGCGCCAACGGGGCCGCCTACTCGGCCTCCAAGTTCGCCGTGATCGGTCTGACTCAGGCCACGGCCATGGACCTGGCGCCCTACAACATCACCGTGAACGCCGTCTGTCCCGGCCCCATCAACACCGACCGCATGAGTTATTGGGAGCGGGACCAAGCCCAAGAACGGGGCATCACCCAGGAGGAATTCAGGGGCCAGATCGTCGAGAACTCGGCCCAGAACACCCCGCTGGGCCGCATCGCCGAGGCGCAGGACGTGGCCAACATGGTGGCCTTCCTGGCCGGAGAGGACGCTTCATTCATCACCGGCCAGTCCTACAACGTGAACGGCGGCCAGCTTTTTCACTAGGCCGAATACGGAGCAATTCTAATATCACGCTCTGGAGGCAATGATGAGATTTGCGGTGTTTGGCGCAGGCGGCATCGGAGGGTATCTAGGTGGCCGCTTGGCGCAAGCGGGGGAAGAAGTCGCAATCATCGCCCGTGGCGAACATCTTGCCGCTATCAGAAACCACGGACTGAAGGTGGACAGCGTCGATGGGGACTTTGTGTTCAAGCCGTCCATCGCCACCGATGACCCGGCCAAGGTGGGGCCGGTGGACGTAGTCATATTGGGCGTGAAGGCTTGGCAGGTAGTAGAGGCGGCGGAAGCCATGCGTCCAATGATCGGCCCGGAGACCTGTGTTTTGCCGTTACAGAACGGGGTTGAGGCAACGGCGCAAATTGCAGCGGTGTTGGGCGACGGAGTTGCACTAGGTGGGGTTGGAGGGATCAGCGGATTTATTGTGGGCCCGGGTCACATCAAGAACGACGCATCAGGGCCCTTCGTGAGAATCGGTGAGATGAACAATCAGCGCAGTCCACGCGTGGAACGGTTGTCTCAGGCAATAGGCCAGTCGGGAATCCGGGCAGACATTCCATCGAACATCCAATCCGATATTTGGTGGAAGTTTATGTTCATCGCTGCCAGCGCAGGTGTAGGAGCGGTGACACGAGCCCCGGCTGGAGTGTGGCGCAGTTTTCCTGAAACCTGGGAGATGGCCGTTCAGATCGTTCGAGAGGCTGATTCAGTAGCCCGCGGGAAGGGCATTCCATTGACCGGAAGCGAAGCCGAGGCCGCTATCGCGCTGATGGAACAAAGACCACCAACTTCGACGTCCTCCATGTCGATCGACATCATGGAAGGCCGGCCTTCCGAGTTAAAGTTCCAGATCGGAGCTGTGGTACGCATAGGCTTAGAGACCGGTGTTCCAACGCCGGTAAGCAGCTTTATCTACCATTGCCTACTGCCCTTGGAGATGAAAGCGCGAGGTGAGTTGGCGTTCCCTGTCTAAGGGGCAACCACAGGGAGGAAGCGGTCTCCAGTGCCAAGGCTGAATACGGATTCCACGAACCAGGTTGCATCACCCAGGCCGCAACGAGGCAGCCGCCCCTGCCAAGGGCGGTAACACGAAATGGTAAATTCCCTTAAAAGAATGTGCCGTATCGAGAATGATTGGTACAATACATACGTAACGCCGAGTCACAGTGTGCCGCTGCCGGGAACGGCGGTGAGGTGGGCCCAGTCAGTTGGACAGAATTTGGACGATATCTTGATTGGGCGCAGGCGACGCCCCCAACAATTGTTCGGAGAACCCCTCGCCTTCATCTTGCTGGTGGTCCCACGTAGTCTCCGTGGGACCAATATTTTCCGAGGACCGCACCGCAACTTAAATCGCAGTGTTTAACGTTCCATCCCTTTAGAGGTGGCAGGTGTTAAACGAAGCAGCAGTCCTGGCGTCCGTCGCGGCTGGTGGCTATCTGTTCGGCGCTTTCCCCACCGCTTACCTGCTGGTCAAGCGTTTCGGGCATAAAAATATCCTGGAATGGGGCACGGGTAATGTTGGGACCGCCAACGTCCACCGCGCCACCAACTCCAAAGTTCTGGCCTTGGCGACCTTAGCCGGAGACATGCTGAAGAGCGCCTTCGCTATACTGGCCGGCGCTTATATCGCCCAGACAGCCGGAATCAATGGGGATATAGGCGCCGGCGTAGGGGGTATCGCAGCCATCACGGGCCACAACTATTCGGTGTTCCTGAGGCTGAAGGGAGGAAGGGGACTAGTCTGCGCGTCGGTGTTGGGATTCTACTTCGCCCCGGCCATGGTCGGAATATGGGTATTGATTTTTTTGGGAACGGTGGCGCTGACCAAGTTAATGGTTGTTGGCCAGATGGTGGCCATGGCGGCGGTGCCCGTCATCGCCTATTTCTTTTTCCCTCAGGCAGCGGTTCCAGCCTATTTCGCTACTGCTCTGGTGCTCATCAGACACGCTCCCCGAATCAAGAACGTGCTTGACGGCACTGAACCTAAGATGTACTACAAGATACGGGAAACTCCGTATGAATAGACCTGCGGAAAGGGAATTTCCGGGCAATATTGCCATCACCCAGGCGGTGAAGAAGTAGCCGCCCCTGCCAACGGCCTTTCCCGCACCAGAAGCGTCAACACAGCAGCGGCCACCGATAGTATCAACATCAGCCGGAACATGTCGTCGTAGCTGCCACGGTTGTCGAAGATCCACGCCCCGGCGTACGCTCCGAAGCCGCCCGCGATCTGGTGCACCATCGATATCGACCCGGCCAGCGTCCCCAGCCGCGCCGCGCCGAAGATGTTCCCCACGAAGACCACGGTCAGCGGCGCGGTGATCAGGAAGGTGAATCCGTAGAGCAGGCCGAAGACCATGATCGAGAGCGTGCTCTGATCGAAGATGATGAGCGCAAAGATGAAGATTCGGACCCAGAAACAGGTGACCGTGGGCCGCACTGCCCCAAACCGGTCGGCCAGCAGCCCCGAGGCCAGCACACCCATCAGTCCCATCAGCCCCATGAGCGCCAACAGATTGCCTGCCATGACCGTGCCCACTCCCTGGTCCAGGGCGAAGGCCACTATGTGGATGGAGACGAAGAAGTCTTGAAATCCGCAGATAGCGTAGATCGCCATCAAAAGGGCCAATCGAGGAGAGGTCAACGTCCGGCCCAGCGAAAGGGCTGACTCGGGAGGCGTGACCGCCCGTGCAGTCAGGCCATGCGGCGGTAGATCGGCCTCACGGGGTTTGTCTCTGACTGCCAGGAACACCAATGGCGCCAGGACCGCCAGGTTGGCGATTCCCAGGATTGTGAACGACCACCGCCAGTCCAGTGAGACCAGGACCGCGGCCAGGGCCATGACGATCACCAACTGCCCAACGGCGTTCCCCGCCACCGCCCCGCTGCCGGCGATTCCCCGCCGGTTGGGGAACCAGCGGCTGATCATCACGGTCACCGGCGAGGTGGATGTGCCCGCGTTCCCCAGGGCGTAGACCACGCCGTAGACGATGAACACCTGCCAAGGGGCGTCCACCTGTCCCATCAACCCGATCCCCACTCCGGCCACCACGGCGGCGATGCCAATCATTCCTTTCAAGCTCCACAGGTCCACCAGCCGCCCGAGGAATGGCAAAGCCAGGGCCGAGACCACCATGAAGGTGGTGACCGCCAGCGAAAGGGTCGACCGGCTAACGTCCAGGTCTTCGGACATGGGCTTTAGCATCAGTCCGAAGGCGAACCGGGAGCCGCCGCTAAAGAACAGGATGAAGAACCCGGTGGCCAAGATCACCCAACTGTAATGAGGTCGCCGCAAATGTTACTCCAATGCGTTTTACCGGGCCGGAGAGCGCCCAAAAATATAACCACCGGCCCCATTTGGTTTGGGACCGGCGGTGGTTATGCCTAGACCGAGCGGGGCCGGGGACTACCGGTTCATCAGGTTCTTCACCGTGGTAATGACCCGGCTCTCGTTGGGCATGTATTCGTTCTCCATGGACCGGCTGTAGGGCACCGGGGTGTGGGGTGCGGTGACCCGGGATGGGGGCGCGTCCAGGTAATCGAACACCTCTTCCGCCACCCGGGCGCAGATCTCCGATGCCATGCTGCAGACGGGCGTGTCCTCGTCCACCACGACCAGGCGGTGGGTCTTCTGGACCGACTCGTTGACGTGGTCGTAATCGATGGGAGAGACGCTGAGCAGGTCGATGACCTCGCAACTTATGCCCTCTTTGGCCAGTTCCTCGGCGGCGGCGGTGGCGATCCAGGTCATCTTTGAGATGCCAACCAGGGTGACGTCGGTCCCTTCCCGCACGGTCCGGGCCTTGCCGAGCGGCAATACATACGGCTCTTCCGGCACGGGGCCCGAGATACCGTACAGGCCCTTGTGCTCGAAGAACACGGTGGGGTCGTCGTCACGGATGCACGCGGCCAGCAGTCCCTTGGCGGTGTAGGCGTCGGACGGGCATACGCCCTTCAGTCCGGGGATGTGGCTGAAGATGGAATAGTAGGACTCGGAGTGCTGGGCGGCGGCCCCGAAACCGGCCCCGATGCGGGTCATCATGGTGAAGGGCACCTTCACCTGGCCGCCGAACATGTAGCGCATCTTGGCGGCATTGTTGACTAATTGGTCCATGCAGACGCCGATGAAGTCGATGAACATCAACTCGGCCACGGCCCGCAGTCCGGTGGATGACGCGCCGATGGCCGTGCCGATGAAAGCGGCCTCGGAGAGGGGGGTGTCCAGCACCCGCTCCTTGCCGAACTGCTGGATCAGGCCGACGGTGGTGCGGAATGGTCCGCCCCAGGCATCCTCAAAGCCCTGGTCTTCACGCCCCGCCCCTCCGGCGATCTCTTCGCCCATGATGATCACATTCTCGTCCAGTTCCATCTCCTGACGGAGGCATTCGTTGATGGCTTCCCGGTACAGGATCTCCCGGGTGCCCGTTGTTTGTAATGTCGTGGTCATCTGTATCTCCTTGACCGCCCTGGTCCGGAAATCACCGGAGTTGGGCGATTTATCGTCTAAAAAAGCTGGATCGTGGAGGCTCAGACCGCCATGTTCACGCCACGTTTCATCATGTCTTTGGGGTAGTCAACGTAGACGTCGTCGTACAACTCCACCGGCTCGGGAAGGGGGCTTTCGTCGGCGAATTTAACCGCCTCGTCCATGAGGGTTTCAGCATCCGCGTCCAATTGGTCCAGCTCCTCGGCCGTGATATCGCCCTGGGCGACGACCGTCGTGCGGAAGTGTTTGAGAGGATCGCGGGCGTGCCAGCGGTCCTCTTCTTCTTTGGTGCGGTACGTCAGGGGATTGTCGAATACGGTATGGCCGTGATAGCGGTAGGTCTCGCACTCGATGAGGGTGGGGCCTTCGCCAGCCCTGGCCCTGGCCACCGCCTGGGCCGTCGCGTCGTAAACGGCGAAAACATCCATGCCGTCAACGTGGACCCCCGGCATATCGTATCCCGCGGCCCGGTCGGAGATGTGGGTGATGGACAACCCGTATTCGGCGGGCGTGGACATCGCATAGCCGTTGTTCTCGCACAAAAAGATCACCGGCAGCTTCCAGATCGAGGCCAGGTTCATGGATTCGTGGGTTACACCTTGGCTGGCCCCGCCGTCTCCAAAGAAGGCCACGGCCACCCGGCCCAGCTTCTTGGTCTTGGATGTCAGGGCCGCGCCCAACGCCAGTGGTATGCTGGCGCCCACGACGCCGTTGGTGCCCAGCATGCCCTTGCTCATGTCTGAGATGTGCATCGAGCCGCCTTTACCCTTGTTGGGGCCGGTGGAACGGCCAAAGAGTTCGGCCATCATCTGCTTGACGTCGACTCCCTTGGCGATGCAATGGCCATGACCCCGGTGGGTGCTGGCGATGTAGTCCTCGTCGGTGAGGTTGGCGCACACTCCGGCGGCCACCGCCTCCTGCCCAGCGGAGGAATGGACCGAGGCCGACATGCCCCGCTGCCCGGTTTCCGGGATGCCCCGTTCCTCGAAGTGGCGGATCGTTGTCATGGTTTTGTAAAGCTTGAGCAGACCCTCGCGGTCGAGATCCATGGTCCCTCCATGCCGTGCCTGGGAGTGCCTAGCGTATCTGGCGTGCCAGGTCAAGTTTGCACAATGGTAGCATGCCGCCTAACGATGTCAACCAGAAGCGGCGGCGACCTCGACAGCCTCGCCAGGGCCGGCTGACAGCAGGGCCGCCGCGCTCCCGTTGGACACGGCAACCTCCAGATACCCGTGGCTGCCCGTCAAAGCGATCAAACCACTTTCACTTGAGTGAACGCCATCGTTGAATGTGCGGCATAGTCCAGATATGCTCCGGCCCTTGATTCGCACCTCGATCAGCTCGCCTACAGGCAGGTCTTCGGCGCGGATGTTGGTCACCAGATTGCCGTAGACGTCTTGGTAGATAACTTGGCCGGTGATCTTGCCGCCTTGGCTGCCCGGTTGAGGCATTGGCAGGTAAAAGAGACTTCCTATTGCTTCGCCCATGTCCTCCGGCGTGACACCCAGAGACAGATGGGCCGCAACTGGGGTGAAGATATCGCGGCCGTGAAAAGTTTCGCTCACCGGGTGACGCCAGTAATCAGGGTTAGTCAGGTGTACGGCGGAAAGCTCTGCTGGCAGGTCAACGAGGCCGGCGGCCGAGGGTATCGAGCCCAGATACCCGGCGATCACGCCGCTGAGCAAACCGTTGTCCGGGGCTACGAAACGCCCGCAAGGCGTGGACAGCAACACTGGCCGGCGGTCCGTGCCCACCCCTGGGTCGACCACGGCAACGTGGATGGCGTCATCTGGGAAGTAGCGGTGGTTGATGCCCAGCAGGAATGAGCCCTGGGCGATGTTCTGGGGCAGAATCTGGTGGGTCAGGTCGATAAGGCGGAGGCTGGGGTTGATAGTTAAAGCAACGCCTTTCATGACGCCCGCATAGGGGTCGGACAGGCCGAAGTCGGTGGTGAAGACCACTAGAGGGGGATTCATGGCAGGGCCGGGCGGAGGATTCGCCCTCTGTTACCCGACCCGGACGCTGACGATGGAGACTACCACGAAAGCTATCGCCAGGAAGACGGTGAACTGGAATAGGGTTTTCTCCAATCCACGGCGGGTGTGGACGGTTGAGGACGCCGAGCCGAACAGCCCGCCGCCTCCCTCTTTGACCTGGGCCAGAATCACAACCACCAGCAGGATGGAAACCAGCAGTTGAATCAAGTTCATGAAATCGTTCATGGGTTGACCTCGGCGGAGCTCCTCCGCCTGCTCTATTATCCCCGCCGGCCGCGGGCTTTTAGAAGATGACCGCTATTTCAGTTTTTCCAGGGCCGCGGCCACCAGTTCATTCACCAAGTCCGGCTTGGCCTGGCCCTGAGTGATCTTCATCACCTGGCCCACCAGGAACTTGGCGGCGGTTTCTTTGCCGCCCAAGTAATCCGTCACCGCTTGGGGGTTGGCGTCGATGGCTTGACTGACCGCCGACTCAACCGCCGATGAATCGCTTATCTGAGTATAGCCCCTTTCCTTCACGATCCGCGCCGGAGAACCGCCCGTTTCGAATGCTTCTTCCAGCACGGTCTTGGCCATGGAAACGCTGATCGTATCCTGGTCCACCAAGTCTATGAGCTCGACCAAGCTCTCCGGTGACACCGGTGATTCGTCTATCTGACGGTCCTCAAGGTTCAACAAACGGCTCAGGTCGCCCAGCATCCAGTTGCTGATGTTCTTGGCGAATTTTCCGCCTTCCTCTCCGCCAGCGGACCTGAGAGTGGCGGCCTGCTCGTAGTAATCGGCCATGGCCTTGGAGTTGGTCAGCAGGCGGGCATCGTAATCGGACAGCCCGTATTGCTCAGTGAACCTGGCCAGCCGCGGGGTGGCCAACTCGGGAATCCTGTTCCGGATCTCTTCGATCCAGGCTTCTTCCACCACCAGGGGCGGCAGGTCCGGCTCCGGGAAATAGCGGTAGTCGTGGGCCTCTTCCTTGCTGCGCTGGGAATAAGTGACGTTGCGCTCCTCGGACCAGCCCCGGGTCTCTTGAATCACCCGGTCTCCGGCGTCGAGCACTTTTCGCTGGCGGTCCACCTCGTGATTCAGGGCCATGAACACCGAGCGCAGGCTGTTCATGTTCTTGATCTCGGCCTTGGTGCCGTATTCCTCCTGACCCACGGGCCGCAGGCTGATATTGGCGTCGCACCGGAAGCTGCCGTCCTGGGCGTTGGCGGTGGACACTCCAAGATATTGGATGATCGAATGCAGCTTGGTCAGGTAGGAACGGGCTTCTTCGGGAGTGCGCATGTCCGGGTGGCTGACCACCTCCATGAGAGGCACGCCGGAGCGGTTCACGTCAACCAAGCTGTGGGCATCGCCGTCTTTGCCGCTCACGTGTTGGAGTTTGGATACATCCTCTTCCAGGTGCACTCGCTCCACGCGTACCCGCCGGTCATGGCCGTCGGCGGTGATGTCCAGATGGCCGTCCATGGCCAGGGGCATGTCGTACTGGGATATCTGATATCCCTTCATCAGGTCGGGGTAGGGATAGTTCTTCCGGTCGAACTTGGTCAGACCCGGGATGTTACAGCCCAGGGCCAAGCCCGTCATGATCGTGTATTCCACGGCCTTCTTGTTGATCACCGGCAGGCTTCCCGGCAGGCCCAGGCACACCGGGCAGACCCGGCTGTTCACGGGCGCGTCCTGATAATCGGCCCGGCAAGAGCAGAACATCTTGCTCTGGGTAAGCAGTTGGACGTGGACCTCAAGGCCGATTACTGTTTCGTATTCCATAGTTGATCAGATGGCCGCTTTGAGTGGGGCGTGAACGTGGAATCTGGCGCGCCGCGTCACTGAAATCAAGTATAGCAGGCGTAGATTTTGGCAACAACGAGAAAACCGGCCTGGCTTCCGGGCATGGAGGGAGTATCGATCAGGTTAGCAGGCCCTTGCTCCGCAACATCTCTTGGGTGGTGGAGCCGATGTCGGCGGGAGTTGGTATGATCCAGGCCCCGGCGTCCTTCAGGGCGGCGATCTTGAACTCGGCCCGGGCGCTTTCCCCGGTTATTATGGCGCCGGCGTGGCCCATGCGCTTGCCCGGAGGGGCCGAAGCGCCGACCACCAAAGCCGCCACCGGTTTACTGAATCCCGCCTTGATGAAGGCCGCCGCGTCCTGTTCCATGGCGCCGCCGATCTCTCCAATCATCACCACCGCGTCGGTGTCCGGGTCGGCGTCGAATAACCGCAGGACATCCACGAAATCCGAGCCGATTATCTGGTCGCCTCCGATGCCGACGCAACTGGACTGCCCGAGATTCAATGCCGTGAGCTGCCCCACCGCTTCGTAGGTTAGGGTGCCGCTGCGGGAGAGTACCCCCACCCGCCCCGGCAGGTGGATGGCGCCGGGCATGATGCCGATCTTGCACTTGGCGCCGGGGGTGATCAGTCCCGGGCAGTTGGGGCCGATGAGCCGCGTGGGTTTGTTTTCGATATACCGGTAGACCTTCACCATGTCCTGGACCGGGATACCCTCGGTGATGCAGGCAATCAGCGGGATCCCGGCGTCGGCCGACTCGGCGATGGCGTCGGGAGCGAAGGCCGGCGGCACGAATATCAGCGCCATATTGGCTTGGGTCTGGGCTACCGCCTCCTCCACCGAGTTGAACACCGGGACCTTGTCCTCGAAAATCGTTCCGCCCCGGCCAGGGGTCACTCCGGCCACCACGTTGGTGCCATAGGCCATACAGGCACGGGCGTGGAAGCTGCCTTCCCGTCCGGTTATGCCCTGCACCAATACCCGTGTGTTCTCGTCGACCAGTATTCCCATCCGGGCCTATCTCCAAACGGTCATGCGGCTAAAATCTGGTTAAACGCTCAGGTGCTTGATGGCGTCGGCCGCCCCGGTGAGAGTATCGGCGAACTCCACCAGCAGTCCGGACGTGCCCAGGATCTCTTTTCCTTCCACCATGTTGGTGCCAAGCATCCTGACTACTAGTGGGATGGTGGAACCGGTGTCTTTGTAGGCCAACACGATGCCCTCGGCGGCGATGTCACAGCGCAGGATGCCGCCGAAGATATTGACCAAGACCCTCCGGACCTTGGGGTCCGACAGGATGATCTTGACGGCGCTGGCGACCTTCTCCGGCGTGGCCCCTCCGCCCACGTCAAGAAAGTTGGCCGGGGCCGCCCCTGCGGCGGTGGTGACGTCCAGGGTGGCCATGGCCAGGCCGGCGCCGTTGACCAGGCAGCCAACGTCCCCGTCCAGTTTCACATAGGCTATATCCAGGTCTGACGCCTGTGCTTCCAGCTCGTCCTCTTGGCTGATGTCCCGGTACTCCAGCAGGTCGGCATGACGGAACATGGAATCGTCGTCCAGGGTGATCTTGGCGTCCAGGGCAACCACCCGGCCGTCACCGGTGATGATCAGCGGGTTGATCTCCACCAAGGTGCAATCGTTCTCCACGAACAGCCGGTAGAGGGCCGACAAGACCTTGGCGGCATCGGCGGCCACCGCCTGGTCCAGCCCCAACCGCCGCACCAGACGGCGGGTCTGAAAGGGCATCAGCCCCGATAGAGGGTCAATAAGTTCGGTGTGGATGTCCTCGGGGTTCGCCGCGGCAACCTCTTCGATATTCATGCCGCCCTTGGTGCTGACCAGCAAGGCCGGGCCCCGGTGGCCGCGGTCGATGGTCAAAGCGACGTAGAGTTCTCGCTTGATGTCGGCCATTTCTTCGATCAGGAGCTTGTGGACCGGCGCGCCTTCGGGACCGGTCTGAGGAGTAACCAGCCTGGACCCCAACATGCGCTGGGCCGCTTCCTCGGCCTCTTCTGGGCTGCTCACTATTTGGACGCCACCCGACTTGCCCCTTCCGCCGGCGTGTATCTGGGCCTTCACGGCCGATCGGCCGCCCAGCTCCTCAGTGGCCGCTTTGGCCTCCGCCGGAGTGGCCGCAACGATGCCGCGGGGCACGGGGATGCCGTAGCCGGCGAAAACTTCCTTGGCTTGGTATTCGTGGATGTTCATTTACGTCTTTTGCCGGGCATGGACGATGCGTGGGCAACCTGGTGAGGGCCTTATCCCAGGCGTCCGTAAAATGTAGGTGATTTTACCCGGCTCGTCAACGCGCTCACGTGTGGTTTCAGTGGACAATCACGACCAGCCGTTCCATAATCCCCGGCAATCCGGTCACATGCCCAACATGAATCTGGTCTTGGAACAAAGGAGAAGCCATGGTCCGCTACAACAAGGTGATTGAACTATTGGAACAGGACAAACCGGTGTTCTGCTCTGGCCTGGTCTGGAACGGCAATCTGGATGACATGACCTTCGTCGGAGACGCCGATTACGACATGGTCATCGTGGAGATGGAGCATCAGGGTTTCAGCTTCAACGACCTGCGGACCATGCTCCAGTTTTTGATGAACCGCAAAAAAGTGTCGGAAAAGGGCTCGCTGCAGGCCGACCCAGCTCCATTCGTTCGGGTGCCGCCCAACTTCCGGGAGCGCAACCAGTGGGTCCTTAAGCAGGCCCTGGACGCCGGAGTGTACGGATTGGTGTTGCCCCACCTCAACAACGTTGACGACGCCCAGGCCGCGGTGGTGGCCGCCCGCTATCCCCAGGTGCCCGGCGTGGCCGATTTTGAGCCCGAGGGCCAACGGGGCTGGTGGTACCGCATCGCACCCCGCTACTGGGGCCTGACTCCCACCGAGTATTACGATGCCGCCGACCTTTGGCCGCTGGACCCAGACGGCAACATGCTGTTGATGGGCATCATAGAGGAGCCGGAGGGCGTGAAGAACGTGCGGGACATCCTGCGGGAGGTCAAAGGCATCGGCGCGATCTGGGCCGGGCCGGGTGATATGTCGGTGGCCATGGGCCACAAGGGAAACGCCGGCCATCCCGACGTTCAGGCCAACCTGCTGACCATTCTGGAAGCCTGCAAGGAATTCGGCGTTCCCTGCGCCACCGGCTGCACCGCCGAGGAGGTTTCCATGCGGCTGGAGCAGGGGTTCCGCATAATAATAACGTCCCCCGAGAAGACCACCAGGGGCCTGGACGAGGGACGCAAGATCGCTGGGCGTTAATCGGCGTTTGTTACTGGATTCCCAGGGGATCGTCCCCTACGGTGCCTGCGGCGCCGCTTCCCGCAGTGCTGCTGGAGCCTTCTCCGGGGCTCTGCAAGAACTTGAATATTGGAGCATCCGAGGACAGGATGACCGTCGTCCGCTGGTTCAAGAAGACCTTGTAGGCCTCCAGGCTCCTCCGGAAGGAGAAGAATTCGGGGTCTTTGTTCAGGGACTCGGCGAGGATGGAGATGGCCTGGGCCTCGCCGTCACCACGGAGCCGGTCGGCGTCTCTATCCGCCGCGGCGAGAATCACCTCAACGTCCCGGTCGGCCGCGGCCCGCCTGGTTCGGGCTTCCTCCTCACCCTCAGCGCGCAACCGGCGGGAGATCTTTTCCCGGTCGGAGCGCATCCGCTCAAAGATCCTGCCGGCCACTTCCTGAGGGAAATCGGCACGCTTGATGCGGATATCAACCATCTCGATACCGAAGGGCGGGTCTTCCTGGGACAGGTCGAACTGGACTCGCCCGAGCACTTCTTGCAAGAGCACAGTCCGGGAGTTAGTGGGCCGGACGCGGGAGTTACCCTCATCGTCGGTCACCGGTTCACCTGACTCGTCCAATTCAACGTCGCCGCCGATGATCTCTTCACGGGTACGGTCGGCGACCACGGCGCGAAGGGCCGAGTTGATCCGTTGGGCCAGGATCCTGCGGGCGTTTTCTTCGGTGTTAACGACCTGCAGGAACTGACGTGGGTTGCTGATCCGGAACCGGCCGTAGACGTCTATCTCCAGGATGTTGATGTCCTCGTCCAAGAACCGGTCAGGCGGAGCGTCGATCCGCAGCAACCGCTTGTCGTAGGAAGTGACGGTGTCCACGAACGGGGCTTTCAAGAAGAGGCCGGGCGAGGTGTGAACGGCTTTAACTTCGCCGAAGCGGGTGACCACCACCTGCTCGACCTCCTGCACCACGTACAGGCTCTGTGTTATGACTATGAAGGCCAGGATAACCACTACCCCGGCTATGACTAGGTTCCTCATGGAGACCCCTTTTATTCGTTGATAACTATCGGGCTGTTGTAAGAATTATTCGATCTGATGCACGGCTGGGTTACGGAGCGGCCGGTCCCAACGGTACCGGAATGATTCCGCCCTGACCGCCCAGTATCAGGACCGTCTCAGCTTCGGGCGAAACGATGATCTTATTGATCACCGGCAGTATCTCTTCCATCGCCTCCAGGAACAGCCTCTCCTGGGTGACGAGGCTGGTGGCCGGAACGGTCAGGTTTTCCCGGTTCATGTATTGCACTGTGAACTGGTCGCCGGCCTGAAGGGTCTCTCCAGCCTGAACACGGAAGGTCACGATATTGGTGGACGGGTCGAATCCCGAGACCGAGATGTCTATTCCGCTGGTTGCGCCGCCGTCCGGACCGTCCACGACCGTTATGTCGGAGAAGGTGATTCCGGTGGTTAGGTCGCCATCGCGGTCATTGTTGTCGGCGTCCAAGGCCTTGTTGCTCAGACGGACGCTGAAGGGCCCGGCGCCCACGAACTGCGGGATAGTCAGGTCTTCATTGCCCAGGTAGGCGATGGAGAACGCCTCGCCGATGGTCAGGTCACCGGATTGTGCGGCGTACCCCGTTGAGAACCGGCAGGTCTGGGTCGCCGCCGTGGTCAAAACCTCGTTGGCGGTGAACGCGCATTCGTCTGCGCCCAGCACGGTTACACTGGCGACCAGGATGTCGAACCCGTCGCCGTCTAAGTCTGGCGCCGAGATAATCGAAACATCAGATAGTCCGATGCCGGTGGTTGGGTCGTCGTCGCCGTCGGCGTTATCCGTGTCCTGAAGCACGTTTTCAAGCGTGATGGACCGGTCGTTGAACTGGGCCAAGATGGACAGGAACTGGTCGGCTTCACCCTGAGCCCTTTCGATACGGGCCCGTTTGAACGCCGCCGCCGGTTGGATTATCTGTTCCGCACGGCCCCTGGCTTCCGGGATCACCTGGTTCTCGTAAGCCTGGGCCTGGTTGGTGGCCGTCACCTTATCCTGACGGGCTTGGAGCACGTCGTTGAAGGCGGCCTGGACCTCCCCGGGCGCTTCCACTTTCTGAAGCTCCACACTGACGATATTTATCCCAGTACTGTAGCTGTCAAGAATCAACTGAAGTTCGACTTTGGTATCCTGCTCCAGGCTGACGCGCTCCTCGGCCAGGACCTCGGCCAGCGAACGCTGTCCCACCACCAGGCGGAGGGCTGCTTCGGTGGCGTCCTTCAAGGTCCGGCCGTCCGGCCGGCCCGGGGCAATGCTACGTTGCGGCCCGGCCTCCTCTCCGGGGTCATCGACCCGGAAGAGGAAATTGCTCAGGTCCTTGATGTCGTACTGGACCACCATCTGCACGTCGATGATGTTCAGGTCGCCGCTGATCATTTGGGCTTCCACGGGCACCGGCGTGTCGCCCACGCCTTCGCCGCTCCGGAAGCCGAGTTCCAGGCGGCGGACCAGGTCGGTCCTTATGACGTCTTTATTGCCCACGGGCCCGGGCCACCACCAGTGAAGACCGTTTTGGATCACCGGAGCGGGCTGGGCTTTTCCGAACAGGCGGAGTACAGCCTGCTCGCCGGGGCTGGTGGTGAAGATCCCGGTGGCCGCCCAGATCACGACGATCAGGCCCACGACCAATACTACCGCCAAGCCGACACCCCCGCCGCCCAAGCGCTGGGTGACACGGCCGATACCATCGCGGATATTGCCCATTATTTTTTCAAAATCCAATTCTGGTGTCCTGGGTCCGCCTCCGGGTTGATACATGTTCGTATGTTCCTTTGCCTATCCTGTTGAGTATGGCGCCGGCCAACTTAGGGGGCCGGCCACCCCATTATTTCCAAAGCCTTGTAGATTCTATCATCTAAGGGTTATCCGAACTACCTAAGGGCTATTTGGACTACAAGGCAGCCGCCAGGTCAGCCGCGCCAGGTATGATGCACTTCATCCACATTACGTCCTTTGGCGCGTTTTGGACTGAAAACTTCCTACGTTCCCATTCGCTGGACCCTGACCGAGCACCAAATCGCCTGTGCCGGGGGTACGGCGCAGGGTATAATACTGCAGGCCGCCGTGCCGCCTGGCGCGGCAGCTAATCTCGGCTAAGGACCAAGCACATGACAACACCCGGCCTGGAAGTTATCCCGGGGAATGACATGACCCGGATCAGGGTTGTGTGCGAACACCAGCGAGGCCTGATCTACGTGGTGCCCGCGGAACGTAGCTGGGTCTGTGAGAAAGAGTACCTGCCGGCCCACGCACTGGCCGGATTCTTCAGGGAACTCACCGCCCTGGAGAACAAAGAAGTCCAGGGGTTGATGCAGCAGTGGGGCATCTATTTCCGGCAATTGCCCGAGGAACAAGAAGAAGCCAAGGCAGGGGCCGCGGAGTCTTAACGCAAGGTCCAACAAGCATCAGCACGAAAAGAGGGGGCGGGTCTTAGACCCGCCCCCTCTTTTAATTGGCTTTTATTGAATCGCGGCCTAGGCCGTCTAACTATCCGGGTCACCCGAGGAAGTCGATGGCAACGTTGGCGCTGGCTGGGGCGTTGCCGGCTGGGGTTCTGGCCGGGCCGGATCGAATGCGGGCGGCGTCTCCGGTGAAACTGGGGGTATGGCGCCCTCGCTTCCAGTCTCCCCATCGGTGTTGAACAGCCGGTTCATGGCCTCACCCGACACAGTCTCGTGTTCGATCAAGAACTCAGCCAGCCTGACCAGCTTAGACTGATGGGTTTTGATGACATCAACCGCCTGCTCATAAGCTTTGTTCAACAGGCCCGTGACCGCGTGGTCGATCTCTTCCGCGAGGCCATCGCTATAGTCTTTTTCTTCAGTTCCTATATCGCGGCCAAGGAACACCATTTCCTGGACTTTGCCGAAAGTCCGTGGTGCGCCTAGCCCATCAAGGCTGCGGGAATCCTTTACCACGATCGTGACCGGTTTCAGGCCATCAGCTATCAGGTCATCGTTGAACTTGGCGAGCAGGAACTGTTCCTCCTTGCGGGATTTGAACTCGGAGCCGTCGGCCAACTTTACGAGCAGATCGTTACCGTACATCTCCAGCGTGGTGACATCGCCGCTTCGGACTTTCTCGATAACGGCGCTGAAAGACATCTCTGGGTAAGCTTTCGCGCTGAACATTCCGTATCGCTTGATCATGCCCATCGCCAGCTTGGTAGCCTGCTCCAGGTCATTGCTCGCGCCGGTGGTCACCTCGTCGAAGATGATCTGCTCCGCCACCCGTCCGCCCATGGTAACGGCCATTCTGTCGCCGAACTGGTTCTTGGTCCAGAGGTAACGGTCCTCTTCCGGCACCAGGGAGGTATGGCCGCCCATGGCACCCCGGGGGATGATTGATATCTTGTGCACCGCGTCGGCATGGGGCCTGCCCCAAGCCACCAGGGCATGGCCGGCTTCGTGGTAGGCCGTCATCTCCTTTTCCCGGGCGTTAATCATGCGGCTCTTACGCTGGGGTCCGGCGATGATCCGGTCCACCGCTTCTTCGAAGTCTTCCATGAAGATGGACTTTTTGTTGTTTCTCGCCGCCATGATGGCTGCTTCGTTGATCAGGTTCGAGAGATCGGCGCCGCTGAAACCAGGAGTCTCCTTGGCCAATGCATCGAACGTGACCTCAGGGGCCAGGGGCTTCCCAGCGGCATGGACCTTCAAGATGTCTTTCCGGCCTTGGATATCCGGCAGGTCCATGGTCACCTTGCGGTCAAAGCGTCCGGGCCTCAAAAGGGCCGGGTCCAAGATGTCCGGCCGGTTGGTGGCGGCTATCACGATGATATTGGTGTTGGTCTCGAAACCGTCCATCTCAACCAATATCTGGTTCAGGGTCTGTTCGCGTTCGTCGTGTCCACCGCCCAGACCGGCGCCACGGTGGCGGCCCACCGCGTCAATCTCGTCCACGAATACGATACAGGGGGCGTTACGCTTGGCTTGGTCAAAAAGGTCCCTAACCCGCGCCGCGCCGACGCCCACGAACATCTCCACGAACTCGGAACCGCTGATGTGGAAGAAGGGTACACCGGCTTCTCCAGCCACGGCCCTGGCCATCAAGGTCTTGCCGGTGCCGGGTGCGCCCACAAGCAGCACGCCCTTGGGTATGCGGGCTCCCAACGCGAGGAACCGCTCAGGGAATTTGAGGAACTCGACGATTTCTTCGAGTTCCGCCTTGGCCTCATCCACGCCCGCCACGTCATTGAATGACACCGCGGGTTTGTTGTGGGTCAACATCTTGGCGCGGCTGCGCCCGAAACTCATGGTCTGATTGTTGCTGCCTTGGGCCTGACGCATCATGAATAGAATCAGGCCGCCGAAGAAGATCAGGGGCAAAAAGTTCAGCATCAATCCAAGGAAGCTGCTCAGGCCGCTGGAGCCCTTAAAGATCACCTCCACGCCGGAGGGCGGCCCGATATCCACACCACTTTCCACCAGCAGGCCAATCACATCCGTGTCACGGCCGATACGGCTGGTAAACCGGTCGGTCCCGGCCGTGCTGGTGCCCCTGGGGAAGACCGTGAGCGTCCGGCCGTCAATGACGATCTCTCGAATGTCATTGTTCTTGGCCATGGCTACCACCGTAGTCAGGGGTTCTTCGCTGCGGGCTCCGAAGCTGGGCAACAACGTGTAGAAGATCACGATTACCCCAATGATGATCATCAGGTACACGAAGCTGTTGCGAAGCCACCGGTTATTACCCATGTTTACCCCTTAATCCCCTCTTTCCATGGCCCACAGCCACACCCACTTAATATTATCGGAGTGAGCCTAAAAATGCAAAGTGCCCGCGCCAGACCCACGGCGGGTTGGCCTGACGGTTGACGGTGAAGGCTTTCGGTTATTTTCAGACCTACATTATATCTAGATGCCACTCATTAACCGGGGGATGCGGTTTAACCGATCTTATTATAGAATTCATCCTGCGGACCAAGCACCGAATCTCCGTTGATTAATACGCATCTAAGCGCGGAATGGATTAGGAAACCACACCTTTGCCCATGGGCGCTTTAGGCGTGGTGTTCAAATTGGCCTAAGAATCACAAAGAAGAGAGGGGAATCATGGCAGAGTACGCACATCCCGAATCACTGGTCAGCACCGATTGGGTGGCCGAACACGGCACGGACGCCAATGTGAGGTTGGTAGAGGTGGACGTCGACACGTCGGCCTACGACCAAGGCCATATCGCCGGCGCCGTGGGTTGGGACTGGCATACCCAACTCCAAGAGACTCTCACCCGGGACCTGGTCAGCAAGGACAGCCTGGAGAAACTACTTGGCTCCGCGGGAATCGACAATAACACCACCGTTATCCTCTATGGCGACAACAATAACTGGTTCGCTGCCTGGGCTTTCTGGCAGATGAAGTACTACGGCCACGCCGACGTCAAGCTTATGAATGGCGGACGGGCCAAGTGGGAGGCCGAGGGCAAACCGCTAACCACCGCCGCGGCCAACCCCGGCTCAAAGTCCTACCAGGCCAAGGCCACCAACGAGGACATACGGGCATACCGTGACCAGGTGCTCAGTAAGGTCAACTCCCGAAGCGTCTCGCTGGTCGATGTCCGGGCTCCCGCCGAATACAGCGGCGAGCTTCTGGCCCCCGAGAACCTGCCCCAAGAAGGCGCTCAGCGCGGCGGACACATCCCAGGCGCGGCCAACATCCCGTGGGGACAGGCCGTGGCGGAGGACGGGACGTTCAAGTCGGCCGACGATCTGAAAGCACTCTATGGCGGCAAGGGGATCGACGGCGGCAAAGAGACCATCGCCTACTGCCGGATCGGCGAGCGTTCGTCCCACACCTGGTTCGTTCTGACCCAGCTTCTGGGACACAACAACGTCCGCAACTACGATGGCTCTTGGACCGAATGGGGCAGCATCGTGGGCGCTCCGATCGAGAAGTAACTCCAAGTTAAATCTCGACGGCCGGGTCTTTGGATTTAAATGAAGGGCTGCATCTCTGCAGCCCTTTAATTTTGATATTGGCCATATCGCTCAATATTAGTATCGACCGTAGGCGCGGGTTTCCAACCCGCCCCGCCACAAGTAGACCGAATCTCTAGCACTGCCACCACGTTACCCCGCAATCTGGCTCCATCTTCTTTCCACACTACGGCCTGGCCAAACCTGGGCGGGTTGGAAACCCGCGCCTACGGCGGTTGACCGTGTGGCCCACGGCGAAAGCGAATTTCGTAACACCGGCTTAACATAATCGTAACAAAAGGTTAACAAACCGGAAACATTGGCGTAACAGTTTCGAAACTCGCAGGAAATATCCGGCCCGTAGACTAACTTTCGGAAACTATCATTGGGGATGAGGAGACAAGAATGTTAGTCGAAACCGCGCCACAATCCAACGGCGCACGGATCTTGCGCAGGTCATTGCCATTCGCCCTTGCCGGGTTGGTGGCGGTGGCCATCATGACCGGATACAGCTTGGTGTTCGCCCAGGACATAACATCGGACGCGGACAAATTGGACCAGAGCGCCAATATGATCTGGATGCTTGGCGCGTTCTTGGTGTTCTTCATGCAGGCCGGGTTCGCTTTCCTTGGTGCTGGGTTGATCCGCGCCAAGAACACCACCAACTATATGACCAAGAGCTTCATGGACTTCGCCATCGCGTCATTGTCCTTCTGGGCATTCGGTTTCGCCCTGATGTGGGGAACCTCGGTTGCCGGGATAGCCGGCAACACCAACTATTTCCTGACCGACGCGGCCAATGGCCAGACCTATGTTGATTGGGTCTTCCAGATGGTCTTCGCCGGCACCGCAGCCACCATAGTGGCCGGCGCTGTGGCCGAGCGCACCAAGACCCAAGCCTACCTGGCCTACAGCTTTATGATTGGCGCCATCATCTACCCGCTTTATGGCCACTGGGTATGGGGCGGGGGCTGGCTGGGGGCGCTGGACAAGATCGACCTGCCGGCAGCGGCGGACTACGCCGGTTCCGGCGTGGTGCACGCGGTGGGTGGATTCGTAGCCCTGGCCGGAGCGGTTGTGGTGGGTCCGCGTATCGGAAAATTCAACGCGGACGGGTCCGCCAACATCCTATCTGGGCATAACGTGCCCTTCGTGGTCATCGGCACATTCATCCTGTTCTTCGGCTGGTTCGGGTTCAACATCAATACCGGCGACTCCATCGGCCTGAACGCCATCAACACCCTGCTGGCGGGTGCAACCGGCTCGGTGGTCGCCCTGTACATCCGGCTGGTCCAAACCGGCAAGACCGACATCCTGATCGCGTGTAACGGCGCATTGGCCGGGCTGGTGGGCATCACCGCCGGGGCCGCCTTTGTCGAGCCGTGGTCCGCAGTGGCCATCGGAGCCATAGCGGCGCCGATCATGATGGCCTCTTTGATATTGATCGAACGGGTCCTAAAAATTGACGATCCGGTGGGCGCCATCTCGGTACACGGGGTGACCGGGCTATGGGGTCTGCTGGCGGTGGGTATCTTCGCCAACGGAAACAACGGAGTGGAGGGCCTGGTCGCCGGCGATGTCAAGCAGATCCTATCCCAACTGATCAGCATGGGCGTGGTGCTCGCCTGGGGCCTGGTGACCGGCTTTGCGCTGTTCATGTTCCTTAAGGTCACCATGGGTGTCCGGGCAACGGAAGCCGAAGAGCTGGAAGGACTGGACATCTCGGAGCATGGCCTGCCGGCCTACGGCGACGACGACTGATCGTCAATCGGGCCTGCTGTCTATGTGACGGCACGGGCCCAAGTCTAGACCGGAGAAAACCGTCAGGGGGTCCGTCGTTCCCCTGGCGGAACTCTCCGGGCAGGTTTACAGGTCCGTGCCTGGACCGCCGGAAACGTAACAAACATTTAACAAATACGATATTTATCTGTAACAAATAAAAGGCAAACTAAGCTATCACTTAAGCGGAGGAAGAGACCTATGATTGAACTGGTAGCAGCGGGAGTATTTGTAGGGTTGTTTGGGATGTGGGTGGTTCTTCCCCGGTTGTTGCTCCGCAAGTAATTCCATGACATCTTTGCGGGAGGGCTAGGCCCTGGAACCCGCGATTAATAATGTTAGGCCAAACAATCCATGCTAGCCGCGGTCCGCGGCGGCATGGATTGTTTACTGTCTAAATAAAGACGACGGCGGTGTAGGAATGATTGATTCAGGGGATACGGCTTGGGTCCTGACGGCTTCAGCCCTAGTATTGCTGATGACGCCGGGATTGGCGTTTTTCTACGGCGGCTTGGTCCGTAAGAAGAACGTTGTGTCGACCATCATGTACAGCTTCGTAACCATCGGGCTGGTGGGGATAGTTTGGGTCCTCTGGGGCTACAGCCTGGCCTTCGGCCCCGATATCGGCGGTTTCATCGGAAATCTTGAGTGGTTCGGCTTGAAGGATGTTTCCGCCGACCTTCCCGGTCCTTATTCCGACACGATTCCCCATCAGGCATTCATGATCTTCCAGGCCATGTTTGCCATCATCACCCCGGCGCTGGTCACCGGCGCCTTCGCTGAACGGATGAAATTCAGCGCGCTGTGCATCTTCATAGTGCTGTGGGTGACCATTGTCTACGCTCCGATTGCCCACTGGGTCTGGGGAGGCGGTTGGTTGGGCGATCTAGGCGCATTGGACTTTGCCGGTGGCACGGTGGTGCACATCAGCGCCGGCGCCGGAGCGCTGGCCTCAGCCCTGGTCATCGGCCGCAGGATCGGGTTCCCCGAACTGCCCATGGGACCGGCAAACGTGCCCATGGTCGTTCTGGGCGCCGCCCTGCTCTGGTTCGGCTGGTTCGGATTCAACGCCGGGAGCAGCCTGGCCGCCAACGGTGTCGCCACCAACGCCTTCGTGGTGACCAACACGGCCGCCGCCGCCGCCATGATCGCCTGGTTGATGATGTCCTGGCTGATCGATAAGAAACCCAGCGCCGTCGGCGCGGCTTCCGGCGCCGTGGCCGGCCTGGTGGCCATCACCCCAGCAGCCGGATTCGTCGGGCCGATGCCCGCTTTAATCATCGGATTGGGAGCGGGTGTCTTTTGCTACGGCATGGTCAAGTTGCTGCTGAAGCTCAAGGTTGACGACGCTCTGGCCGTCTTTGGCGTCCACGGCGTCGGCGGCGCCTGGGGCGCATTGGCCACCGGCCTCTTCGTGGGCGTCGGCTACGCAGCCCTTGGCGACGGCGTGAGCCGCGGTGAGCAGATCGTCAACCAACTCATCGCCATCGGAGCTTCGTTCGGCTGGGCCTTTGTCGTCACCGGGGCCATCATGCTGGTCATCGATAAGACCATCGGCCTCAGTGCCGATGCAGAAGGTGAGGGCATGGGCCTGGATCTTGCCGAGCACGGCGCAAGGGCGTACGAAGATTAACCGCTTCTTCTAGCTAAATTCCGCTCTAACTTAAAGCGGAAAAAAATAGGCAGGGCCGGCGTACGCCGGCCCTGCCCATCTGTCTCTTTGGCCCGCCGTCGAGCGAGGCGGAACGGCGCCATCGCAAAGCCGTTATACTTAGTAGCTGAAGCCGAATTCAGGAACCGGTCTGGAGGACGAACATGGACTCAGAGCGGGCTGCGGAGCGGGACTTCGTGGTACGCACGGCCCAGGAGAATGATGTTAAGTTCATTCGCCTGTGGTTCACCGACATCCTGGGGCATCTGAAGGGGTTCGCCATCACGGTGGAGGACCTGGAAGACGCCATCGAACAGGGCGTGGGATTCGACGGCGCCGCGATCGAGGGATTTGCCCGCATCGATGAGAGCGACATGCGTGCATTTCCCGACCCAACGACGTTCACTCTGCTGCCCTGGCGTCCGCGTCAGAACGCAGTGGCCCGGATGTTTTGCGACATCCGCACTCCCAAAGGAGAGCCGTTCATCGGTGACCCGCGCTACGCCCTCAAACGCAATCTGGAGCGGTTGGCCAGCAACGGATATACCTACTATGTAGGACCTGAGCTCGAGTTTTTCTACTTGAAGGACTCCAAAACGCCCGAGCCCCTGGACCAACAGGGATATTACGACCAAGTCTCAAGCTATCCGGCGGCGGACCTTCGCCGGGACACGGTCTTGAACCTGGCCGACATGGGGATCCCGGTAAAGTATTCACACCACGAAGGCGCACCTAGCCAGCACGAGATAGACCTGCAATATACCGACGCCCTGACCATGGCCGACAACGTGATGACCGCCAAACTAGTCATCAAAGAATTGGCCCAACTGAAGTCCGCTTACGCCACGTTCATGCCCAAGCCCATCTCAGGGATGAACGGCTCAGGGATGCATGTCCACCAATCGCTGTTTCAAGGCGACAAGAATATCTTTTTCGACTCAGACGACGAACACCATCTGTCCATCACGGGCAAGCGGTTCATCGCCGGACTGCTGCACCATGCCCCAGAGATCACTCTGGTGACAAATCAATGGGTCAATTCCTACAAGCGCCTGGTGCCCGGATTCGAAGCTCCGGCGTTCATCTCCTGGGCGCATACGAGCCGCTCCGATCTGGTCCGGGTGCCCGCCCATAAGCCGGGCTACGAGAGTTCGATGCGCGTGGAGTACCGCGCTCCGGACCCGGCCTGCAATCCTTATCTGGCCTTCAGCGTGATGCTGGCCGCCGGGTTCAAGGGAATCGAGCAAGAGTACCCTGTGCCACCACCCATGGAGGGCAACGTGTTCACCATGACCGCCGAGGAACGCCAGGCCAAAGGGATCAAGGCGCTACCCGGCAGCCTTGGCGAGGCCATCACCCTGGCCGAGGGCAGCGAATTGTTGCGGGAATCCCTTGGCGAACACATCGTGCACAGCATCATTCAGAATAAAACCATGGAGTGGGACGAATACCGGGCAACGGTGACGGACTACGAGATCTCACGGTATCTGCCCATCCTCTAGCGGTCAGTTCCGCGCTGGCCGGTCTCGCCTTTTAACTAATCCGCGGGCGAAACGCTGAGAGTGTAGCTGGCCGGTTGCCGGGTCTTCTCCGCCAATGAACCCACCGCAACGATCAGCCGTTCGCCGTCCCCAGGCGGCAGGACGGTCAGTTCTCCGGCATTGTTGGCGTCCAGATTCAACCGGCGCACCTGAGGCTCGTCCCCGGTGGTGATCAACTGGACCTGGAAATCCTGCCGCACCAAGTTGTTGGTGAAAACGAAACCCCGGGACTCCCAGCCTAGGCCATCAGCCGTAATGCCGGCGGCTTCGCCGGGTCTTTCGATCGAAAGGTCACGAAAACAGGCCCCGCTGGCGTTGACGGCGTCGTCGGTAACGTATTGAAAACGGACCCAGAGGTCTTCTCCTGCGTAGGGCGAGAGATCGACCGACTCTTTCAACCAACCGCCGCTGTCACCGGTGTAACCAGGGCCGAACCCGTTGCCGATGGGGTTCTCAGGAGAGGTTGCCGGGGTCTCGATTATCCGCCAGGTCTGTCCACCATCGACCGACACTTCCACATAAACGTAGTCCCAGTCTTCTTCAATCTCGAACCAGACCTCGTATTCCAAAGTAGCCGTCGCGCCCATTGGCAGTTCAACCCGGCGAAACAGAGTGGAGTCGATGGAGTCGCCTGAGTTGCTCCACCAACAACCGGCGGCGCCCACCTCTACCGGCAGCAATGGGGTGGTGGTTTGACCCTTGAATGATAGCGTGAAGGGTTCGGAGATTGATTTCAATTCGGTGTACTCCACGGCGTATTGTGGAATCTCCGACCGGGCCTCATTGAAGCCCTTGATGCTGCGGGAGATGGAGGCGCTCACTTCCAAGTCGCCGTAGCCCAATTTCCCGTCCCCGTCCAAAACATTGGCAACTGCCCATTCTTCGAATACGTCGTCGAACCGAGAATCGAATCCCATTTTTTTCAGGTATCCGTCGATGCCCGCGATGCCGTCTTCCGGCTGGGCCAATAGGGCCCTGAGGTCGTCCCGCCCGCCGTAATGCTCGGTGAGGAAGTGAATGAAAAGGGATGCGGCCCCGTAGTTGGCGATGCCCCCGAGAGCGGAGGTAGGCCAGTTGATCAGCGATATGGGCGCGCCGCGAAGGAATTCCCGGATGGAGAAGGAAGAGTTCAACGCGATGCTGGATGACAATTCGGCCAGCCCTTCGTTAACCCAGGTGTCCTCGGAGTTGTCGGCGTTCCAGTGAATCGCGTGTTGCAACTCATGGGCTAGGACCTGGTCGTAGTTGGCTCCCCCCGGAGGTACATTGAGGGCGTTGATGTAGATGATTTCGCGCTGGTTGCTCCGGGGCCGGACGCCGGTGGGGTATTCATCGGTGGAACTGAAGTACCCGGCCACGCCCCTTAGTTTGGCGTTCAATATGTTCAATCGTGGGTCATTGTCGATGCCGGGATTCCATTCGCTGCCGAAGACCTGGGTCACCACCGGATAGATAACTTCTTCAAATCTGGAAGCCGAGCGCTCGATCCCGGACAGGCTGAAATTCAAGCCGTCCTCGACGTACCAATAGGCGTGGGGACTCACCAGGACCAGCTCGAAATCGCTTTGGTAGGTCTTGGTATCGGCCAGGTCCACCAACCAGAAGGTGTCGGTGCGCCCAACCGAATATTCCGTGGTATCCCTGGTTACGGTCCTGGGGATGTCACCGCTGCCCGGCACGAGTTCTTTGGTCAACCGGAAGAGGTCCCGGTCCGGCGCGACGCTGAATTGCGTGGTCTTCTCGGCCTCTTGGGGAGCCTGAAGAACCTTGGGAGGGGGCTCTAAGGTGGGAGTGGGAAGATCAACAGGTTCCGGAGTGATTGATTCGGTCTGGCCTATATTGGGGGCTGGAACCGTTGGTTCAACGACCCCCGAGCCGGAACAGGCCATCAGGCTGGTGATCAACAGAAGTAGTCCCAGTGAAAAGAATCTCTTCATCGATGGCCTAAGGTTGGTGAAATCACGAGGCGCTTAAGATACCACACTTAAATTTCCGGTTAGTTTCCCGTTTGATTTCCAATCACGTTGTAGCGGTTCATGGCGATGTCTATACTCTCCTCCAACATACACCGCACTGCGGAGACGGCGTCTTGGACCGCCTGGGCGATCAGCGGCTCTTCCTCTTTGCTGAACCGCCCCAGAACGTGAGGGATGGACTCGGACCCCTGGGAAGGCTGCCCAACCCCGATCCGCAACCGCGGAAATTCTTCTGTCTGTACGGTCGAGATGATCGACCGGATGCCGTTGTGGCCCGCGTGACTGCCCGCCGCCCTCAGTCTGATGCGGCCGGTGGGCAGGGCCATCTCGTCGTACACCACCAACAGGTCGGCGGGGCGGCCTCCGAACCGGGCCAACAGGTATTGAATCCCTTCACCGCTGTTATTCATGAAGGTGCGGGGCTTGGCCAAGACCACATCGTGCCCTGCGATCCGCCCCCGGCCCAACACCGCCTTGGCCCGCCGCTCACTCAAACGTATCTCGGCCTTCTTGGCCATGAGATCGATGAACCGGAATCCCACGTTGTGCCTGGTTGACGAGTATCGGGCGCCGGGATTCCCAAGACCGACAAGAAGCAGCATGTTTAATTCAATACCTGTCTGATGAAAGCAACCAGATCATTGTCTAAGGTGTTCGCCAAAGAAGAAAGTTCGCTAGCCTGAACGATCTGCAGAAACTCCAGCCAGCGTTCATCAGTCCGACCGGCCAGGGCTTTCTCCACCAGCCGCCTGCTTAGCTCCTGAGTTTTGCCGCCCAGGGCCATGTCAACTTGAGGCGCCAATCTGGCCAACTCAGCCAATGGGACGGTCTGCGCCAAGCTGATCTGGCACTCGGAACAATACGGCTCATTGGAAAGGTCCAGCCCGCTACCTTGTTGCGAGCATGGATCTGGTCCCACTGGTATCGCTGCCAGTTCTTTCTCCAGACCGGTCCCCACAGGAGCTCCCAACTCAACGACGGTGTTAAGCAATCCCAATGCGGCCGATTTTTTCTTGGCCGTAAATAATGCGGACTGAAACCCCGGCAGAGCGTCATGGAACTGCCGGTGATGCTCCCGGTAGGCCTGGGTGTACCGAATCTTGAATGCCGCCGCGTCGCGTGCGATCACGCTCCAGCCTCTTCCCCTGGAGCCGGTCAACCGGTAAGGCGAGAGTCCAGTTAAAAGGGTTTCCCGGTCCACTGCCAGGTTCGGAAACGCCGACGAGGGCACAAGAGAGTCGGCTATGTATCTCCGGGCTTCGAAGATCTCCGCTGAGTCGCTGTCCAGCAGGGCCAATTGGCGCAGCGTTTCCAAGTCGTCCCTCAGATCGAGGAGTGAGGGATAGACAGCACGGACCGAGTGGTACACGTCAGTGTAATTAGCTCCGCAAATTCGAGATAACCGGTCCAGCGCTGCTTTAAGCTTACCAGTCTCGTCCGTTGCGTCGTGGCCGGCTTCCAAAGATTCGAGAATCCGGATCGAGGTCGCGATTTTCTCGCTCATCGACACAAGGGTACATGCCAAGACTTCTGCCGCCGTATCCTCGCTGTTGTTCACTATTTCGGGGCATACGACCGACAGGTGGTGTCGGGCATCGTTAAAACGCGGCTCAGAGGCCGGACCGATGGATGCACCGTTGGATGCCAGGCCCCCGTCCCAGGCGAGCAGCGGTATCAGGTCTGAAGTCAGCCTCGTTCCCAGCAGCGGACCGCCATCCGCCATGAAAATCGCGGCTTCGTCCGTCAGTTGTATCGCATACTCCGGCCGTTGGTGGTGTATGAACAGCAGCAGGAACAGGGAAGCCAATTGGCCGGTCAGTCCGACATCGTAGGCAAGGTAGCGGTGCACTTCATCGAAACTCGCCGGCCCGCCGCCGATCTTTTCCCGGATCAGGGGAAACACGGGACAATCGGAGGGGTCGTATGGGCCGCGGGACCCGCTGGGAGACAGGCCCAACGCCGGACCCAAGCGGTTCAACGGGTCGGGGCCGGCGCCTGCCTGGCTGAATATCGACGCGAAGAGCGCGCCGAAGTCATCATCGCACAGTGGATCGGACAGGCGATCGGTGGCCACGGGAAGCTTGGGATAGCAGCGCGCCAGGAGCCAACTGGCAAGATTCTCCATCCATTGCTCTGGACCGCCGCTGCCGTAAATATCTGACGGGTCCGGACCAGGTCCGTCGGCGACAAAGATAGCGCCCTTGGAGAACCGCGCCGATTCCTCGTCGGTCAACTGGCTCTCCAGGTTGTCTTGCCGCTCCCTGAGGGCGCTATTTATGGCCGCGGCGTCCACGTCGTGTCTCGTGAGATACGCTGCCTGTTTGGCCGCCGTGATCTCACCTATGATCCGGTGGGCTTGGCGGCCCGAACGCGATGCTGGGACGCAGACGGCGGTCTTCCGGTCCAACATCTCGAGAAAGCCCGGCCTGGGGCGGCCTCGAAGTAAGACGATCTTGAAGTGGGAGTCGTCCCCTGGGGCCTGTCCTAGGTGGGATGACCACCTTGCCGCCCGGACCACTTCACCGCGGTATTCGATGCCCAGATGGACTCCGGTGATGGGTGTGGCGGCGTCCATGGGGAACAGCCCGGCCAAGGGTGTGAGGTCCGCCGAGGTACTCCCATTCGAAGTCGCGGTCAATTATCAGCCTCCACCGGAGGGTTTGCCAACAGTTCGGCAAAGGCCGTTTCGTCCAAAATAGCCGTGCCCAGACGCTCGGCGGCAGCCAATTTTGAGCCGGGAGATTCGCCCACCACCAGGTAATCAGTATTTCGGGTGACTGACGAGGTTACCTTCCCGCCCAGGTCCTTGATCCTTGACTCGGACTCGCTCCTTGAGAACCCGGAGAGCGTTCCGGTAACGACGAACGTCCTGCCGGTCAAAGGGAGGCCTACGGCGCTGACCTGGCGGGGCTCTTGTTTCAGAGTAACGCCGGCCGCACGGAGTTTTTCGATCACGGTTTTGCTTGCCGCGGCCTGGAAATAGGTAGCGATGCTGGCCGCGATCTTGGGGCCGATGCCCGGTATCTCCGCCAGTTCCTCTTCGGTGGCGGCTGCGATCTCGTCGATGCTGTTGTATGCCTGGGTCAGTAACTCGGCGACCTCGGAACCGACATGGATTATCCCCAGGGCGAACAATAGGCGGGGGAGTGGCTTTTGTTTGCTTGCTTCGATATTCGCCATGATCCGTGTGGCTAGTTTGTCTCCCATCCGGTCAAGCTGCAGTAGTTGGTCCTTGGTCAGCGTATAAAGGTCTGCTAGGTCGGTGACAATTCCTTGATCGATCAAGACCTGGCACCACCGCTCGCCCAGACCATCGATATCGGCGGCCCCCTTGCTCACGAAGTGTTTCAGCAACTCGAAGAACTGGGCCGGGCATGAAGTGTTGGGGCAGCGGTGCATGGCTTCGTCGTCCGGCTTCACGATCGCCGTGCGGCAAACGGGACATTTAGCCGGCATTTTATATTTTCTTGCGCCCTTGGGCCGCTCGCTAAGGACCGGTCCGAGGACGTGGGGAATAACGTCGCCGGCGCGCTCGATGGTCACCAGATCACCGACCCGGATGTCCTTGCGGTGAATGTCTTCCTCGTTGTGGAGCGAGGCGTTACGCACGGTCACGCCGCTGACCACCACCGGCTCCAAGACGGCATAGGGGTTAAGGCTTCCGGTCCGGCCCACGTTGATGCCGATCTCCAGCAGCCGGGTGATGGCCTGCTCGGCGGGAAACTTGTAGGCGATGGCCCAGCGCGGCTCCCGGCCCACGACCCCCAAAGCGTCCTGAAGAGCCAGCGATGAGACCTTCACGACGACGCCGTCGGCTTCATAGGG
>JACZYV010000126.1:0-9052 GCA_022570905.1 Chloroflexota bacterium
ACTTTGGGCGGCTGGGGCTGGCCGGCGGTCCCCTGGGCATCATGCAATCGTGTTTGGACGTGGTGATGCCCTACGTCCACCAGCGGGAGCAGTTCGGCCAGCCCATCGGCGAGTTTCAACTGATCCAGGCCAAATTGGCCGACATGTACACCTCTCTTTCGGCCTCTCAGTCTTACGTGTACGCCGTGGCGCGGGCCGCCGACCGGGGCGAGAGCAGCCGCAAAGACGCCGCCGGATGCCTGCTGTTCGCCGCCGAAAAGGCCACTCAGGCCGCCCTGCAAGCCGTGCAGACCCTGGGCGGCAACGGCTACATCAACGATTTTCCCACCGGCCGGCTCCTGCGGGACGCCAAGCTCTACGAGATCGGCGCCGGGACCAGCGAGATACGCCGCATGCTCATCGGCCGGGAGCTGTTCCAAGAATCCCAGTAACCCGGCCCGCATCGTCACGCCGGGGTCCCGCATCAAACCACCTGCATCCCATCCGCGACGAGCAGTAGGTCGTAGGTATGGTTAACAACTGCCCATGATTCAAGACTTTTCGGGTGAAACCCTTTGAAATTGAAGTCCCAGATCCGGCGCGCCGGACTCGTCTGGCCTGGGGTTTCGCTCCTGGTCATACTGGCGGCGGCCTGTTCGTCCGGTGACGGTTCCGCAACCACCACTCCAGAGGCCCCGCCTCCAACCGCTATCGTTGTAGAGCCCCTCAACGCAATGAGCGGGGAGTTGGACCTGAGCGACTTGCCCGACGACCCCACGGAACTGATGATGGCCACCTTTACCGAGGTCCTGGACCGGGTGGCCCGGAAGATGGCCTACTCGGGAAATCAGACCTACATACCGGTGTTGTTGGAATTCCTCCGTTTTCAGGTCCAACCCGAACCCGTAACCAACATGACCTCCTTCCTCTCCCGTCTCAAAGACAACGTGCCGCCCGAAGAATTGATGCTATTCCCGCCGGAGCAGAACGATTGGAACTGGTGGATCGAGTGGCTGGGAAACAATCCCCAGGTCCAGCCCCCCAAGGGGTTCGCCGGTTGGAAGGGCCAACTCTATTCCCTTTTGGACCCCGGCCTGGGCGCGTTTCTTTACGACGGGGTTAAGACGGATATAAGGTTGGAAGAGGTTGTCTGGGGCGGCGTGGCCAAGGACGGGATCCCCGATCTGATCGACCCTCCGGTCCTTTCAGCTGCGGAAGCCGGTTACCTGCTGCCCGATGACCGGGTCTTCGGCGTGTCGATAAACGGCCAGCACCGGGCCTATCCTCTCCGAATCATGAACCGCCACGAGATGGCCAACGACATCCTCGGTGGGGTGCCCTTCGCCCTGGCCTATTGAACCCTTTGTGGCTCTGGAATCGTGTATTCCACGGAGATCGACGGCGAAAGGGTGGAGTTCGGCACCTCCGGTTTCCTCTACCGCAGCAATAAGCTGATGTACGACCGCAAAACCGGGACCCTCTGGCACCAATTCCGCGGCGTGCCGGCCGTGGGCCCGCTGGTTGGCAGCGGCATGGAGCTTGAGGTATTGCCCATGACTCTCACGCTATGGTCCGACTGGGTGGCCGATCACCCCGGCACCACCGTCCTTGACGTGGAAACCGGGGTTTATCCCGGAGAGGATTACGCCCCGGAGAAACGGAACGATTCCGCCTATTTCGCCTACCGTAACCAGGAAAGGACCCTGTTCCCAGTGCCGGAGCGAAGTTCAGACCTGGGCACCAAAGAGCAGGTGTTTGGACTGGTTTTCGGTGACGCGGCCAGGGCATATCCGCTCTCGCTCTTTGAGGAGCGGACTCTGATCAACGACACGCTGGCGGACCGGAACGTGGTGATCTTCGCGGCCGCCTCCGGCGCCGGAGTCAGGGCTTACGACCGTGCCAACCATGAATTCGAGATATCCGAACCGGATTCGGACACCGGCCAGGGAATCGTACTCACCGACGAGAATGGCGTTGACTGGCAGGCCGGAGACGACGCTTTGGTGAGCCTGGACGGCCGGGGCCTGACATTGGAACGGCTGTCCAGCCGCGACTCCTATTGGTTCGGCTGGTACGCATTTTACCCCCACACAGACATCTACTCCCCTTAACCTCGGCACCGCCCCGTCTCCCCGGCACCTTGCCGTACGCGTGCCATACGCCATTTATCCGCTATCTGGTTGCGTATTTAATTGACACAAATTTAAAATTAATTTTAAAATATAAATAATATTCAAAGCTAAAAGCAGGAATTCCGCCCACAGCCGGCAAGGCCGGCCAAATGCGGACGCCTGGTGAACGGGGTCTAAAGAGTCCCAGAAAGGACCGTGGCCCCGGCCCTGTGCCGCACAAGTCGCGGCGGAGGAATGGAGGATGGGTATGCGGAAATCAACATCGCTGCTTCCGGTCACGCTGATGTTTCTGGCGTTGGCCGCGGTAGCTTTCTTCTCCAATCAATATCCCATCTATGCGGAAGACGACCATGGTGATTACCGTTTCACTTCCACCAACCTGAACATCGGTGCGGGGGCGATCGCCGGTGTCATCAACCTCTCCGACATCCTGTTCGATGTCGACTATTTCTCTTTTCAGGCTCAAAGGGGGGTCGAGTACACCTTCGTGCTGGATGAGATCACGGTGGTGGACGCCAACATCTCAATAATCAACTCCCTCTCGCGCGGCAACACCAGCTCTCCCGAGCAGGAACTCACCGTGACCGGCGGCCAGAAGACCGTCACCTGGGTTGCCCGGACCACCGACACCTATTATGTGGAAGTGTCGGGCACCATCAATAGCTTCGACGGTTCTTTCTATTTGGGCAGTTACACCCTCAGTGGATTCGAGGACACCCGCTTCCTGGACCGCCACTCCGACGAAAGCAACGGCGCCACCCAGATATCATCTGGAAACGTGTACCAGGGCGCGATCAGTCCCTGGAGCAATCAGCCCAATCTGACCAACACCGTTGACGGCGGAGACGACTACGACTTTTTCTCCTTCCAGGCACAGCGGGGAGTGAAATACACCGTTGAGGTGGACCTGGGGACTTCCGAAGGTGTGGAGATCGCCATTCAGACCGCCTTCGCGGGGGTGGAAAAGACCAGCGACGGCATCGGCAACACGCTGAGTTGGATATCCCCCCGAAACAGCACCTACTATATCGCGGTCTCCGGCACCACCAGGGTTCGCGACTCCATGGGCACCTACGCCATCAAACTGAACGCCGAGACGGCCCTTCTCGACCAGCACTCTGGGACGGTCGCCGGAGCAACCGTGATCAGCTTCGGCAACGCCCACCAGGGGTCCATCAGCCCCGCGGATGACCAGGATTATTTCTCCTTCCCAGCCCTGCGCGGCGTCAAATATATGCTGGACGTCTCATTGGGCAGCGCGGACGGAGTGGCGCTGACGGTGATCGACGCCAGCGGGACCAGCCTGGCTTCCAACGGAGGCGTGGGAACGAGCCTTGAGTGGCTGGCCCCGGCCAACGGGACCTACCTGGCGGTGATCTCGGCGTCTCCTCAGGTGCCAAACGTCATCGGCACCTATTCACTGAACCTGAGCAGCGACAACACACTGCAGGACCACCACGGTGATTTCCCTGGGGCCGCCTCGGTGCTCAGCTTCGGCAATGCCCATCCGGGCGCCATCAGCCCGGAGACCGACCGGGATTATTTCTCTTTCCTGGCCGAACGGGGCGTCAATTATTCATTGGCCCTGGAACTGATAACCGCGACCGGCGCGGTCATATCGATCGAAGATTCCGCCGGAGACACGCTGAGCAGCACCAATGGCCTGGGCACCGGCCTGGGCTGGACCGCGGCCAGCACCGGCACCTTCTACGTTGTGGTGTCCTACTCGCCGCAGGCCACTGAGGGAATCGGCTCTTACGCCCTCACCGTGTCAGCGAACACCAGCCTGGAAGACCGTCACCTAGACACAGCCTCCACCGGCACCCCACTTAGCTTTGGCACCGTCTACCAAGGGGCGATCAGTCCCAAATCCGACCTGGATTTCTTCACCTTCCCGGCCAAACGCGGCGTGGAATACTTACTGGACCTGACCTATGGGTCGGCGTCGGCAGTCTCCTTGGAGGTCAACAGTGTGGGTGGCAGCGCCGACACAGGCGCGCGCAACTTCGGCGAGAGCAACATTGTTCGTTGGACCGCCCCCGATTCGGCGACCTATTTCGTCAAGATTTCGGCCTCTCCCAAAGCGGAGCAGCCCACCGGGACTTACTCGCTGAAGGTCACGCCTGACACAACCCTGGAAGACCGGCACAGCGATACCCCCGCCGGCGGCACCCGCATCGGATTTGGCAACGCCATCGCCGGCGCCGTCAGCCCTGCCGATGACTACGACTATTTCCGGTTCTTGGCGGAGAAGGGGATCACCTATACGGTTGATGTGAGACCGGGGACCGTGGACGGAGTCCGGTTCTCGGTGGAAAACCAAGCGGCCGGATTCTCGGCCTCCAATTTTGGGGTGGACCAGTCCTTGGAGTGGAAAGCTCCGGAAACCGGTTGGTACACCCTGGCCGTATCCGCATCGGGACGGGTGGGCAATCCCATCGGCACCTATCTGATCACGATCAACCGGCAGAGCGACGTTCGTCCCGAAGCGCCCAAGGTCATCGAGCCGCCTCCGGAGCCGGCCGACGTGCCGCTGCCCCGGGTCACCGTGCCCACCGGAACGGCCATGATACTCGAGTCTCGGATCTCGCCCCTGGGAAGCATCGTCCGAGTGCCCGTGAAATTGAGCAAAGCAGAAGGCATCACCAGCCTGGGATTCACTTTGAACTACGACCCAGAATCCCTCCGGGTGCTCACCGTGAAACGAGGGTCCAGGCTAACGGAGGATTCCTTCATTTTCAATACGGATACTCTGGGTAAGATAAGGTTCGGATTCGCCGTGCTCAGAGGCTCCGGCTCCGGAGGGACCGCCGCGGTGGTCGAGTTCCAGGTCGTTGGAACCACCGGCTCCGTGAGTCCCATCACCCTGTCCGATGCACTGGTCAACCACCGTGCTGACGGCCCGATCGCCGTGGAGCTGGTGGGCGCTGACTTCAAGGTGGGAGCAAAGCTGCTGGGTGACGCCGATGGCGACAGCCGGGTAACGGCGTTGGACGCCCTGCTGGCCCTCAGGATGGCGTCTAACCTCCAGAAGATAGACCTTTCCTTGGACGTCAACAACGACGGCAAGATAACCATCGACGACGCACGAATTATTCTGAACATGGCCCGGCCGAGTTAAGGGAGTAGATCATGCGCTGGATGTTGGAAGTCGCGTATATCGGAATAGCCACCAGTTGGAAATGGCTGCTGGGCTCGGCTACCGTTGTCGGCGCCCTGGTGGGCATCCTGTTCGGCGTCGGGGTACTGGGCGGCGGCGGGGGCGAAGGGACCACGGAACCGCCTGCGGTGGCCGTTTCTCCCACGCCCACGCCCACGCCGGCGGCGGCCGCAACCCCTGCCCCCACGCTGGTGGTGGGGCCGGCAGCTACTCCTGAGCCCACCGCGGTCCCGGCGCCCATGTTTATCTCCGTGCCCATCTTGGCGACACGGGCCAAAAACGTGGGCAGTTTGGAGTTTGTCCTGGTTTATGACCCGGCCAAGCTGGAATTGGCCCAAGTGGAACGAGGCTTACTGTCAGGGAATGCGTTGATCGATTCCAGTTCTCCGGGACCGGGCCGGCTCTGGACCGGTATCATCGATATCAACGGCATGAACGGAAGCGGGCCGGTGGCGGTGGTGACGTTCAGAGTGCGGGGCCTCGTGGGCGGCACCATGCCTCTGACCCTGGAGAGCGTCGCCGCATTCGACGCAAACACGCTGGTGGACATCGTCACCGGGACCACGCCGGGTGAGTACAGCGGGTCCAGCCTGACTCCCCTGTCTCCCATAGTGACATTCCAATAATTCCGAAGGCCAATAGCCCGATAGGCCAACAGGCCATCGCGGCCCAGAACCATCGCGGGGAGGCGCCGGTAAGTCTTGCGTCTCCCCGCTGATTTTCACCCTCTTTCCACAAACTCTGTTCTCACCTACAATGTTGCCCGGCACTCACGTGCAAGCGCGTAATAATGGAGGGGACATTTTGGCTAGTTTGACACTTTCGGAAGCTGAAACAATACTGGCTGGAGCCAAGGCGAAGATGGTGGAGTTAGGGGTCAAGATGAGTATCTCGGTGGTTGACCCACGCGGAGACCTGATCACGATGTGTAAGATGGATGGGGCTCCCTGGCGGACCCCCGCGGTATCCCGGGGTAAAGCGGTGGCGGCGGCCAGCTTTGAGAAGGCCAGCGGCGAGTTGACCGATAACGCCCAGGCTCCCATCTTCCGCGCCTTCATGGCCATGGAAGGCGGCCACATGATTCCGGGCCAGGGCGCATTGCCCGTCTTCAAGAACGGCGAGATTGTCGGAGCGGTCGGCGGCAGCGGCGGCACGGCCCAAGAGGACGAAGACTGCAGCCGGGCAGGCATCAATGCCGGCGGATTCTCAGCGACACCCTAGTTCGACATCCATGGGGTCACCGACACGTAGGGGCATCCCGATTTACCGGGATGCCCCTACGACATTCCGGCCTTCGCCGGGATTCAGCAGTTAGGCTGCCGGCAACATCGATGAGCGCCTAGCCAGAGGACGGGACACGCCGCTGGACGAGGCACGCCGCTGGATTGTAGACTTCCTTTGAGAAACCCTTGGCCTCGGAAACAGCCCTCGGAGTGAAACGATGCACGTCGGATCGTCAACCTTTTTCCAAAACTTTCGCCGGGCCCGGACGGACCTGGAGGTATACCAGAACGAACTGCGCCTGGCCGACCTCTGCGAACCATTGGGATACGACTCCATCTGGGGCATAGAACACCATTTCACCGACTACACAATGTGCCCCGACGTGCTGCAGTTCCTTTCTTACATGGCGGGACGGACCGAAAGGATACAACTTGGCAGCATGGTGGTGGTCCTGCCCTGGCACGACCCCCTGAGGGTCGCGGAGCAGTTCTCCATGCTGGACCATCTCAGCGGCGGCCGGGCCGTGGTCGGCGTGGGCCGGGGCCTGGCCAGAGTGGAGTTCGAGGGCTTCAAGTTGGACATGACCGAGTCCCGCACCAGGTTCGCCGAGAGCACCCGGCTGTTGGTGGATGCGTTGGAAAACGGGGTCGCCGAATTTGACGGGGAATTGATCAAGCAGCCCAGAGTGGACGTCAGGCCCAAGCCTTTCAAGAGTTTCCAGGGGCGGACCTACGCCGCCGCGGTCTCACCGGAATCCTCGCTGGCGCTGGCCCAGTTGGGCTTGGGAATGTTGATAATTCCCCAGAAACCCTGGAGCGAGGTTGAAGCCGAGTTAAAGGCCTACCGGGAGATCTTCCAAGAGATCAACGGTGCACCGGCGCCGCCGCCCATCGTGGTGGGTTTCACCTTCTGCCACGAGGACGAAGACCGGGCCTTGGAGATGGCCAAAGAGTACATCGGCAACTACTGGGAATCGATAATGGACCATTACGAGTTCCACAGCGACCACCTGAAGACGACCAAGGGCTACGAGTACTACGGCAAGTTCACCGAGAAGATCGAACAATACGGCGATCAGGACGTGAGCGATTTCTTCCTCAACCTGCAGGTCTGGGGCACTCCGGACCAGTGTTACGAGAAGATCATGAGCACGCGCGGCCGCACCGGCAGCGAATCCTTCTTGGCGGCGTTCAGCTACGGCGGCATGCCCTACGACGAGGTTGAAAAGAGCATGAGGCTCTTCGCCAAAGAAGTGCTGCCGCGTTTGAAACAAGTGCCCGTTGCGGCATGATCTACTGGCCGGTGTTGCGCATATCCTCTTTATTGAACTCGCCAAGGGGCCGCCAGGCGAACCGGCTGCTGTAGGCATTCTCGATCCCTTCCAGAGCGTCCGCCGCCAACCCGCCCAAGACTGGGCCGAACTTGAATGCGTGCCCGCTTCCGCCGGTTGAGACCACCAACCCCTGCCGCTCCGGGTCGCGTCCGATCCAGAAATCCCCATCCCAGGTGTCGCAGTAGAGACACATCTTGCTCTCGGTTAGTGGGACAGACGCCAAGGACGGCAGCGACTGGGCCAAGAATGCCCGGCAGAGGGCTTCCTCCTCGGCCAGTATCACCCTTTCCGCGTCAGGGTGGACCCGCCTGCCCGGCCCGTGGTTGGCCATCTTGACCACGCCCTCTTCGTTGGCTGGGAAGCCGTACCAGCCGCTGCGGGGGGTGTCCGCGGCCCAGGGCGGAAATGACGGAGGGCGGTAGTTCTCTGGGTCTTCAGGCTTGAAATAGAAGACGGGCTGCCCCACCGGCCACATGCGGTCGGCCAGTTCCGGCAGCAAGACGGTGGTCCAGACCCCGGCCGCCACCACAACCCAATCGGCCCGCAGTTCGGTCCCGTCCGCCGTGGAGGCCCCGGAGACCCGGTTGCCATCTTGCAACAACCGGGCCGCGCTGAACCCAGTCACCACGGAGACCCCGGCGTTGGCCACGTCTTGGACCAAGCTAGCTATTATCTCACCGGCCTCGGCCCAGCCAGCCGTGGGGTTGAAGTACCCGTCAACGTAATACTCGGAGTTCCAGTGGGGAAAACGCCGGGCCAAGTCGCCGGAAGCCAGGCGTTCCAGGGGAAAGCCGCGGCCGGTCAAGAGTTCGTAGGAGTCCAACTCGAACTCTCCGGCGATCATGGGCGCGCTGGTCAAGAGCAACATGCCGTCTTCGTGGAACAGGTCCCGCCCCCAGCCGGCGTTCCAGCGGCGCCATCCCTCTATCGCATCGGCGCACAACGTTGAATACAGACCATCGGAGCCGTAATCGGCCCGTACCATGCGGCTGAGATCGTTGGAGGTCGCCAGGGGATGGGGGACCGGGCCGGGGTCGGCGACGGTCACCTGGTGTCCACGCTGCTGCAACTCCAAGGCGGCGGTCAGCCCAAATATACCCGCCCCGATGACCAGCACTGTGCTGTCAGAGGGCACAGGTCACCGCGATTCGCCGTTGCGGCCGGACGTGGGGCAAGTCGATCAGGCAGGTCATCGGGCCGCAGCGGACTTGATGGCCTCTCGCA
>JACZYV010000127.1:0-8968 GCA_022570905.1 Chloroflexota bacterium
TTGTTCTCCCGGGACGAGGTGTCGGCAGCTCTGCAGGGCAAGAACGACACCCTGAATGTCCCCCAGCCCATCGCCATCGCCCATCACCTGATCACGGCATGGGTCAACGGCGGCTAAGGGCCGGTTTGAGGCGCTGTTTCTGGGGTTATCGCGGAGGTACCGCTGAATCGCGGATTGCGCTTATAATAGCCCGCGGCCATCCCCTCTCCCACCAGCCCGGCGGTAAATTGGTGGGAATCTCGTGGATCGAACGCCATCCAATCCAAAATCCCAAAGAGGAAGCATGAAATACGATGTCATCGTGGTCGGCGGAGGGTCCGCCGGATCCGTGGTCGCTGCCAGGCTGGCCGAAGATGCTGGCACCACCGTGCTGCTATTGGAGGCGGGAACGGACTATCCCGACCTGAGCAACCTGCCCGAAGACATCCAGACCGGTCATACGCGGGCCGCCGAAGACGAGAAATCAACGCACAACTGGGCATTGCGGGGGACAATCACCGAAGAGCAGGGCGAGATTCACGTGGCCCAGGGCAAGGTCATCGGAGGGGGCGGTTCCATCAACGGCCAGGTCTATCTGCGGGGTATCCCCCAGGACTTCGACGACTGGGCGTCTTGGGGCAACGACGAATGGTCCTACAGCAAGGTGCTGCCCTATTTCCGGAAGGCGGAGACGGACCTCGACATTAAAGACGACTACCATGGGACGGACGGCCCGCTCCCCATCAGCCGCAAGGTGGGCGAGACCTGGCCCGTCATCCAATCGGCCTTCCACACGGCCTGTCTGCAGAACGGGCATGACACCACTGAAGACATGAACGGCGTCAACCCCACGGGTGTGGGTGTCGTGCCCATGAACAACCAGAACGGGGTTAGGATGAGCACCGCCATCACCCACCTCGCGCCCATGCGGCACCGTCTCAACCTCACCATCAGAGGCAACGTATTCGTCCGCAAGATACTCACCCAGGGAGGCCAGGCCACCGGAGTGGAGGTCGAGAGCGGCGGCGAGGTCTTTACCGTGGAAAGCGGTAAAGTGGTGCTCTCCGCCGGAGCGTTAAAATCGCCTCACATCCTCATGCTCTCGGGCATCGGGCCCAAGGACCAACTTGAGGAGTTCGGCATACCGGTATTGCAGGACACCCCTGGAGTCGGCGCCAACCTGCGCAACCACCCCATCGCACCCATATCCTTCAAGGTGAAAGAGGGCATAACCCTGGCGCCCGACGCCTCGGGCGTGCGCATCGCCCTGCGGTATACGGCCAAGGGATCCAAAGAATCCAACGACATGATGATGACCACCAGTTCGGTGTTCAACCCATTCACCGGAGAGGACCTGCCCGACCGCATCGGCCGGATATCCTGTGTGATCGAGCTGCCGGCGGGGGCCGGGTTCGTGCGGCTGGCTTCCTCCGATCCCACCGTTCAGCCCAGGTTCGATTACCGTTATTTCAGTCATCCCGAAGACATGCGCCGCATGCGGGACGGTATCCGGCTGGCGGTGAAACTCTTGGAGACCGACGCCTACAAAGACGTATCCGAGTTTAGGATGGCGCCGTCCGACGAGATTCTGGCCGGCGACGATGCTTTGGATCTGTGGATCCGGCAAACGGTGGGCACGGCCAGGCATGTGTCCGGGACCTGCAAGATCGGGCCCGACTCAGACCCCATGGCCGTGGTGGACCAGCAGTGCCGGGTGAAGGGATTTCTGGGTCTGTGGGTTGCCGATTCCTCGGTCATGCCCCAGGTCATCCGGGCCAATGCCAACGCCACCGCCATCATGATCGGTGAACGGGTGGCGGACTGGGCGGCTTAAGAAACGTTGAGTCCGGCTGTGCGGGCAGAGCCATATACGTAGTTAGACCGGGCTAACATCAGGAAAGTTTGGAGGGGTCTTTGGCGGTAGCAGTCGCCTTTGCGTTCCTGGCGGCCTGCGGATTCGCCAGCGGCAACGTCCTGGTCAGGGTGGGCACCCAAAAAGTGCCGCCGCCAACGGCGGCGCTGTTGACTGTGCTCAGCAGCGTGGCATTGGTGGCGGGCCTGGCCCTGGCCCTGAGACTGGATGAGATCGGGTCGCTGTCACTTGAGGCCATGGGCTGGATCTTGGTGATGGGCATCATGGCTTACCCCATGGCCCGTGTCCTGCTGGTCACCGCCATCTCAATGGTGGGGGCGGCCCGGGCGGTCACCATGTCCGGCGTCCAGCCCGTCATCGCCTTCGCCCTGGGCGTGATCCTGCTTGGCGAACGGCCGGACCTCTTGGTGACCCTGGGAACACCGGTCATCGTCGCCGGCCTTTTTCTGGTCGTGGTGCCCAGGACTGGCTCAAACGTGGGCGGACAGGTCGTGAATGTGCGGCGCCTGGGGTACGTTTTAGCCTTGTTTGGAGCAGCCACCTTCGCCACCAGGGACGTCATCAGCAGGCACGTGGTTTCCGGCATCGTGGACCCATTGCTCACCGCGGGCCTGGCACTGGCCGTGGGCGCAGTGATTCTGACCGCTCTTCTGCACCGGCAGGTGGTTAGCAGCATCCAGACCCTGCCCGGTAAATACCTCTTGATCTGCGCCTTGGCCGGACTCTTTCAGGGTTTGGCGGTGGCCTCCCTGTTCCAGGCGTTGAGCCGGGCCCCGGTCACCGTGGTGAGTCCCATCTACGCCTGCACGCCCTTGATCACGCTGGTGCTGGCCCGCATTTTCCTCCGGCGCTTGGAGGTTATCGACTGGCTGTTGGTGGCGGGAACGGGGCTCAGCGTTGGGGGGGTGATACTGGTGATCTTGGGCGCTACGCGTTAAGCCTGCTCCCAGACTAGCCGCGCTTCGGTAAACACCGACATTTTGAGCCTACGGGACATCGTGATATATGTTATACTCCGAACCGGTGGCAGTGTTCTGTGTCTTTATATAGGCATACTAGATCGGTCTACGGGTATCCACGGGCATTTCGTCCCTCCGGGTCTCCTTATAGCATTCCGCGTCTTTGCGTCTCGATGACCAGACTTTTGCCAACTCTACAAGAACAGGGAAGTCATCTATGAGCTACCAGGACAGAAATCTTACATGCGTGGAGTGTGGACAGTCGTTCATCTTCTCAGCCGACGATCAGTCGTATCATGCTGAGAAGGGATACACGAACGAGCCCAAGCGGTGCCCCTCTTGCCGACAGTCGAGGCGTGCCAACCGTTCGTCCGACGGCTTCGGTTTTGACCGGGGTCCCCGCGAGATGCACACGGTTATCTGCGCCGAATGCGGCAATGAGGCCACGGTTCCGTTCCGGCCCCGCGGTGACCGCCCCGTCTACTGTAGCGATTGCTTCAGCCGGCAGGGTGGCGGCACTGGCGGCGGCGGCGGCGGCGGCGCCGGACGCTACTAAGCCAATGATCCTGGGGATCTTCACCCGTCCCCAAGTCCAATAGTAAAATCGAATAAAAACACGCCCTTGGCGGTCTAACGCTGAGGGCGTGCGGCTTTTTCGGTGTGATACTGTGCACGCCGGTTCCATCTAACCCGGCTTATCTAGATCGAAACGGGGGTTTAGCTTTCTGCGACCTCGATGACGCAATCGACGATAACCGCCGTGTTCCCCGGAAGGACGGCCATCCCCGGCGCTGATCTACTGTGCCGTCCGGCCTCCCCGAAGAGTTCCACGAACAGGTCCGACGCGCCGTCCACTACCTTGGCTTGTTCTTCGAAGTCCGGAGAGCTATTGACCATCCCCACGACCTTGAGGATGCCGGTGACACGGTCCAGGTCTCCCAACTCCATTTTCATACGGGCCAACAGGTTTAACGCGCACCACTGAGCTGCCTCGTAACCCTGCTCCACCGTGAGGTCCGCACCCAGCTTGCCGCTGATGCGCGACCCGTCCGCCCGGCGCGAGCCCACCCCCGCCATCCACATGATTTTTCCACTGCGAGACGCAGACAGGTAGTTGCCGATGGGTTCTGGAGGATCGGGAAGCGTATATCCCATTTCGGCCAATCTGGATTCCACGACGGTCATGAATCGTTCTCCATCGCCGAAATTCGCCCCCAAATAAGAGCTACTTGGACCGAGTCGGGCATTTGATTAAAGAGACCTATTTGGACTCGTTCAGGCATTCGATCAATAGGTCCAGCGCCGCCTTGGCGAACACCCACATGTTCTTCTCCCGGTCGGTGTCACCGGTCTCCAGGGTGATGACCTTCTCAACCGGTCCAACCACGGCGAAACAAGCGTGGCCGGAAGAATCTCCGTAGCGGTTTCCCGTTGGACCGCTCGCCCCGGTCTCGGCCAATCCCCAGACGGTGCCCAGGGCGTCGCGGATGGTGCGGGCATTGAGCAACGCATACGGTTCGCTGCTGGCCCGCATGCCTACCATGGTCTCGTCGGGGACCAGTAACAGTCCCTTCTGCGCCACTCGGGTGTAGATGGTGCTGCCGCCCACATAATAGTTGGACGCGCCCGGTATCGACACCAGCGCCGCGGAGATGAGACCACCGCAGGACGATTCAGCGACGGCGATGTTCTGGTTGCGTTCTTTTAGCAGCGCGCCCGCCGGGGCGGCGAGAGAAGTTAGGTCCGGCATTGGGGCCCTCCGGTGGGAGATTCCGGGCTCTCAGATGAACCTCGGGTAAGGCACAGCTATTCTACATGAGGAGTGGGAGAACGCCCATACCGGTCTGGGCAATGCGGCCAGAAATGGCCTATTATATGGATCTAGGCGTAAAAGGTTGACAACTTGGTGTTCAGTATGCTAAGATAGCTAAAGCGCTTCAACAACAAAAGTTGAGGCGAATTTTTTTGCCCGACAAAAACCTCACACCGCGAGATTGGAAGAGGCCCCGGCTATTGCCGGGGCCTCTTTTGTTTGCCAGCACACGGTCATCTAACCGTCTGCTGCTTCACAGCCACGATGAAGAGGCGCTTGAATGGCAACACCGTCTTGCCGTCGGCGCGGTGTGGATAGGCTTTCGCCACTTTCTCGGTGTACGACTGCAGAAACGCAGACCCCTCTGCTTCGCTCAGGTTGTCCAGCAGCGGGCGGAGCATGGTGCCCTTGGTCCACTCGACCACCGGGTCCTCGCCTTCCAGGATGTGCATGTAGGTGGTCTCCCACATGTCGATCGAGCTGGAGAGCCCGCTCAACAGATCGTAATAAAATAATGGTTCGGCCACCGGCTGCTCCCGTTGAAAAGGCGCCAATCGTTCTCGCCAATCTCCCTCCCGGACCGTATCGGCGATTGATGTATGGCTGGGCGCGCTGAAATTCTCCGGCATCTGCACCGCCAATACCCCGCCGGGCTTGACGGCGTCCATGAGCCGGGGAAACAGCTTGTCGTGGCCGTCCAGCCAATGCAGCGCCGCGTTGGAGTACACAACGTCGGCCGGGCTCTGCGGTTGCCAGTCATTGAGGTCGGCGTGTTGCCAATAGACCCCAGTTTTGAGGTCTCTGGTCCGTTCCAACATGCTGGCCGAGGAATCGACCCCGGTGACCTGTGCATCGGGCCACCGCTCTTTCAATATCCCTGTGATCGTCCCAGTGCCGCAGCCGAGGTCGTACACCGTTTCGGGAGAGTCCACCTGGATGCGGGCCATCAGGTCCAGGGCCGGCCTTAGCCGTTCACTGCCGTAGCGTAGGTATTGGGCTGGGTTCCAGTCGGCCACGTCGTTGCTCCTGCCGGATCATCGCTGTGAGCAATGATAGCTCAGATCAAGCCGGGACCGCCGGGAATCCAGCCCAAGACAGTCACTGGTAACGTAGATGCGCCAAGTGATTATGCGGACTTCATCAGGGCTTAACTGCTTGGACCCAGATTATCCGGTTTGGGGCACAGGCTGGATTAAGGCCGCTGATTCAGCCGCCGCCCGGCGATTGCCGTTGGTTCAAAACATTCAAGGCGCTTTTGAAGTTGGTTGGAACGAACCATAGTGTGCTGGACGGGACGATTTCGACGACATCAACGAATGCCGTCACCAGGGCCGACTGAGTCAGTCCGTCCTCCAGCCGTTTCTTGGCCTTTTCCGTGTCCAAGGTGGAGTTAAGGACCTTGGTCGCTAGTTCGTCTCCTACCTCGGAGCTATAGGTCAGGTTCGCCATCCCCATGATGATGCCCGCCGAGATGACCGCGCCGGCAACCAACCCCAACGCCACTCCGGCAAGTTTGTCCGCCCAGCCCATCAGAAGAATGGACACGACCTTACGCAGCACGACCGATGCGGCGGCCGCGGCCGTCAGACAGATCATGATGATGATGGCGTACGAGATCACCGTCGCGACGGCGCTGCCTTCGTCGATGCCTGAGAATAGACGGCCGATGTCGTCGCTGAGTTGGCCGCCAAGCATGCTGCCCACGAATACGCCCAATGCGGTGAGTCCAGCGCGGATCAAGCCGATCTTGAGCCCCATGAATGCGCTCACGCCGACGATGATGACGATTACGAGATCTAGCCAGTTCATGGTACCGGTTCTCCTATGGAGACAAAGGGACTGCAGTGATGTGCGTCACGATATTCCGCTGCGGAAGTAAAAATTGGCATGGAGCACGCAACAGAGAAAGGCCGGTAGCGTTGGGCGCCGGGCTTGGGGCTGGCCAAGGACAATCAGGCATTCCTGGGCCATGCACCGGTTTTGGTTTGCTTCCTGTCTCTCTGTGGGATGCGCATCTCTCGTATGCTATCGGCATTATTTAACATCAACCGGTTTGCTGTAAGCGCCTGCCGGCCCAGGCAGATGGACTCGACGGGTCCATCATTGAATGTTGGAGGGACCATGCGCCTGGTCTGAGAGGCCCGGAGACGGTCATCTCGCCCTTACTTGGCCCTTGCGCACCGTCACCACCCGGCCGCAGTCCAATATGATGTGGTAGCCGTGGTGTAACTCGTTGGGGTGGTCTTCAGTCCGCTGATAGACCGCGCTGTCCACCGTTCCAACCGCGCCGTCATACCGCCCACCCTCGATCTTTATCCGGTCGCCGCGCCTTAGATTACGTTTCATGTGGCGAATTTAAAGAGGGGTCATCCGGCTGGGCAAGGCACCGGGGTCACCGGGCTTGGCTCACCACAGTGCGATCACCACCGGCGGCATGGCACGGGCATCGGATCGTTGACCTCCTGGAGATTGCTGTGGGACAATATAAAGAAGCAAGGGGACGCGCGGGTTCGACAGGGGCGTTCCGTAGCGGATTGCAAGCCGAGGATGCCATCTCCCTCGTAAATCCGGTGGCAAAAACAATTGGCGAACGTGAATTCGCTCTAGCCGCCTAAAGCGGCTACGTCTGCTCTCCGGTATTCCTGGAATCGGGGAGGCCAGGCGCTATAAATCCGGGATGCGGACCGCCCCACGCCGGTAACGGCGGCCTAAGAAAAACCGGCTGTCCCCACAGAGGCTCCGTCGGTGGTGCCTCCAAGGGGCGAGGAATAAACCACCGAATAAGCTTGTAGTACATCCGATCTATGGTCTCTTCTGGACGGGGAGTTCGACTCTCCCCCGTCTCCACCACTGCGAGTTCTGTGTCTCCCCGGCCTTTGCTGGCTGGGGAGACACCGTTTTCTGGCTGGGGAGATCATCCACCTGCCTCAAGGGCGACCACAAGGGCAGCAGGGCCACCAGATCCCGTTTAACGTACCGGTCGCTCATGCCCGGGACCTTGTCCCGGACCAACCTCATCCCGAGTAGTTCGTCCCCAGAAGCGTCAGTGACTAGCGTGGCGAAAGTCCTTCTTAGATCGTGACCAGTGTAACCATGGAGGTCGGCGCTAGCGAATAACCGGTCAACCAGGCGTGAAAGGCCAGTTGCCCCCAAAGGCTCGGGGCGGCCCAGTCGGTTGCCAACGAAGATGTGGTTCTCGTCGGGAAGGCCATCGGCCAACTCTTCCAGGAGCAATAAGGTCTCTGGCAATATGGGAGCCCATTCCTCAACCATCTTGCCCCGACACCATATCTGCCCGGCCTCGATCTCTCGAACATCCCTAGCCAAAACCCGCCGGACCTCCACCTGCCGCCATCCTTGGCCGATCAAAAGCGAAAGTGCCGCTTGCTCCTTGAGATTGTCGGCTATTTCGAGGAGCCTAAGGACCTGCTCCAATTCCAGGGTCTTAATCGCCTTCTTTCGCACGATGGGAGGAGCGACGTTTTGGAGGACGTTTTTCGGGAAATTGTGGAATTGGACCGCATGTTGATAAAGCGCCCTAATGGTGGCTTGGTAATTCTTTCGGTGCCGTCCGGACTTACCGGTGAAATTGGCAAGAAATTCCATGACTGGGGACAGGTCTTCGGGCAAGATCGGGAAATATCTCTCAAATGGCCCAAGCTTCTTTTCATATGTTCGTAGAGTGCTTTCTTTGACACCGCGGTTCATCTTGTGCTTCAGGAAGGAGTCCACCAACGATGACGTTGAGACCGTTTCGGATTCATCACGAGGCGGAGGGTAATAGCCTACGGGTATGTTGGTGGACGTTTTGACAGGTTTTTTGTTTATGAACCTGATCGTGCCTGGAGCGTCACCGGGAATAAATCGAAGCGGTTCATCGTCCATCCCCGGACACCCCGGCGCGATGCCGTGGGACCGGCCCCCGGCGCGTTCGCATTCGCAAAAAACGAAAACGTCGATCGATTTACGTGACCTACGAGGTGATTTCGATGTCATGATGCACCACCGGAGCGAGTGTTCAGCGATCAAGTAGCCTGGGATAAGATCCCTGTGATCGCCGTATTGTCTAGGAACCGTGGTCCCGTGACAAGGCCGCGCCGGTCATCGTCACAGCGAATAGAGGAAAGGGCATGGTGGGTTCATATCTGATCATAACCCAACGCCGTGACCCGTCAATCATAGGCCTAGTTGCGAAGGGCAGGCCGAAAACCCCGATGCAACCTTGATATTTGATCCTTATCGTGGCCAATTAAGGCGTATGAACCCCAAATTCACCGTATTCTACTAGGGAAATCCAGTTCCTGTGGACCATGTTCCAGTCGTAGATTAGCCTTGGGCTTGGTC
>JACZYV010000235.1:0-2249 GCA_022570905.1 Chloroflexota bacterium
TACCCGTGTTCATCGCCACCGGGAGGGAGCCGGCCGACGTGCTGCGGTATGCCAAAGAATTGGGCCTGACCACACCCCAACTCTGCGACGGCGGCGCCAATATCCTTGACCCGGTGCGGGGTGTGTCAGTTTGGACCGCGCCTTTGGGCCCGGCCAACGCTGAAGCGGTGGTCACCAGACTCAGGGAGATGGGCTCGGCCTTCGTCGCCACCCACGCCAGCGGCACCGCCAGCACCTTCGACGACGTGCCGGACTGGGACCTGGTCCGCGTGTCGGCCCTGGACTTGGATGAGGCTACCGCCGACGCCCTGGCCAAGGAGTTCCGTGGCAATAAGGACATGTACGTGATCAAGGCGGTGTTGCCCTACAACGGGCTGTGGGCCGTGGACTTCACCTTGGCCGGAGTGGACAAGGCCACCGGGGTTTCCCGCGTGGGACGAACCTTGGGCGTGGACCCCGCCAACATGGTGGCGGTGGGGGACAGCTACAACGACCTGCCCATGTTGGAGTCCTGCGGGTTCAGCGTCGCCATGGGCAACGCGCCGGAAGAGGTCAGGGCGGCCGCCGATTTCGTGGCCCCCTCCGTAGAGGAAGACGGGCTGGCCGTCGCCATCAACGACTACGTGCTGCCCCGGCTCTGAGCCGTCCCGTCTAAACCCCAGTCCATGGGTGGAAAGGTGATCAACTTACAACCACCGCCGTAGGGGCGGGTTTCAAACCCGCTCTGTGCTGGTTCACCGTTTGGGACTGGAACTGACCATTCCATCGACGGCCATATCTGAAATGAAACAGGGCGGGTCACAGACCCGCACCTACGGACCGTGCCAGTTTTATGCCAAGGCGGAGCCGGCACGACCTTTTTCAGAAAGCGTCAGCGATCTACCGCAGGGCCGGCACGACCTCTTTGCAGAAAAGATCGATGGACTTCGCCACCTTCTCCCGGGGTATCAACCCGCCCACGTTGGTCTCGGCCACGATGCCCGAAAGCCCCAATTCCTCGGAGATCATCTTCAACTGACTGATCACGCCCTCGGGACTGCCGTAGGCCAAGCGGTCACGGACCAACTGTTCGTAGGTGACGGCGGCCAGGGCCTCGCCGCGCGCCGTCCGGTCCTCATCGACGGTGGCCCCCGCGGCGGACGCCGATGCCGCGAAGTTCTTGGCCATACGCCGGTAAGACGTCATGGTGCTCTCTTCGGCATCGGCCAAGGCCTCATCCTGGGACCCTCCGACAAAGATCGGTATGCGCAGGTAAACGTCTCCGTTTCCCGCGTGGCCGGCATCTTTCCAGGCCTGGCGGTAGTCGTCAAGAAGCCGGACCAGGTCGGGCCGGTCCAATCCCCTTAATCCCACGAAGATCGGATACCCCAAGGTCCCCACCTGGGGGAACGTCTCCTTGGTGGTGGCCGCCATTCGCAGCGGTGGATGCGGCTGCTGGTAGGGCTTGGGAATCACGCACACATCGTTGAACGTGTAGTGCTTGCCCTGGTAGGAGAACCGCTCGTTGGTCCAAGCGGCCAGGATAATTTCGAGGTTCTCCTGAAAGCGCTCCCTGCTTTCTCCGTAGGGGATGTCATAGCCCTCGTAGGCCCTCATGAACCCGCTGCGGCCCACGCCGAAATCGATCCGTCCATGGCTGATCTGGTCCAAGGTGGCGATCTCTTCGGCCATGCGCACCGGGTGGTTGAGGGGCAGGACGTTCACCGCCACGCCCACACGCAGACGCTCGGTCCGGGCGACGATGGCGGCGGAGATTATCAACGGCGCGGACACCACCGACGGTATCCCCGCTCCCATGGCGTCCAGAGGACTGCGGGGCGCGGCGAAGTGCCGTTCCGCCAGCCAGACCCCGTCCAGGCCGCCATTCTCGGCCGCATCCGCCATGCCCAGGGCCTCGTCAAAGGCCTCCTCTTGGGTGTGGCCATAGCGGTAGTCGCATTCCATGATCAGGCCGTAGTGCATCTTTCCTCCTGTGGTCGAGTGGTCCGGGGCGGCATACCGCCGGACCGGTCTTGCTAGTTCGAGTCCGCCTTCGCAACCGCTCGTGGTGAGCTCCGCCGAACCGTGATTGCGCCGGGGCCGCGGCCCTTCGACGGGTCCCCCGATGAATCGGGGAGACTCTCGGCTCAGGACGAGCGGATAACCAAGCAATGCATTTCCAAAACAAGACACCGGGTCAAATTCTATAGCTCGTCTATCCCCAGACAGCCGCCACCCGGAAGGCCAATTGGGTGTTTGAATCCCTGACG
>JACZYV010000128.1:0-8899 GCA_022570905.1 Chloroflexota bacterium
TCTTGGCCTCCGCGCAGGCTCGTCACTACTGTACACTGACGACCGGCAGATGGGTGTGTTTTATTACATCTCCAACGAACAGTTGAAGGATGTCCCCGGACTAAACGAGCAGGGGCCGGACGTATTGGACGACATCAGCCTGGAGGAGTTCAAGTCCCGACTGAAGGGATATCACGGAGAGATTAAAGGCATTCTCACCCGTGGACGTGTGCTGTCAGGCATTGGCAATGCCTACGCGGACGAAATCCTTTTCGCCGCGAAAGTCTACCCGTTCAAACGCCGAAAGCAGTTGTCTGATGACGAATTGCATCGAATTCATCATAGCGCGCGGCAGGTCATCGTGGATGCCACTTCGACGGTTCGAGCGCGGATGAACGGCCAATTAGATCACAAGATGCGGGATTTTCTCGCCGTTCACAATAAAGGCGGGCAGGATTGCCCGGATTGTGGTCACCGCATAAGCCAGTTGACGGCCAACCGACGGATCACGAGCTACTGTCGGAAGTGCCAGCCCGGAATGCTGATTAAGAACTGATCAGGTCGTTGGGAGTCGAGCCGTTGCGTGATGGGGCGTTGGGGCGATTCAGTCATGAACCAGCCGCTGGACCCAATAGCCACAGCCTTAAATTGGATGCGTTGATCCCTGATTTAAGGTAGAATTGGACTGCGATTTGACTCAAACGATTATTGCGCCTCCGTATCGCCACGATTGGTTTGGAGGAATCGCAAAGCGCTGTCTGCTTCAGCCTCATTAGGCTCTGAAAGTTCGACGCTCCAGCAGGCACGAAATGTCAGGTTGCCAAGCATTTGACAGACTAATGTCTCGTCAGTACAATTGGTGTTTGTCGCCACATGGGGCGGCTCGTTTGTTTTTCTTCCGGGTTAATCTTATTTAAGGTACATTCTATGCCTACCGTAAATCAGCTAATCAGAAAGCCTCGGCGACTCAAGCAGAAGAAGGAAAAAGCGCCTGCGTTGCGATTCTCCTTCAACTCCCTGAAAAACCGAACCAAGAAATTTTCAGGCGCTCCACAAAAGCGCGGCGTCTGCATCCAGGTGAGGACTCAGACCCCCAAGAAACCCAACTCTGCCCTGCGCAAAGTTGCAAGGGTCAGGCTCACCAACGGGATGGAGGTCACAGCTTACATTCCCGGTGAAGGCCACAACCTCCAGGAGCATTCAGTGGTCCTGATTCGGGGAGGCCGCGTCAAGGACCTGCCAGGGGTCAGATATCACGTCATTCGCGGCGCGCTGGACACAAGCGGCGTGACCGACCGAAGGCGTGGACGCAGCAAATACGGAGCTAAAAGGAATCCCAGACAAATTTAATTTGCCTAAAAGTTGACAGGCGCTCGAAGCCTGTTTTGACGCAACGACAGGTCACAACCATTTAAGGAACACGACTATGGCGCGCAGACGCAGAGCCGAAAAGAGAAAGATCACCCCTGATCCCAAGTATCACAATATTGAGCTTTCTCAGTTCATCAACAAGGTAATGCTCAACGGCAAAAAAACCGTTTCTCAGCGGATCGTTTATAACGCTCTGGAAACAGCCAGCGAGGCAGCCCGCAGGCCGGGGATAGAAGTCTTTGAGATGGCTATCCGTAACACGATGCCCATGGTCGAAGTCAGGTCCCGCCGTGTTGGCGGCGCGACTTACCAGGTTCCAACAGATGTCAGACCTGAGAGACGGCTGGCGTTGGCAATGCGTTGGATAATCTCCGCCGCACGCTCCAAGTCAGGACGCCCGATGGCAGAACGGCTGTCCGCGGAACTGCTGGAAGCATCCCGAGGCCAGGGAGCCGCCGTCAAGCGACGCGAAGACCTATACAGAATGGCCGAGGCCAACAGGGCCTTCGCCCACTACCGATGGTAGTCTCCCGACATTGTTGAGACACCGGAAAGTTAGATGACTACAAACAACTCGCTAGAAAATATCCGTAACATCGGGTTCATAGCCCATATTGACGCCGGCAAGACCACCGTGACCGAACAGGTCCTATTCGCCACCGGCCGCATACACCGGGCCGGCGGAGTGGACGAAGGCAACACCACGATGGACTGGATGCCCCAGGAAAGAGAAAGGGGTATCACTATCACCGCGGCGGCAACCACCACCTACTGGCAAGACCACCGGATCAATGTCATCGACACCCCGGGCCACGTTGATTTCACCGCTGAAGTAGAACGCAGCCTCCGTGTTTTGGACGGCGGTATCGTCGTGCTAGACGCCGTGGCTGGCGTCCAGCCCCAGTCGGAGACCGTCTGGCGGCAGGCAGACACCTACAAGGTCCCCCGTATCTGTTTCGTCAATAAGATGGACCGGGTCGGCGCCAGCTACGAGCGCACCATCGAGTCCATCCGCCGCCGGCTGAAAGGCAATCCAGTAGCGATTCAACTTCCCATCGGCGTCGAAGACCGGTTCGCCGGGATGGTGGACCTGATCACCGGGAAAGCCGCCATGTACCCCGAGGGCAGGGTGAACGAAGGCAGCGCCGACCGGCCGAAAGAGGTTGACATGCCGGCCGAGTTGGAGGAACAGTACCAACAGTACCGCCAAGCGATGATCGAGAAGATCGCTGAGACCGACGAAGTTCTTCTCATTAAATACCTGGAAGGCGAGGAGATCACTCCCGAAGAGCTGCAGAAAGCCCTGAGACAGGCCACCATTGACCAGAAGTTGGTGCCGGTGCTGTGCGGCAGCGCCATGTTCGCCAAGGGCATACACAACCTGTTGGACGCCATCATCGATCTACTCCCCTCCCCCGCCGACGTGCCTCCCGTGGAAGGCGTCAACCCCCGCACCGATGAGATTGAACTCCGAAACCCCGACCCGTCAGAACCGCTGGCCGCTCTGGCTTTCAAAGTGGCGACAGACCCCTACGTGGGCCGTCTGGTGTTTCTCCGCGTTTACTCTGGCACGGTTAAGGCCGGGGCCGTGGTCCAAAATGTCACCAAGAACCACCGGGAACGCATGGGACGCTTGCTCCGGATGCACGCCAACTCGAGGGAGGAACTGGAAGAGGTTACGGCCGGAAACATCTGCGCCGCCATCGGACTGAAGAACACCTTCACTGGTGACACCATCGGGATGCTGGATGGAGGGGTGATCTTGGAACCGCCCAAGTTCCCCAAACCCGTTGTGTCAGTGGCCGTGGAGCCCAATACCAAGGCCGATCAAGACCGCCTGTCCGACGCGCTACGTAAACTATCTGACGAGGACCCCACTTTCTTGGTCAGCGTCAACGACGAGACCGGCCAGACCATAATCTCCGGCATGGGCGAACTACACCTGGAGGTACTGGTGGACCGGATGCGCCGGGAGTTCAACGTCGTGGCGCAGGTCGGTATGCCCCGAGTGTCATATCGTGAAACCCTGACTGTCGCCCGTGAGGTTGAAGGCCGGTTCGTACGGCAGACCGGAGGCCACGGCCAGTTTGGCCACGTGGTATTGGAGCTGACCCCCCTGGACCGGGGCGAAGGGATCATATTTGAAAATAAAATCACCAGGGGCGCCATTCCCAGGGAATATATCCCAGCGGTAGAGAAAGGCGTGCGTGACGCGCTGGACAACGGTCCTCTAGCCGGGTATCCTCTGGTGGACTTAAAGGTATCCTTGGTGGACGGAAGCTTCCACCAAGTAGACTCTTCTGAGTTGGCTTTCCGAAGCGCCGGGATGCTGGCCATCCGGGAGGGGGCGTCAAAGTGCTCCCCAGTCCTGCTTGAGCCCATCGCCGATCTAGTAGTGGTGACCCCAGGGGAATACCTCGGTGATGTCATCGGGGACCTGGGAACACGGCGGGCCCAGATTCAGAGCATCGAGGGTCAGGATGACCTGCAGTCGGTGCGGGCGTTATTGCCTTTGGGTGAAACGTTCTCGTATACGACTGCCCTTCGTTCTCTCAGCCAGGGCCGCGCCTCATTCACCATGGAATTCAAGCATTACGAGCCTGTGCCGGACCACATGGTTAAGACATTGGTCCCGGCCTAGGCCCTATTCCAAATAAAACCCCACCAAACGGCAATCCAGAATAATAAGGAAGACGGAAAAGCAGGTATATGGTAACTCGGCAAAAAGTACGGATCATATTAAAGGCGTTCGACCACAAGATGTTGGATCTCTCCACCGGACAGATCGTGGAGACAGCCGAACGGACAGGGGCGCGCGTCGCCGGGCCGGTGCCGTTGCCCACTCACATCCGGCGGTTCTGCGTCATACGCGGACCCCACGTGGACAAAGACTCTCGCGAGCATTTTGAGATCAGGACCCATAAGCGCCTGATCGACATCCTGGATCCCACCTCCAAGACCATCGACTCGCTGACCAGGTTGAACCTGCCGGCGGGCGTCGATATTTCGATCAAACTCTAGTCATAAACTCCCGTTATATATAGGAAAGGCTACTAAAGATGCTCCAGGGATTCCTGGGAAAGAAGATAGGGATGACTCAGATCTTCCGCGAAGACGGAAGAGTAGTTCCCGTTACCGTGATAGAGGCCGGCCCTTGCGTCGTCACCCAGGTCAAAACCATGGAGACCGACGGCTACGAGGCGGTCCAATTGGGGTTCGGCGAGGTCAAACGCCGGAATAAGCCGTTGAGCGGCCATTTGAAGAACAGCCGTCTCAGCCGGTACCTCCGCGAAGTTTCGGCTGACGACACCAGCGAGTTTAAGGTCGGCCAGACCATCAGCGTGGACATCTTCCAGGCTGGCGAAAAGGTAGATGTCATCGGCCGGTCCAAGGGCCGCGGATTTGCCGGCGTCATGAAACGCTGGGGATTTAAAGGCGGCCCCCGCACCCACGGTCAGTCCGACCGGATGAGGGCGCCTGGGTCCATCGGTGGCGGCACCACCCCTGGCAAAGTCTACAAGGGCCTCAAGATGGGTGGGCACATGGGCAACCGCCGAATCACCGTAAAAGGACTGGAGATTATCGAGGTCGATGCCGAGCGGAACCTGCTTCTGGTCAAGGGCGGCATCCCCGGAGCGCCCAATGGCCTGGTCCAGATCCGGAGGGCGCGGGCCTAGGCGCGCTTTTAAGATAACGAATGCAAGTAACAGTTAAGAATCAAAGTGGTGACTCGCTGGATAGCATCGAACTCAATGATGCTGTCTTCAACGTCCCCATGAACCAGTCCCTGGTGCACCAAGCAATGGTCATCTACCAAGGCAACAAACGCCAGGGCACCCATGACACCAAGACCAGGGCCCAGGTTTCCGGTGGCGGCCGCAAGCCGTGGGTCCAGAAGCATACCGGCCGGGCGCGCCAGGGCAGCATCAGGGCCCCGCAATGGCGTCACGGCGGCGTGGTGTTTGGACCCCATCCCCGCAGCTACCGGGCGGCGCTGCCCAAGCGTATGAAGAGACAGGCCCTGCGTTGCGTGCTTTCGGATAAGGCCAGGCAGGACCGGTTGGTCTGCCTGGACTCAACCAGCACCATCGACGGCAAGACCAAATCCATGGCCCAACTGTTGGCGAACCTGGCGATCGCCGGCTCGGCATTGGTGGTTACCAAGGGCACCGACCGGGATGTGGTCTTGGCGGCCAGCAACCTGAAAAAGATTTGGACCCTTCCAGTCAACCAACTGAACGCCTTAGAACTATTGTCCAAGGACATGCTCATTATGACCGTGGAGGCTGCGCGGTGGATGGAAGAGACCTTGGCGGCCGAACCCCACGGACGGCGCGGCACCAAATGGAATGCCGCCGCTTCGGCCTCGGAAGATGCCCCAACTGCGGACGAGGCCCCAGCTGCTGAAGCAGTGGATGTTGCCGAACCGGAAGCCGTCGCCGAACCAGTAACTGAAGAATCAGCTGCGCCTGAGCCTGCGGTCGTAGAGGAAGAAGAAGCGCCCAAGCCCCGGCCGCGCCGCCGCCGGCTACCGCCGCGAAGCCTGAGGCGCTGCCCCCGCCGCCGCCGAAACTCCGGCCGAAGAGGAAGCCCCCAAGCCGCGGACCCGCCGCCGCCGGACCTCCGCCAGTACGGCGGACGAGTCAGCCCCTGAATCGGAAGTTACTGAAACTCCGGAAGAGGAGGCTTAGATGGATATCCACCGCGTTCTCATCAAGCCGACCATCACGGAGAAAAGCACCCTGCTGCAAGAATCGGGCAAGTACACTTTCCAGATAGCCCCCCGGGCCAACAAGGTGGAAGTTAAAGAGGCCGTTGAGAAGAGCTTTGGCGTGACCGTGCTGGATGTGAACATCACCAAGCTGCGGGGGAAGATGAAACGCTACGGCCCGCGTATCACGAAACGACCGGACATCAAAAAAGCGGTCGTCACCCTGAAACAGGGCGACCGCATCAACCTCATCGAGGGGCTGTAGACACCCCATGCCATTGAAGAAACTAAATCCTACGACGCCGGGGACCCGGAACGCGGTGCGAGCCTCTTTCGAGGAGATCACCGCTAAAAAGCCGGAAAAATCCCTGATCGAGGCCAAGGTCAACCACGCCGGACGCAACAACCGGGGCCGCATCACCACACGGGCCCGGGGCGGTGGGTCGCGGCGCATGTACCGCATAATTGATTTCAAGCGGATCAAGGACGGCGTGCCGGGCCGGGTGAAATCCATCGAGTACGACCCGAACCGGACCGCCCGCATAGCGCTGATCTACTATGTCGATGGCGAAAAGAGTTATATCCTGGCGCCCCACGGTTTGGAAGTGGGCGCCTTCGTGCAGTCAGGACCGGATGCCGAGATCAGCTTGGGCAACTGCCTGCCCCTGACCAACATACCAACTGGAACGGTCGTCCACAACCTGGAGTTGACTCCGGGGCGGGGTGGTCAGATCGTACGCGGGGCCGGCACTGGCGCCCAGGTATTGTCCCGGGAGGGTGAGCATGTCCTGATGCGCCTGCCCTCGGGCGAGATGCGCCGCATATTGCTTCGCTGCCGGGCCAGCGTTGGGCAGCTCTCGAACCCCGACCACAAGAACGAAAGCCTCGGCAAGGCGGGAGCATCCCGCCACCGGGGACGCCGCCCCCACGTACGCGGCGTGGCCAAGAACCCGGTGGACCACCCCCACGGCGGTGGCGAGGGACGTTCTCCCATCGGCATGCCGGGGCCCAAAACCCCCTGGGGCAAACCGACCTTGGGTTACAAGACACGGCGCAAGAAGAAGGCGTCCAGCAAATTTATCATGCGCAGGACCAGGAGACGCTAGGATGTCGCGATCGATAAAAAAGGGACCGTACGTACATCCCAAACTGATGAAACACGTGGAAGCGGTGCAACGCTCTGGGGCCAATACGGTCATCAAGACGTGGGCTCGCTCCTCCATGATCATGCCCGAGATGGTCGGAATGACCTTCGGAGTGCACGACGGACGCCGGCACGTGCCGGTCTTTGTCACGGAGAATATGGTTGGCCACCGGTTGGGGGAATTCTCTCCCACCAGGACCTTCCGTGGGCATATATCACGGTCCGAACGGACCAGCCGGGTGAGGTAACAGATTGCCGCCGGTAAGAGCATTAGCTAAACAATTGGGCGCCTCTCAGAAGAGGCTCAAGCCCATCTTGGACCTGATCAGGGGCCAACGGGTGGATGACGCCCTGAACAACCTGAAACTGCTGCCTTCACCTTGGGCCAAGACGGTGGCGAAGGTGGTGGCCTCGGCCGCGGCCAACGCCGAGAACAACATGTTGATGGACCGGGACAATCTCCGGATCGTCCATATATCGGCGGACAACGCCAAGCCGTTGAAACGGTTCCGGCCCAGGGCCAGAGGCCGAATGAGCAAGATAATCAAGCGTTCCAGCCACCTAATGGTGATTGTGGACGAAGACGAGGATAGGAGCTAGGCATGGGGCATAAGGTCCACCCTTACGGGTTCCGTCTTGGTATCATCAAGGACTGGAAGGCCCATTGGTACGCGAAGAACAGTAGTTCCTACCGCAACCTGGTGCTTGAAGACCTTCGTTTGCGCGATAGCATCAAGAACGAATACAAGGCGTTCTCCGACGCGGGCATAGCGAAGGTCGAGATCGACCGCGGCGCCCAAGACAGCGTGATCAATATCCACTCGGCTCGTCCGGGAATCCTGATCGGCCGGGACGGGGAGCGGGTGAAGAGCCTGCGCGCCAAGCTCGAGTCGATCACCGAGAGCCGGATACAACTGAATATCATTGAGATCGAGCAGCCCGAGACCAACGCTTATCTGGTGGCCCGGAACGTGGCCGACCAGTTGGAGCGCCGGGTCGCCTACCGGCGGGCGATGCGCCAAGCCGCTCAGAGGTGCATGCAGGCCGGGGCCGAAGGGATCAAGATCATCATCAAGGGCCGCATCACTGGGTCTGAGATCGCCCGGGTAGAAAAGCTCATGCTGGGCCGAGTGCCCCTGCATACGCTTCGCGCCGACATCGATTACTCCCTGGCCGAGGCGCACACCACCATGGGACAGGTTGGCGTCAAGACCTGGGTCTATCACGGCGAGATACTCCCACCCCAGCCGGAAGAGGTTGAGGAATTAGAAAATATCGAAGTAACAGTTCAGGCCGAGGACATCGAGGAAGCTCTCGAAGCAGTCGACCTGGAAAACCCCGAATAGGGACCGGACTAGGAGCCATTCATGTTGCAGCCCAAGCGGACAAAATTCAGGAAGCATTTCCGTGGCAAGATGCGGGGAGCCGCCACCACGGGAAGCTCTGTTTCCTTTGGTGAGATCGGTCTTAAGGCCATGGGAGCCTCGTGGATCACGGCTCGCCAGATAGAGGCTGCCCGTGTCGCCGTTACGCGGCATCTGAAGCGCGGCGGACAGGTCTGGGTCCGTATCTTCCCCGATAAATCGGTGAGCAAGAAAGCGGCTGAGACCCGCATGGGCGGGGGAAAGGCAGCCGTGGACTATTGGGTGGCCGTGGTAAAGCCGGGCCGGATACTCTTCGAGGTGGCCGGCGTG
>JACZYV010000129.1:0-8889 GCA_022570905.1 Chloroflexota bacterium
AGCCAATTCCCGGGCGCGTTCTTTTTTTACCTGTGGAGGAATTTGATCGGGCAATGAAGCAGCCGGGGTTCCCTCTCGGGCACTGAATGGAAAGATGTGAATCTTCAGGAACTCCGCCTGCCGACATGCATCGAGAGTCTGCTGGAATTCCTCCTGTGTCTCTCCTGGAAAGCCGACAATCACGTCGGTCGTGAATGCCGGGTTGTCCAGCTTGTCCCGCATGATATCCAATTTCTCCAGAAACGGACCAATCGAGTAGCGTCGCCGCATCCGTGACAGGACCGCATCCGACCCGCTCTGCAAAGCGGGGTGGAACTGTGGGCAAAGATGCTCGCAATCAGCCGCTGCGGAAACGAAGTCGGCATTGATTTCGACCGCTTCGATACTGGAGAGCCGCATGCGCCATTCACCGGGGATACGGTCCAGCCGTTCAAAGATGTGCCGGCCTTCTGAGCCGCTTCCGCGGCCTTGGTCTTTACTTCAGACGGCATGCGGACAAGGACCTTGGAGATGGAATCGCCGTCTATCACCACCGTACGTCTCCTGCCTATATCGTCGGCCAGGAAGACGACTTCTGGCAACACCTTGCTTCCCTCCTGCACCAGCCGGATCCTGGAGTGCGGGGCTAGCTGATCATTCATCTCCTCTATCAACTCATGAATAGCGTCTCGCGCCGCTGCTTCCACCAGCGGTCCAGAACTCTCCAAGAAACGTTCCAAGGCTTCCCGTTTTTCCGGGTCCTCAACCAAGGCCAAGGCCTTTTTCTGAGAATCTACGATTTTGCGCAGGTCAATTGGCATGATGGCCACCTCATCGTTAATATCATACCGTTAAGATAAGATATTACTATTATATCACAATGATATCATAAAGCCAAATCCGAATCAGTGGTTCGGATCAACGTCCACCCTGCGGCGATTTTGGGTCAAGGCGAGGAGGTTTGCCGGTGGTCATCGCCTTGAAACCGGCGGTTTTTTTACCGCGCCGGAAGCCGTGTCGAACATGATTTGGGGGTTGCAGCACCCCGCTACAGGTCGTTGGCGTACTCCCTGAGTTTGGCGAAGTCGGCCTGGTAGGCGGCCGCCAGGGTTCGGCGGTCGGTGCAGTGGAGCACGAAACGGGCGCCTTGGCCGATCCAATAGGTTGATAGCTCGGTGTTTTGGTGGTGGACCAACACCGGGATGCCCTTGGCCTCGCAGGTGTCTATGATGCCCTTGACCGTGTCTTTATACTCGGGCCGGTCGTACTGGTCGGGGAAACCCACCGAGATACTCATGTCGTTGGGGCCCACGAATATGCCGTCGATGCCCGGCACCTCGATCATCCGCTCCAAATTCTTGAAGGCGGCCACGCTCTCTATGCCGATGATGCAAATGCTGTTGCGATTGCGCTCTTCCAGATAAGCCCTGGTGGCGTCGCTGATATGCTCCCCATTTTCCACCACATTCACGACGGCTTCCCCTTTCAAGGGACGCCATTTGGCCGCGGCCACCACTTCTTTCACCTGGTCCACGGTCTCGCAATACGGCGCCAGCACGCCCTGGGCCCCGGCGTCCATGGCCATGGTCACGTAGTGGGCGTCGGGGACCGGTATGCGGACGATGGGGACCACTCCGGTGGTGTTCATCATCATCAGGAAATCGCCCAACTCACCGCGGCTCCGGTAGTTGTGCTCGGTGTCGATGACCACGTAGTCCAGGCCCACGCTGTCCAGGATGGGTATCCACTTGGGGTTCCGGGCGATGGAGATCATGGTGCCGAACACCCGGCCGCCGGATTTTAAGGTCGCTTTCAGTTCTGCTCCGTTCATGTTGATTCTCCTTCTAGATGCGTAGGGGCATCCCGATTACATCGAGGATGCCCCTACGGTATTTCGTATCCCGACCCGCCTACTGGTTGGGGTTCATCAAGTTCTGGCAGAGACGGGCGGTGGCCATCAGGTCCGGCACCACCACGTACTCGTTCACGGTGTGCATCTCGTTGGTGGACATCCCGACCACGATGCAGTCGATGCCGTTAAGACGCATGGCGTTGGCGTCGGTGCCGCCGCCCGAGGGCTTGATGTCCGGCGCCAGCTTCATGTCCCTCAGCATCTCGGTGACCAGCCGGACGATCGGCTCGTTGGGGTCAAGGGTGTACATCTTGAACATCATCTCTATCTCTTCTTTGATGACGGCCTCTTTGTACTTCTCCCTGGCCTTGTTCAGGACCTCCATGACCTGCAATTGCAGCAGGTCCACGGTCTCGGTGTTCCGGCTGCGGAACTCCCCGCCGAAGGTCACCTCCACCGGCACGGCGTTGCGCACGGTGCCGCCGGAGATCAGGCCCACGTTGAAGGTGGACTCCTCGTCCAGCCGCCCATTGGGCAGCTCGTTGATGATCTCGGTGGCGATGCGGATGGCGGAGATGCCCTTCTCCGGTTCCACCCCGGCGTGGGCGCCGCGGCCCGTCACCGTGACGTCGAACTTCATGTAGGTGGGGCTGGCGCCCGTGATGGTGTTGACCGGGCCGTTGCCGTCGAAGACCACCGCCTCTTTGCAGTGGATCATGGAGTAGTCCAGATTGGCCGCCCCCACCAGGCCGATCTCCTCTTGGCGGGTGAAGACCACCTGCACGGGCCGGCGGGGAGAGTTGTCTTCTTTGGCCGACTCCAACGCCTCAAGGATGGCGGCCACCCCGGCTTTGCAGTCGCCGCCCAGGATGGTGGTGCCGTCGGAACGGATGATGTCGCCGTCCACCTGGGGCTTGATGCTGCGCCCCGGCTCCACGGTGTCCATGTGGGCCGAGAGCATCAACGGGTTGTCTCCGTCCTCGGAGGCGATGACGTTGCCATGGGCGTCCCTGGCGACGCTGAAGCCCAACGCGGTCAGGCGGTCCGTCAGATGCCGGGCCACGTCCTCTTCTTCATCGGACGGGCTGTCGATCTTCACCAGTTCGCAGAATGCGTTGATCAAGCGTTCCTGGTTAATCATCGGCTCCCTCTGTACCCACGTCTGATAATGGCCTGTTTCAGGCTCCGGGTATTATACATTATGTCGGGGCGCGGCAGGCCGGACAACGGGTTGCATCACGGCGACAGGGCGACCAGGGCCAGCCCGCCCACGATGAAGCCGGAGCCCAGCAGCCTTCCTCCGCCGAAGGGTTCTTTCAACAGGAAGACGCCCATCAACACTCCGATGACGATGCCGACCTCCCGGGCCGGCGCCACGTAGCTGACGCGTGAAAGTGAGAAGGCGGTCAGGACCAGGCCGTAGGCGGTGAAGGTCAGCAGCCCGGCCACCGTGATGGGGACGGCGTTGGCGCGCCATTCGGTCCTGACGGCGGCGGCGCCTTTGTGGAACAGTATGTACGGCGCCAACATCACGGCGGTTCCAAAACTTAAAAAATACATGTAGAGTAGCGGCTGGATATGGCCGACTCCCTCTTTATCGACGATGGAATAGGCGGCGATCGTAAGTCCGGTGAGTACCGCGTAACGCATTCCGGTTGATCTGAGGAACAGCAGGGGGCTTCGCAGCACTTGATGAAAATTGCCCCACCATGAGATTGTGTATATCCCGCCGATGATGGCGGCGATCCCGGCGATGGCCAGAGGCTCGATGGTCTCATTCAATAAGACCACGGCCAGCACCGGCACCAGCATGGGTCCCATGCCCCGGGCCACCGGATAGACCAGGGAAAGGTCTCCCTGGGCATAGCCCCTGGCCAGCAGGTTGAAGTAAAGGACGTGGAGAACGATGGTGGCCAGAACGAACCAGAGGCCGGGAAGACCCACCGAGTTGAACAAAAAGAGCGCCACCCCCAGCGGGGCCAGCAAGACGGTGGCGACAACCAACAAGCACCAGGCGAAGACCTCGGGGTCGGCGGCCCGCTTCAACATCAGGTTCCAAGAGGCGTGGGCCACCGCGGAAAGCAAGACCAGGACCAGGGAGAGGGCGGTCATGGGCCGGAGTATAGCACCGGATATTTGGCGTAGGGGCATCCCGACTCGGTCGTGGATGCCCCCACGCCCCGGGGACACGAATAATGCTAGACGGAGCTATGTGTGGTAGAGAGTCATAGAAAGCAGTTGGCGGCCCTCACGGATGAGATCGTCGCCTGCCGCATGTGCACCCGCCTGGTGGACTGGCGGGAGAAGATCGGCAGCGAGAAGCGGGCGTCATACAAGGACTGGGACTACTGGGCCAAACCGGTCCCCAGTTTTGGAGACCCGGATGCCTCCCTGGTGTTGCTGGGCCTGGCGCCGGCGGCCCACGGCGGCAACCGGACCGGACGGGTGTTCACCGGCGACCCTTCGGCGTCATTCTTGACCGCCGCCATGCATAAAGCCGGGCTCGCCAACCAGCCCAACTCAGACCACCGGGAGGACGGGCTGACGCTCACCGGGGCCTACGTTTGCGCGGCGGTGCGGTGCGTGCCGCCCGGCGACAGACCCACCCCGGAGGAACAGCGGGCCTGCCTGCCCTATCTGGTCCGGGAACTCAGAATGCTGCCCAACCTGAAGGTTATCCTGGCCCTGGGCCACATCGCGTTCCGGGCCGCCCTGCAAACCTTGAGTGAGATGGCGTCAGAGAAGGTGCGGGGTAAATTCCTGCACGGCGAGGTCTACCGGTTCGGGCCGTCGCTGCCCATGATGGTCGCCTCGTACCATCCCAGCCCGCGCAACACCAACACCGGTGTGCTGTCCATGGAGGCCTTGGTGAAAGTTCTCAACCAAGCCAAAGAACTGAGCCTGAGCTGAGATTCCCGACGTGCCTCCCGCCGTGGTCACCGTTTGGTTTGATTACGCCTGCCCCCACTCATACCTAGGGCTGAGGCAACTGGAGGAACTGGCTTCCACTCTAGGATTTGATATCGACCGCAGGCCTTTTTTGGTGCGGTCCGATTCCCTCGAGAAAGGCCATTCCCCAAGAGACCTTGAGAACCGGGAGCGTGACGGTTCCAAGCGGCGGCCCCTCTACAAGCCCGGCGAGGGTCTGGTGATTGAACCAGCCTCCAACCGGTCCGTCAGCACCCTGGCCGTCCAGGCGGCGACGGCCTATGCCAAGGAGCGAGGCCTGGATGGCCGGTTCTATTGGGCGGCTTCAAGGGAGTATTGGGAGCAGGGCACGGACCTGGGCAGCCTTTACACCCTGCGCCGGCTCGCCGTGTCCGTGGGACTGGATTGGGGAAAGATGTGGCCCAACCTGGATTCCGGCGATTACCACAAACTGGTGTTGGCCCAACACGAAGCGGCTAAAGAGGATGGCGTGGTGCGGGCGCCGTCATTCCGGATAGGCGGGAAGCTGCACTCCGGACCCATGGACGCAGAGGAACTCCGGGCGGCGGTCCAGGTGGCAAAATGACCGGTCTGGAGACCCAGTTGGAGCTAGAAGAAGTTGCTCAAGTTCTTGGCCAGCAATACCGTCTGGTCCAGGACGATCTTTCTTGAAGCAACACGCAACTGGCCGCCGACGCGCCTGAGTACATCCTCGCGGCTGCCGATGTAGAAGTCCTGCTCGGTCTCGGCGCGGGTGCGGTACATGAAAAAGTTGGAGTACACCCGCAACTCATCCTGGGATTCACCGGCCTCCACTTCTATGTTGGTGATGATGTGCCGGGTCCGTGACGGCGGGTCCTCGGCCCAGGCCATCCCGGTATCCAGGCGGTCGATCCGGCGCGTCAACGAGTCTTTGTCTTCGTCCATCAAGGCCAGGTCCCTTTCCGATGAGACCTCGGATTCTTCGTACCGGGAGCCGTCCAGGATCGATATGGCCTTGCTGTTAACGGGATACCGGTTGGACCGGATGGGCATCCAGTAACGCACGTCGTCGGTCAGCATTTCCAGCCACTCGCGGAACCGCCGGTTGTCCAGCAGCCTGGCTTCGCGGTAAAGGAACTGCTCTACTTCCCTGATAGTCTCGTCTCGCATGCGGTCTTGCTCCCCGGTTGCAGAGTGAACACTTAAAGATTCGCCCAGCTATCGGCCTCCATCAGGTCGGCCCACCTTCCGTAGAACTGACGGTGGTTGCTGTCACTGTAGCGGTAATCGCTGGCCCAGGCCTTTATCTCTTCATCGAAGCCTTCGTGTCCCAGGCCCATGGTGTAGTTCAACTGACGCCGGCGGGCCATGATTCCCCGGCCGCTCAGAGTACATTGCTGCCAGTTGTCCATGTCGTCCTGCTCGAATGTGCCCGACGGGCCGAAGCCCCGGACGCCGGCCAGCCGATGTTCCTCCTTGACTTCCGGTGGCGCCGCTTTGTCCACGTATACCCAGGACCAAATCTCGATCTTGTCCGGCCCCTTGGGCTGCCAGACCCGGAAAGCACGAGAACTGCCCCGCAGGAACGAAAAGTTGGGGAACACGGTGCCGACGATCGGGTTTATCACGCCGTATCTCGGACCCAGCCGCTTGGCCACCTCCGGCCGGATCTTGGCCTCATAGGCTTGTATGGCGGGCATCGGGGGATCGGGAGAGTCTTCCGGCCGGACAGTGATTGCGCAGTGCCCGTTCCCTGGCGAGACCATCCGGCCCCCGGATGTGGGCATCGCGGTGACGCCCACGCTGAATTTGGTCTGCACCGCCGAGATGTGGGACCAGGGGACGTGGTAGGCGTCGCCGCCGAAGTTCTCCGCGGGGAGCTTCCAGTTGCAGGGCGCCACCCATTTGTGGACTCCGCCTATCACCTCCACGCCGCCTTCGCAGCGGTCGACAAAGGTGTCCAGATACCAGGCCATCTCGCCCAGGTATTCCTTCAGAGAAGGGGCGTTTTTATCGAAGGTGGCAAAGAACAGACCCTTGTAGCTGTCCAGTTGCGCCACGGGTGTGAGTCCCCATTTGCTCTGGTCCAGTTCGCCGTAATAGGCGTCATTTAGATTGGGCACCGCCTGGAGGGCGCCGTCGTTGCTGTAGGCCCAACCGTGGTAGGAGCAGATGAAGGTGGCCGCGTTTCCAGAATCGGCCCGGCAAAGGCGGTTGCCCCGGTGGGCGCAGATGTTCAAGAAGGCGTTGATCTTGCCCTTCCGGTCGCGCACCACCAAGACCGGGTCTTCTCCCATATAGGTGGTGAAGAAGTCTCCAGGCTCGGGGATCTGGGTCTCGTGGCAGAGGAATAGCCAGCAGCGGGCGAAGATCTGCTCTAGTTCCTGCTCGTAGATGTCCGGTTCGATAAATATTCGTGGACTGATCAGACCCCGTTTGGTGTCCACCAGTTCTTTCACGTCCAATACCACGTCGTACCTCCTAACAGGCCGATCGGCGGCTTTCAGGCCGTCCGCCAGACCGAGGTTGCCGGGTGTATATCACACGGCCCACGGGGGGTCAAGTTGGGCCCCGTGTCTCATTATAGAGGTGTCAGCGCCGCATCCACTTGAGGTTGGAGCCGGCATCGACCTTGAGGATGGTGCCGGTTATTCCCCTGGCGTCGGTCCGGGAAGAGAGGTACACGTAGGCGCCCGCCAGGTCCTCCGGCTGCATGGCCAGTCCCAAGGGGTTGTTCATACTAAGGCGCTGGTCGAACCCCGGTTCGCTGAATTGAGACTCGCCGGCCTGGTCCATGGCCTCCAAGCCCCGCAGATCGGTCATCACCCCGCCGGGGGCGACCGCGTTGACCCTCACCTGGGGCGCCGACTCCACCGCCAGCTGCCGCACCAGCCCAACGACCGCGTGCTTGGAGGCGGTGTAGATGGTGCCGCCGCCCATGGAGGTGAGGCCGGCCACCGACGCCGTGAAGGTCATCGATCCCTGAGATTTCATCAGTTCGGGCAGGGCTGCCTTAGCCCCCATGAAACAACCTTTCACGTTGACCGCGAATAGCTCGTCGAAGGCCGGCTCCAGGTCTTTATCGTCCATCTCGTCCAGTCTCCGGTAGCGGTCGAAGACACCGGCGTTGGCGATGAAGATGTCCAGTTTGCCGAAGGCGCTGACTGCCGCGGAGACGGCCCGTTTGTTGTCCTCCAGCCGGGTGACGTCGCCTTGGACCGCCTTCACCGAGCCCCCATGATTGGAACCGCCGAATTCCGCCTCCAATTCCTCCACCCTCTCGGTGACGCGCTCCAACACCATCACCCTGGCCCCTTCCGCCACGAACCTCCGGACGATGCCCAGTCCGATCCCGGAGCCGCCGCCGGTTACCAGCGCCACCTGGTCTTCAAGTGCGGGCATTTCCCCCTCCAAAGCCTAGTTTTGGGGCCATGATACACGAAGGCCATCGGAGAATCCGGCCGGGTCACCCGCCCACGAACCGCCGGCCGAACCCCACCGCCACCGCGGGGTCGCCGTCGAAGGTCAAACGGCCGTCCGCCAAGGCGTCCACGACCTTGACCCTCCCGTACATGACCAACACGTAGGTCTCCCCGTCGCATTGGAAGGTCACGTCCGGTTCTTGACCGCCCGCCGGTCCCACCGTGGCCCCGTCCGCCGCGATGACTATGTCTCGACTGGTGGCGGCCGGACCGCTCACGACAAAGCGGTGACAGAGCGGTCTCACCAGGGACGGGTCGGGCCGGAACGCCCGGCGCGCGGCCCGGTCGACACCGTCGATCAGCGCCCGGACGGCGTCGGCTGAAAGATGGTATTCATCGTCTAGGACCGAACGGATGTCCCAGGTGTGCATGGTCAGTTCGGCGATGCGCTGGTCCAGCAAAGTGCGCACCGGCTCCGGCCCGGGAGGCCAGTAGCACAGCTTGTCCCAGTCCTTGGGCCCAACACCGTTGAAAACCTCAACCGTCTCTTCCAAACGTTGAATCAGGTACACCGCCAGCCCCTCGCCGTGATGCTCGCGGGTTGCCAGCGCCCTGTTGAAAATGCTCCGGGCGAACTGGTCCTCGTCGTGGCCGGCCACCGCCGGAGCGCCGGCCGGCGGAGAGAAATCCCCCTGCAACCCCCGGCTCACCCGCGAAGCATGGTCC
>JACZYV010000130.1:0-8575 GCA_022570905.1 Chloroflexota bacterium
GAAAGCTGTCAGCTATTTAATGACCTGTCCGCCCTCGCCTTTCAGGTAGTCGGCCGTTCGCAGCGCCAGGGCTTGGATGGTAGAGGTTGGGTTGACGCAGGCGCCGGTGGTGAAGATGCTGCCGTCGATGATGAACAGGTTGGAGACATCGTGGGTCCGGCCCCAGCGGTCCACGACTGAAGTCTCGGGGTTTTCGCCCATCCGGGCAGTGCCCAACAGATGCCAGCCGGCGTTGCGGCGCAGGTTGGATGAGAAGACTTTTTTGGCCCCGGCGGCCTCCATGATCTCCGTCGCACGGGCTACCCCGTGTTCCAGCATCTTGGCGGTGTTTTCGCTGACGGTGTAATTGATCTTGGGCGCGGGTATGCCGTTGCTGTCAGTCAGTTCGGGGTCCAAAGTGACCATGTTGTGTTCTTCGGGCAGGTCCTCGCTCATGATCGCGATACCGACGGTGTGGCCGAACCTCTCCTTGAACTCGTCGTGGTGGCTCTCACCCCAGGCGATCCTTTGCCCCATCAGCCCGCCGAGCGCCGCTGGAAGGGGCGCGTTGCCGTAGGACAGTACTTGGAGGTCATAGCCGCGGATAAAATCGTGGGCCGGGTTGGTCTCGTAGAACTCCTGACTCAACATGGCGCTGCCCCTGGGACCATCGTCATCCATACCCAGCCACTCGTCGAAGATGCCCAGCACGGAACCCACCGGATGGTGCATCAGGCACTTGCCAACCAGGCCGCTGCTATTGGCCAGGCCGTGGGGAAAGAGGGCCGAGGTCGAGTTGAGCAGGAGACGGGCGGTGCCGACGCCGTTGCAGGCCAGGACCACCGCCTTGGCCTTCTGTTCCTTCAAGTGGCCGTCGGCGTCGTAGTAGAGCGCCCCGGTGGCCTTGCCGGAGTCGTCGATAGTTATCTCCCTTACCCTGGCATGTGTCTCCAGACGTGCGCCCGCTTTGAGCGCCGCGGGCCAATAGGTGAGGTCGGCTGATGCGAAGGACCGGAGGAAACCGCCCATGTCCGGTTCCCGGCCGTCGTAGGTGACCGACGAGATGGCATTGTCGGAGGCCCACCAGTGCCAACCCAGTTTGTCCAGGGCCTTGGCCAATAGCCGGCCGCCGGGCCGGATGGACAGCGGAGGGCAGGGCCGCTCCGGTTTCTCCGGATAGGCCGGGTCTCCTTTTAGACCGGAGACGCCCATCATCTTGTCATTCAAGTCGTAATAGGGTTCCAACTCCTCGTAGGAGAGGGGCCAGTCGTCGGAGACGCCCTCCAGGGTCCTGACCCGGAAGTCCGACGGATGGAACCGGGGGAAATGGGCGCCCCAGTGGATCAGGCTGCCGCCAACGGCGTTGTACATCAACGGCGCGATGGGTGTTTCACTCTCGTTGATGGGATAGTCTTCGGGCAGCCCCCGAAATCCGGGGTCCGGGTGGAAATCCGTCTGCAGGTGGATCTGGGCGCCGGGCTCGGAGGTGGGGAATGCGTCGGTGGGGACCCAGCCGCCCTGTTCCAGACAGACCACTTTGATCCCGGCCTGGGCCAGGCTCCAGGTGAAGGCCGCGCCGGAGGCCCCGGCGCCGATGACAAGGACGTCGGCGATGTCCTGGTTCTTGGCCATAATTTTCCTCACATGCGTAGGGGTCCCGATGGAATCGGGACCCCTAAAGGCTGAAGGCTGATCGCTGATAGCTGACCGCTCGTTACCGCCGTTCGAACATGGCGGCGACGCCCTGACCGCCGCCGACACACATGGTTTCCAGGCCGAACTGGGCGTCGCGGCGTTCCATCTCGTTCAGCAGGGTGGTCAGGATGCGGGCGCCGGTGGCGGCGATGGGGTGGCCCAGAGATATGCCAGAGCCATTGACGTTCAGATTGTCTTCGTTGGGGAGTTTCCACTCGCGGAGCACCGCCAGCACCTGGGCGGCGAAGGCCTCGTTGAGCTCGATAACATCCATGTCTTCCAGGGACATGCCGGTCTTTTCCATCAGCTTGCTCACGGCGGGAACCGGGCCGATGCCCATGGTGGCCGGATGGCAGCCGGTCACGACCCAGCCCTTGAGGAAACCCATGGGTTCAAGACCCAATTCCTCCAATTTGTCTTCGGCCACCACCAGGCAGACCGATGCGGCGTCGTTCTGGCTGCTGGCGTTCCCGGCGGAGACGGTGCCGTCTTTCATCACCGGGCGAAGGCGGCCCAAGACCTCCATGGAGCTATCGGCGCGGGGGCCCTCGTCTTTGTTGAAGATCACCGGGTCGCCCCGACGCTGTGGAATCTCGATGGAGACGATCTGGGAGTCGAACCTGCCGGATTCCTGGGCTGCAACGGCGCGCTGGTGGCTGCGCAGGGAGTACTCGTCCTGTTCCTCCCTGGATATCTCATATTGTTTGGCCAAGTTCTCGGCCGTCTCCACCATGCCGGAGATGACTCCGAACCGGTCCTCTGGGGAGATGGTCTCCCGGGCGCGGGCCAGGCGGTCGTGCAGGGTGATGGAGCCGAAACGAGCGCCCCACCTGGACTCGTTGACATAATATTCGGCGTTGCTCATGCTCTCCACGCCGCCGGCGATGACGACGTCGGCATTCTCCGTCTGGACCATCATGCAGGCGTTCAAGATGGCCTGCAGGCCCGAGGAACAACGGCGGTCGAGTTGGTAGCCGGGCACCTCGATGGGAAGGCCGGCCTTGAGCAAGGCCAACCGGCCGATGGCGGGGTTCTCGCCGCTGGGATACCCATGGCCCAGGATCACGTCATCCACCTTGGCCGGGTCCAGCTTGCTGCGCTCCAAGGTCTCTTTGATCACGGTACAGGCCAGTTCTTCCGCTGGTATGTCTTTTAGGGCCCCGCCGAAATTGCCCACCGCGGTGCGGACCGGGGAAACGATGGCTACGCGTCGCATAGATCACTCCTGAATCGTCCCTGAAAATAGCTCCCGTAATGATACCGTTTCTAACGCGGGTGTGTCGAATTGCAGAGACGTGCCCGGCCGAAAAAAAGGGCCGGTGGATCCTGCACCGGCCCTTTTTGGGGATATTTCTGAAGCTGCTGAATCGTTACCTGCGGGCGGTGTCCATACTCTGCAGGCGGCGCTGCAAGAGGTCCAGCGTGTCTCGCCAATCTTCCGGAGCCAGGTCAAAAGCCTTATCCGGGATGATGTCCGCCGCGGTAACCAGGATAGAGACCACCGAAGACTCGGTGAGCTTGGCCTCAAGTCCGGAAAATTTCACGGCGTCGAATCGGGCGTCAAATGGGGTGTAGCTCATGACCTTGCCGGCCAACCCCTCGTCCAGTGAGTAGCCGGTGTGGGCAAGTCCAGCAATGCCCAGGATCACGGCGCCGGCCAAAAATGCACCCACCGCCAGGCCGGCGGTCATGCCGGCTAGCCGGTCCGCCCAACCCATGAACATACCGTAGACCAGTCTTCGGGCGATACCGGCGGCCATCAAGGTGACGGCGGCAGTGGCGGATACAACGATGACGTAGGACAGAATAACGACCAAGGTCTCGTTGGCCAGGTATCCAGCCAACCAGGATTCGGCCCCTCCTCTGTATTGGGCGGCCACCGCGAAGCCCGCGACGACTCCGATAACGCCGAACGAAGCACGCACCATACCGATCCACATGCCCAGCAGCCCACCCGCCGCCAAAGTCCCGATGAGGACCATATCAATCCAGTTCATAGCTATCCTCCTACCGTCGTCCAACGTCACCGGAAACAGGTTACGTTTCATAGACATAATGACGCCCGAAGTATTACGGCTGTATTAATGGATACCCAATCAGGCGGTTGGCGGCGGCTGCAAGAGGCAGCCAAAGTAAATACCGCCGCGGGAAAAAGAAAAGGGCCGCGTCTCCTCAGATGAGAGACACCGGCCCATTTCTTGGGGTTTGGGGACACCATCTTACCGGCTGGGTCTTTGAGTGGGCAATGGGCCGGTGTCACCGGGAACCGCGTGAACGTTTGATGCTCCGTCTCCCAAATCACACCGAGTCGAACTGATATAATCACCGAAGCGTTTAGATTGGCGATTCAACCTCGATTTCGATGTTTGGACCGTGACTTGAGTAAACGGCGCTCTTCCGTAAGCTTGACCATATGAATCCCAAGAATCCTCATTCCAAACCCGGTGTGGATTACGCCGGGGAATCACAATTCCGGTCCTTGATCGAGACCGCTCTCGATATCGTGGTGGTGCTCAACTATGACGGCACCTTTCGCTACCTGAGCCCTTCCACCCAGCGGGTCACCGGCTATTCTCCTGAAGAGTTGATCGGCGAGAACGCTTTCGCCTATATGCATCAAGATGATGCCCGAGAGCAGTTCGAGGTGTTCAGCGTCATAGTCGCGGACCCCGACTTGGCCACCGCGGGTGATCCCCGTTCCTTCCGTTTCCGCCACAAGGACGGGCATTGGGTCGTACTCGAGGCCGTCAGCACCAAGCTGCCGGAGGGTCCGGAGCCTCCGGGGATCGTTATCAACGCCAGAGACGTTACAGAACGTACCCAGGCCCATGAATCCATGCGTGAGGCGGCTGACCTCGAGCGGCGGCTTGCGCAAGAGCACGAGATCATCGCCGAAGTGGGCCGCATCATCAATTCCACGCTCAACATTGAAGAAGTGTTTGAGTTGTTCGCGGCCGAAGTCAGCCGCCTGATCAAGTTCGACATGATCGCGGCCAGCGCTATCGACAAATCTCAGCAGACCACCACGTTCCGGTATTGGTCCGGGCCAGCGGAATACCGGGAAAAATTCCAGACGACCGTGCCTCTCAGCGGAAGTTTAACCGGTGAGGTGCTGGCCAGCGGCCGGCCGGTCCTAGTCCACGCAACGTCCCCCGAGGAGACCCGCCAGAGGTTCATACATCTATCCGAGAGTCATCTGGGAGGAGTTCTCTCTTGGCTCGGTATTCCCATGGTCAACCGTGGCGAGACGATTGGGGCATTGCTCCTGTTTTCCTCTGAACATCAAGCGTTTTCAAACCTGGACATCGCCCTGGCAGGCCGGGTCAGCGACCAGATAGCGGGCGCGATCGACAATGCTGAGTTGTTCGACGAGTTGAAAATCGCCGAGGCCAATCTGGCCGCCAGCAACGACCGCAACCAATTGATACTTGAAACCGCCCACGACGCCTTCGTCGGGATGGACGAAACAGGGCTGGTGGTTGCCTGGAACTCCCAGGCGGAGAAGACCTTTGGTTGGACAGCCGGTGAGGCTGTGGGGCGCCGGCTCTTAGACCTGATCATCCCGGACCGGTTCGCCGGGCAGCACCTAGCCGGAATCAAGGATTTTCTCGATACCGGCAATGGGCCCGTTTTGAACCAGCGCATCGAAATGGTGGCCAAACATCGTGACGGCCATGAATTTCCGGTGGAGCTGACCATAGCGCCTCTGAAATTGGGCGGCCGATATCTGTTTAACGCCTTCATCAGGGATATCACGGACCGGCGGGAATCTGAAGTTGCGTTACGCCGGTCCGAGGAGAGGTTCCGGGTGGTCTACAACAACGCCGCTCACGGCATGGGCACTCGCACCTTCGATGGAACGATAAAAGACTTGAACCCAGCCTTTTTAGATATGGTTGGCTACACCATCGACGAGATCAAGAATCTAAAACCGGGTGTGCTCTACGACACCCGGTATGCTGAGATCGAAAAAGATTTATTTGAGCGGGCCCTTCAAGGGGAGGACATCCCGCCCTATGAGAAGGAATACATCCGAAAGGACGGCACCAAGGTTTACACCGAGGTCAGGGCCAGCCTCGAACGTGACGATGACGGCAACGCCATCGGCATCGTGGGGGTGGTGACCGACATCACCGAACGCCGGTTGCTGGAACAGGAGATTGCCAAATACACCCAGAGTCTGGAGAAAGCCAATGAGGAGCTGCAGCAGTTGGACCGGCTGAAGGATGAGTTCATCTCCACGGTCTCCCATGAGCTACGCACCCCTCTGACTTCCATCAAAGGCTCGGCCGAGATCTTGCTGGCCTACCCTGACGAAGACCGGGAAACACAGATGGAATTCCTCCGAATCATCGACAAAGAATGCGACCGTCTGACTCGCTTGGTCACCGATGTGCTGGACCTCTCACGTATGGAATCGGGGCAGATGCGTTGGATCTGGGAGGAGGTGGAACTGGCGGAAGTCGTAGCCGCGGCGGTGGATGGGACTCAGTCGTTGTTTACGCAGAATGACTTGTCCATCAAGGTGGACTTGGACCCAGACTTGCCCCGCCTCTGGACCGACCGCGACCGTTTGGTCCAGGTAGTGACCAATCTGTTGAGCAACTCCATCAAATTCACGCCGCATGGCGGGAAGATCTGGATCAACGCCAAAAAGGTCGCCGCCGACGAATCAGACGGGATGGGCGAGAAGCTGGAGGTCTGCGTTTCGGACACCGGCATCGGAATCCAGACGGCGGAATACGAAGACATCTTCAAGAAATTCAAGCAGGTCGGAGAAACACTATCCGACAAACCAATCGGCACCGGTCTGGGCCTGCCCATCTGCAAAGAGATCGTAGAGTATTTTGGCGGAAAGATATGGGTGGAAAGCACGCCGGGCAAGGGCAGCTCTTTCTATTTCACGGCGCCGGTAACCGCGGAAGAACAGATACGGAGATAGGTGCCTGAACCGGACAATTTAGCCCCGGTTCCCGTCTTAACAGATCCCCATCGCTGAGGAGAATCGCCAGATCGGCCTTAGACTTAAACGCTCTGTGGGCCGCTGATCAGGTCCAGATATTTGTAGCCGGAACCCGTGTTGAACAGGACCACCGACTCATCGGGGTCCAAGAACTTCCGGTCCAATAGGTATTTCAACGCCACCAAAGTCGCGGCGCCTTCCGGAGCTGGAAAGATCCCCTCGGCGGAGGCCATCTCGTACATGGCGTCGATCATTTCGTGGTCCGAAACCGCCAATGCGGTCCCCCCGGTAGCCCGTATGGCTTCCAATATCAGGTAGTCGGCGAAGGGATGGGGCACCCGCAGGCCATCGGCTTTGGTGGTGGCGTCGGCCCACATCTCGGAGGTGGCCGCGCCGTCGTTGAAGGCTTTGACGATGGGCTGGCAGCCATCGGCCTGCACCGAGATGAACTTGGGTTGCTTCCCCTCGATCCAACCCAGTTCCAGCAGCTCCTTAAACCCCTTGTACATGCCGATGATCCCCGTGCCGCCGCCGGTGGGATAGATCATGGCGTCGGGCATCTTCCAGCCAAGCTGCTGGACCACCTCCAGGCCCATGGACTTCTTGCCCTCGGCGCGGTACGGCTCTTTAAGGGTTGAGAGGTCGAACAACCCAAGCTCCTTGGCCACGGCCACCGCCTCGCGGCCCGCGTCATTAATGAGGCCCTCCACCAGGTTCAATTCCGACCCGGCCACCAACGTCTCTTTCTTGTTGGCGTCGGGGGCGTCTTTGGGCATGAATACCTTGACTTCCATCCCGGCCCTGGCCCCGTAGGCGGCGGCCGCGCCGGCGGCGTTTCCGGCCGAGGGCATGGTGAAACCCTTGGCGCCCAATTCCATGGCCTTGGAGATCGCGGCGGAGATGCCCCTGGCCTTGAAGGTGCCGGTGGGGTTTAGGCCCTCATCCTTGATGTAGAGGTTGGTCATTCCCAGCTTCTTGGCCAGGTTGACCGATTTGACCAACGGCGTGCCGCCTTCGCCGAGGCTGACGATGTTGCCGGGATCGTCCACCGGAAGCAACTCGGCATACCGCCACATGGTATCGGGCCGGCTGACCAGGCTATCGCGGTCGACCTCACGGCCCAGCTTGGCCAGGTCGTAGCGGACGAACAATACCTTCTCGCAGCACGGGCTGACGCCGATCAATTGCTTGTGGGGATAACTCTTGCCGCATACGGAGCATTCCAGATGGCTGATGTAGCTGGTCATGGCCTCCAAAATCTCCTTCCTAACTCGGTCTTCTGACGGGGTTGACCTTACTATACGCCAGGAACCGGCCCGCGGAATCGAAAGATGGGCCCACATGGCCTCTCCCCTTGCCACCGCGCCGGTGGTTCAGTAACATGCCGACTACATGGCGTGACCGGCCCGAGATCAGCGGCACACCAGGCCGAATCCCATTCGACGGGACCTATCCGGCGAAAACATGCCGGAACCATGCAAGGAGAGCTATGAAACTGGTATTCTTCGACGATTTCAAGCTAGGGGTGGTGAAAGACGACACCGTGGTCGATGTTTCCGGAGCGGTGAGCGGCATCGTGCACACTTCGCCCCAAGACCTGATCAATAAGGTTATCGAGAATTTCTCCCAGCACCGCGCCGCGCTGCAGCAGGCGGCCGACAGCGGTCAGGGCACTCCCCTTAGCCAGGTCAGGCTGCGCTCACCCCTGCCCAAGCCCCCCAACATCATCTGCATGGCGGTGAATTACATGGAGGACGGCACCCGGGACGAGCCGGCCCCCATTAACGCTTTCCAGAAGTCGCCCAACTCCGTCATCGGCGATGGCGACACCATGATACTTCCCGACATTCCGGCCACCATCTTCGAGGGCGAGGCCGAGTTCGCGTTGGTGATCGGCAAGCGGGCCAGCAACGTGAAACAGGAAGACGCCTACGACTA
>JACZYV010000131.1:0-8536 GCA_022570905.1 Chloroflexota bacterium
AACAAACCAACCGTTCGTGGTGAGCTCCGTCGAACCATGGACTTGCCGAAGTCTGGGTCCTTCGACAGGCTCAGGATGAGCGGAATACGGTGGCACGTCCCCGTCTCCGTCATTCCCTTGAAAACGGGAATCCATGTTTATTCGGCCAGTCGAGCATCATCTGTTAGGACGCAGTGGACTTACTCCAGAGTCGAATGTAATATTATGTCCGGTAAATTTGCCCGCCTCAGGCGGGTCAACAGCAGGAGGAACCCTTGAAGAAAGTAACTATGAGCAGCGTGCCCAAGACCAAGGCCGAGATGAATGTACTAGGCTCCGGCGGTCTGATGACCGGCACCCAGGTCTGGCGGCAGTCTATCTTGGACCCCGATGACAGCAACAATTTCAACTTCGCCATCGTCGCCTTCGACGCCGGTTCGAGGAACAAATTCCACAAGCATTCCGGCGACCAGATCCTGATCATCACCGAAGGCACCGGTATCGTCGCCAACGACAATGAGTCCCTGACCGTCACCGAGGGCGATGTGGTGCTCATCCCCGCCGGTGAGAACCATTGGCACGGCGCACCCGACGCCACCTCCATGGCCCACATCACAGTCACGGTCAAGGGCAGCCAGACCGAGCAAACCGAAGCCTAGCCCCTCCGGGCAGGCAGAACTAAAAAGAACCCCGGATATGTCAACGGTCTCCGGGGTTCTTTCTTGCCTTAGATTATGGAGCCGGGTCAGTCGCCGGTGCTCTCTGCGATGATGCGGATGGTCTCGGCAAGGCTCCTTTCTTTGTCCCGGCTCTCCGGGTTCTCGTCGCCCAAGGGGGTGTCGCCAATCATGCGGTACATGTCGGCCACGCCCTTGAAGATGTTGGGGGTTAGGCCCAGGTCGCGGAACGTCGCCTCAATCTCTTCCATCTCGCTGATCCAGCGGCGAGACTTGGCTGGCATACCGGGCATCCAGCCCTCCATGCGCTTGACCACCGCCGGCTGGCTACCGCTGAATTCGGCCATCAACTCCTGGGTCAGGCCCATTTTCTCGGCGGCGATGAGCAGTTCAGCTTGAAGGGCGGTGGTGCCCTTGGTCATGGCGGCGTAGCACATCTTTATGCCTGAAGCCCGGCCCAGTTGCGGGCCTAGGTTGCGGATGTCCAAACCAAAATCCCGTAGTTGTTCGAACTCGGATGCATTACCGCCCGAAACGTAGACCCGGGGACTGGAGCCATCCCGGGGTGGCCCGCCGATTATTGAAGCATCAACGTACCGCGCTCCGGCTTCGCTTAAGACCCCTTCCATCTTGAGGCTCAGCTGGGGAGCGATTGCGTTGCATTCGGCGAACAGCAGGTCGGCCCCGGTGGTTTTAACTGCATCAGCAACCTCCCGGCACAGGCCAGGCACCGCCTCTGATACGGTGACCGACATCAAGACATCGGACTGCTCGACCAGTTCATTGAGGTTGGGCACATCGATAATCCCGGCTTGCTGGGAAAGGTCCCGTGTTCGGTTGCTGCGGCCCGATAGACAGGTGAGGACCCGCAGTTCGTTCTCTCTGAGTAGTCGGCCAATGGCATGCCCCATGTCTCCGGGGCTAAGTATGGCTACAGTTTCAACGGACAATAAAATCTCCCTCCAACACGAGCGTTCAGCCAAGAGCTTTTAGTATATTACCAGCTATCTTGTATCTGCTAATCCGTCTCGCCCGGATTGGGCTGGCCGACGGTGGCCGGATGGGTGTTCTGTAGCGGGTCGGGCACGCCGCGCGGCCTGATATTGGTGTAGACCATGACCAGAGCAAACACTGCCGCTTCAATCAAAACCACGCTGGCCCCCGACGAAACGTCGATGAAGTAGCTGATGTAGATACCGGCGAACCCGCAGATTGCGCCCAGGCCGGTGGAGAGCAGCAGCACGGTCCGGAAGCGGTCGCTCAGCATCCGTGCCGCAACGGGCGGTATCACCGTGGCCCCGGCGATGAGCAGCACGCCCAAAACCTGCATGGAAACCACGATGGTCGCCGCCAACACCAGGGAGAACAGTGTCTCGACCCAACCGGTGGGCACACCGTAGAATTCGGCCACCTCGCCATCGAACGTGGCGAATAAGAAGTACTTGTAGGCCACGAACAACACGGCAGAGGCGGCCACGGTGACGACTGCTATCGCCACCAGATCTCCCATGCTCACGCCCAGGATGTTGCCGAAGAGGGCGGCCTCGAAGTCGCGGGTGAAGGACTTATAACGGCTGATGAGCACGATGCCCATGGCGAAGCTGGCGGTGGTTATAACGCCGATGGCGGCATCGGCCGCTATCTTTTGCTTCTTGGCGGTGAGGGCGATCAGTTGGGCGCAGAAGAACCCCCAAACGGTGGCGCCCACCAGAAAGTTTATGGACAACACGAAACTGACCACCGCCCCGCCCAGTACGGCGTGGGACAGGCCATGCCCGATGTACGCCATGCGCTTCAGCACGATGTAGACGCCGATCATGCCGCACAGCCCGCCGACCAGGGTGGCGGCGATTATCCCCCGCACGAAGAACTGATAGTCGAATGGCTCAAACATGGCTGGATTCTTCGTCAGATTCGGCGCCGGAATCACCGTCGTGCCCGTGTGCCGGACCCACATGGTCATGAGAGTGGCTGGAATCGTGCTCCGAACCGCCCCGATGGTCCCGAACGTGACTGGCTTCAATCTCAGGATCGAATCCGTGTTCACGGGCGTGGCCGGCCTCTTCCTCCGGGTCCCCACCGGGCTCATGGACATGGACCGGTGGCAGTGATGGCTTCTCGCCGGCGCCGCCATTTCTTCCGTAAGAATGAGGGCTTTCGGCAACGATGGTCATGCCGTCGTAGTGGATCACCGGCATCTCCGCGCCGTAGGTCAACTTCAATATCTCGGTGGTGATCACTTCCGAAGGCGGACCCTCGGCCAAGATGCGCCCCGCCAGGCATACGATCCAAGGCAGATGCACGGCGACGGCGTTGATCTCATGGGTGGTGATGACGATGGTCACACCCTCGTGGTTAAGGTCGTGGAGCAGGTGCATCACATCGTCCCTGGTCTTGATATCCACTCCGGAGGTAGGCTCGTCCAGCAACAGCAGCCGGGGGCTGCTGATCAGGGCGCGGGCCAAGAACACCCGTTGCTGCTGCCCGCCGGACAACTCCCGTATATGCCGGTCAGCCAGGTCCAAGATGCCCAAGCGGCCCATCATATCGGCGGCCAGGTCCTTCTCCTCTTTCCGGTACCAGGGAAAGAGCCGGTTCTCCATGGTGCGCCCCATCATCACCACTTCTTGCACCGTGACCGGGAAGTTCCAGTCGATGGTCTCCAATTGGGGCACGTACCCGACCCGTGGCCGCTTTTTGGCGGTGGAAACTCCGTTGACCAATACCTCGCCTTCATAGATGTCGACCGCCCCAAGCACGGTCCGCAGAAGGGTGGTCTTGCCCGAGCCGCTGGGGCCCAGAAGCCCCAAAAAGTCGCCCGGCATGATGCGCAGACTAACGTCGGTCAGTACCCGCTGCTTCTCGTAGCCGCAGGTGACGCCTTTGATCTCCACTATGGGCTCTCCAGGCCCGGACTGATGTGGCACCGGATGTAGCATGGCTTTCCTTATCTATGTTCTTTCAGCGGGACTTTTGGTCCGCCGCGATTTATTTTTCTCATTGTTGAATTACGGTGATCAATGGTGGTGATGGGGGTCCACATCCGGCATGCCGGGCAAGGGCCCTTTGGGGTGGTCCGCATGCCGGTCGTCCGTATGTTCGGCGTGTTCTTCTTGATGGTGGCCTTCGCCTTCGTGATGACCGTTGCGCTCCCCTCTGGTCCCCGTTCCAACCAACTGGGTGGACACCAACTGGGCGTACAGGCCCTGACGCGCCAGCAGGTCGTGGTGGCTTCCCTGTTCCACCGCGTGGCCGTCGTCCAGCACGATTATCCGGTCCGCGTCCTTGATGGTCGATAGCCGGTGGGCGATCACCAACGTGGTGCGGCCCGCCATCAGAGTCTCCAGGGCCTGCCGTACCTGCCGTTCGTTGACCGCGTCCAGGTGGGAAGTGGCCTCGTCCAAGATCAGAACCGGGGCGTTCTTCAACAGCGCCCTGGCGATGGCTATCCGCTGACGCTGTCCGCCGGAGAGCTGCATGCCCCGTTCACCGACCAGGGTGCCGTAGCCGTCCGGGAAGGCGGTGATGAAGTCGTGGGCATTGGCCTGGCGGGCCGCCTCTTCCATCTCGCCGTCCGACGCGTCGATCTTGCCCAGTTTCAAGTTCTCCCGGATACTCGCGTTGAAGAGATAGGTGTCCTGAGAAACCAGGGCGATCTGCCGGCGTAGGTCCTCCAACTCGAAGTCCCGCAGGTCGTGGCCGCTCAGGCGTACGTGGCCTTCGCCTGGGTCCCAGAACCGCATGACCAGATTGGCGCAGGTGGTTTTGCCCGCGCCGGACCGGCCGACCAAGGCGACTGTTTGTCCGTGCTCAACGTCGAAACTCACGCCGCGCAGGGCCTGGGCTTCGCCAACACCGTAGGAGAACCCTACGTGGTCGAAGCTGATGGCCGGCGACCGGCCGTTCTGGCTGGCCTGACCGTTCTCATGAGCGTGAACGCCGGGGCCGTCCATCACCGGCACCGGCGCATCATGCACCACGAACAAACGCCGGGCCGCGGCCAGGGTCTCCATCAGCTGCTTGATGGTCCGGGCGATGTCCGAGATGGGGGCGAAGGCCGCCACCGAAAGGATCACCGACAGGATCAACTGGGGCCGCGAGATGTCGCCTTGGGTCATCAGCCAGACGCCCATGGTCAGCACGGCCAGCCCGCCCAGCGCGGTCATGCCCTCGATGAAACCGATCTGAAACGCCCGCTCCTTAAGGAACCGAAGCTGGAAGTGGGCGAACCGCCAACTATTTGCCACCATCTCAGCGGTGCGGGCAGGTCCCTGGCCAAAGGCGGATATCTCCCGCATTCCCTGGATGCTGTCCACCATATGAGCGTGTACCTCACCCAACTGGCTGCGCAGTTCGTCCCCCAGTCCCTCGGACCGCTTCTGGGCCATGAACGGGCTGATGGCAACGGCCAACAGGAATGGCGAAAGCACCAACGCGATGGGCCAAGCGACGAATGCCAGCGTGGCAAGCACGCCCGCCGGCACCAGGATGGCGACGAAGGCCGGCGTTATAGTGTGGGCAAAGAAGAACTCCACCAATTCGACGTCACCGCCGACAACGCTCACCAGGTCTCCCGAGCGGCGGCGCACCATGTAGGCCGGGGTCAACGGGTCCAACTTTTTATAGAGGTCCACCCGCATCTCGGCCAGCAGCCGGTAGGCCAGGTCATGGGCCACCCATGACTCCGCCCAGGTTAAGATCGCCGCCAGGGGCACAAACCCTCCCAACAGCCACAGGAGCACTGTGAGGTCGCCTCCGGTGATCACCTGGCCCACCAGCAGGGCGCTGATCACACTGAGCCCGATGATCGAACTATGATGGGCTAGTCCCAACAAAAATGTCAGGGCCAACTCGCCCCGCCAGGGACTTACCAGCTCAAAGAGACGGCGCCAGACGGTGAAAAAGCCTATGGCGGACGCCGGGGCGTCGGCGGTCCCGCCGGACGGCACGGCATGGTGATGATGTCCCTCACCCTGATGGGCCGGTTGGGGCACGAACGCCTCGGCATCTTGGACCGGAGCGTGGGTAGCAGCCTCATGGGCATGGGCCTCTTCATGGCCACCAGCCGGGCCATCCCCCGGAGCGTCTTCAATGTCCTGCTGCTGGGCCATCAACTCGGCATAGACCCCTCCGGCGGCGACCAGTTCCCCGTGATTGCCGGACTCGACCAGCCGTCCCTCCTCCAGCACGATGATCCGGTCGGCCTTGACCACGCTGGACAGCCGGTGGGCGATCACGAGCGTGGTGCGGCCTTCCATCAAGTGGTCCAGCGCCTCCTGGATCACGGCCTCGTTCTCGGCATCGACGCTGGAGAGAGCCTCATCCAATATCAAGATGGGCGCGTTTTTCAGCAGCGCCCTGGCGATGGCGACGCGCTGTTTCTGCCCGCCGCTTAATTGCTCGATTTGACGTTCCTCGAAGCCGGTCAGGCGAACCAGGGCCAGGACGTCCTTGATCTTGCGGTCAGTCCTATCCTTGGGAGAGCCCTGCATTTTGAGGCCAAAGGCAATATTCTCGAACACGTTCATGTGCGGGAACAGGGCCAGGTGTTGGAAGATCATCTTAGTGTGGCGCTTCTTTGGGGATTGATTGCGCACACTTTCACCGTCGATTTGAACCTCGCCTTTGGACGGAATCTCGAATCCCCCGATCAACCTCAGGAGGGTGGTCTTTCCGCATCCGCTGGGGCCTAACAGGGAAAAAAATTCGCCTTTGCGAATGGACAAGTTCACATCCTCCAATGCCACCACGGACCCGAAGCGCTTGGAAACTCCCATAAGGTTAACCGAAACAGACTCAGATGATTCGTGCGGGGAAGAGGGTATTTCTGGACGATCTTTCAAATTCATCGATTCCTAGCTGAAATGGCCAATCCCCAACCCCAGGTAGTATGGCCCGGGGTGGGGATTGGCTCCGTTGGCCCCATCAAGATCCAACTCATGCCGTGGACGGGCAAGCTCCAATGTTGGAGCCTGTGTCCCTGTCCTCATGCAAGATCAGGCCGCCTTGAAGCGACCCCAGGCTTCCACCCACTTATCGATATTGGCCGGCTGGCTCATCGCATAGAGATTCAAATCACGGTCGGCGATGTCGTAGCCGTATCTCCGTTGATCCGCCTTGCTGTATGACTGAGCCGTATCGATCGAGGTGGAGGGATACTGTGTGATCTCTGTCAACTTCCGCCCGTATTCCTTGGAGAGCATCGCGTTGATGACAGCATGGGAGGCATCACTTTTCCGGCTGTCCTTGGGAATGAACGCGGACTGGTTCCAGATCAGCACGCCCTCGCGGGGCCAGTTGTTGGTGACGTCGTGGCCCTGCCGCTGCAGCGCGGCGCGCATGGCGATCCACCCGTACATCATCCACACTTCCCCGCTGGCCATCAGGGCGACGGCCTGGCCAAAGCTGGACCAGAGCGTTCGGAAGTTTTTCTTCTTTCTAATCAAGAACCTGGTCACTTCGTTGATGTCCCTTTCATCCATATTGTTGGGGTCTTTGTGTCCCAGATGAAAGGCGGCGACGGTCAGCATCTGGTAGGGCTCGTCCCGCAGGGCGACCTTGCCGGCATACTTGTCATTGAATATCAAGCCCCAGGATTGGGTAAGGGTATCGTCTTCCGGAATGTATTTCTTGTTGAACAGGATTGTGTCATATCCCCAAACAACAGGAATCATATAGGTATTGCCACCCCGCTTGACGATCTGCGATTTGAAGATGGGCATAAGATTCCTGGCGTTCGGAATTTTGCTCAAGTCCAAGGGGGCTATCTTTTCATCTCCAGGACTTCTCCCCAAGGCTGGGCCCTTGACGAAATCGGTCACGCTGATCATCAGGTCGTATCGTGCCGAACCGCCCGGAGCCATCAGTTTTGCGAGGGTGTCGGTGGGAGATACGTAGGGTGCGTTTTCCACCTTGACCCCGCTTAGACGTTCGATGATCGGCCGCGCCTCTTTGGGGATGAACACTCCCGGCATGATTGCCGTGACGGTTTTCTCCTGAGCCAGGAGCGATTGGGACATCCCTCCGGCTAGTGCCAGGCCGAGCATTCCGGACCCGGCTACCTTCATCGCCTCTCGGCGGGTTACGCTGGAGGACGGCGGAAGGGATTTCCCGTTTGCATGCTGAAATTTGTTGTTCATGACACCTCTCAATTTTAAAATTAATTATCCCCGAGGATCCTGGACTTTTCCTGGAATCCTCACGGGATGGTTCAGGAGCGCTCTGGAATTCACCCAGACCTCCCCCATGAGCCCGGCACTGGGCTGGGTTAAATGTCCTACACAACCTCCCTTTCCCCCGGATGGAATCCGAAGATTTCGCCTCGTTATTCCGGCGCCCCCTGCCTGGCGCGGCGGGTGGCCCGGGCGGAAAAGGCAAAGCCCACCAGCGCGCTCGCGGCGGACACGAGGATGATGATTACCGCCATGGCAGGAAGTTCCGGTGAGATCTCATCGACGATCATGCCCCACAACTGAATGGGAACCGTGCGATCGAATCCGGTCAAAAATATGGTGCGGATGAACTCGTCGAACGAAAGTGTGAAAGAAAACAAAAAGGTGGCTATGATCCCAGGCCGGACAATAGGCAACACGATCCGGGAGAAAATTTGCCAGCTGGAGGCCCCCAGGTCCATCGCCGCTTCCTCCAAGGTTTTGTCGAAGCCGTGCAACCGGGGATAGAGGGTCAAAAAGGCGAAGGGCAGCGCCCAATTCACGTGTGCCGCCAGCACGGTGGTATACAGGGAGGAGCGAATGCACAGATAACCGAAGAAAATGAGCAGGGCGATGCCCCCGATAATTCCCGGAATAATGATGGGCACCAGGATCAGGTTGAAAACGGCTTCCTTGCCACGGAACGAGTGCCGGAATCCCAGGAACAGC
>JACZYV010000012.1:0-30212 GCA_022570905.1 Chloroflexota bacterium
CCGGAAGGCACTAGGTTCGGCATGCTTCGATCCATGGTAAAGAGCCCTTTGAAGCTTTTCATCATGGCGGCCCCTATGGTGGCGATCATAGTGGCGATCATGATCATGATGCGCTGATCGAGACGAAGACGCGTCAAAATCAGGTTCAGGTTCACGTTCAGGAGGAGGGTATGTCGAAGTTCTACCGGATTCGGGTCGGAGGCCACCTCGACAGCGGTTGGTCGGAGTGGTTCGAGGGCCTGCGCCTGACCCATGAGGCGAACGGTGAGACTGTACTCTCCGGTCCCATTGTCGACGAGGCGGCCCTGCATGGAGTCCTGGCTAAAGTGCGGGACCTGGGCCTGCCGCTGCTCGCCGTCAATCGAGTCGAGCCCGGATTGGAATAAGGAAGGAGGGGATCATGAACAGTACCACCACCCAAGAAAAGACTCAGTCGCGTAAGGACCGCTTGCGCTGGTGGACGCTCGCGGTAGTGTCGGTCACGGTCCTGTTAGCAACCATCGACGAAACGATTCTCAACGTGGCTATCCCGTCGCTGCAACGAGATCTGGGAGCGTCGGCCTCATCACTGCAGTGGATGGTCAACTCGTACTTTGTGGTCTTCGGTGGCTTGCTCTTGACGATGGGCGGTGTCGGTGACCGGTTCGGACGGGCCCGGATGCTGCGTTATGGCCTCGCGGTGTTCGCCCTGTCTTCGCTGGGCGCGGCGCTGGCGCAATCTCCCGCACAGCTGATCGGAGCCCGAGCAATCATGGGCATGGGCGGAGCGATGATGATGCCGGCGACCCTCGCCATCATCGTGAATGTGTTCGAAGAAAAGGAGAAGCCGAAAGCGATCGCGATATGGGCGATGATGGCAGGGATCGGAGTCGCGCTTGGACCGATCCTTGGAGGGGCGCTGCTCCAGTACTTTTACTGGGGGTCGGTATTCCTGGTGAATGTGCCGATTGCCGGGATCGCGATTGCAGCAAGCCTATTCCTTGTGCCGGATAGCCGAGACCCTGAGAGCAGGCCACTCGACATTCCGGGCGCACTGCTATCGATGGGAGCGGTCTCTGCTCTGATCGTCGCCATCATCGAGGGTCCCGAGTGGGGGGCCGCGTCCCCCCGGCTCGCGATCACGGTGGCCACGGCGGTCATCTTTGGCTTTGGCTTCGTCCTGCGAGAAAGGCAAGCCGCATACCCGCTGCTGGACTTTGCGCTGTTCCGGCTGCCGAGGTTTTCGACCGGAGCAGCCGCTGTAAGTCTGGCATTCTTCTCGATAGTCGGCTTCATGTTCGGCTTCACGCAGTACCTCCAATTTGTTCAGGGACATACTCCGCTGGCCGCGGGAATTCGATCCCTGCCGATAGCGGGAGGCTTCATGTTCGGAGCCATAGCCAGTGAGGAGTTGGTGCGCCGCTTCGGCACCACCAGAGTCGTGGCAGCTGGACTCGTTATCATGACTGCTGCGATGCCGCTCGTACTCCTGTGGGAGGTGAACTCCTCTTACATGGTGATCGGGCCTATTGTGGCCGTAATCGCGCTGGGGGTAGGTTTGGTTTTCGCTCCGGCAGCCGAAGCGGTCATGGGCGCGGTCGAGGCAGCGAAGGCGGGAGTTGGGTCAGCTATGAACGACGTGGCCCAGATGCTTGCAGGCGCGCTCAGTATCGCCGTGGTCGGATCCGTGATGTACGGGATTTACGCCGCCAGGCTCGGGGACGCTGTTGCATCGCTGCCCGCCGAGGCGGGAGAGATAGCTCGAGATTCAATCGGGGCCGCAGTCCAGTTGGCGGCGACGCTGCCACAAGAAGACGCTCTCGCCCTAACCGTCGCTGCGAAGTCGGCATTCACGGATGCGCTGGGTCTGGCGGTGCTGATTGGCGCCGGGTTCTCGCTCGTCGGAGCGCTGCTAGTTGCAAAGTTCATGCCGGCACGAGACCCGGCTGTTATTGGGAACGGAGCACAGTCTTCCGAACAATTGGGAGATGATTCCTCCACATCGGAGACCATCGCTGAGCCAGTTGCCGCTGGCACAGACTAACAGCACCGCTAGGAGCGAGCGTCCGTGAGTAGAAGAGGGACATGCCCGAGGAAAGGTTGTCCTCAGAGTGTGGAGAATGGGATAAAACCTTTGAGAGGAGATTGGACATTTTAGATGATACAGAGGCCTGAACGACCGGGGGTCCGGAATCGGCGGGACGAGGAGGCAAGCGAAGCGGACATCATCGACCTAGATGCCAACCAATCTAGTTTCGCCTCAGATTAGCCATTCTGCCCAGACGATAACTGTACTATCGCGGCAAACCGAGAACCCGTCGATCCCCGGCATGATGACGTCCAAGAGCACAAGATCGTACCGGCGAACGGCCACCATGGTCAGGGCTTCATCGCCATCAACCGCCCTTGAAACCTCAAGACCTTGCAGGACCAGATAATCGCTCACCTGTTCCGACAATTCCGGGTCATCGTCGATCACCAGGACTCGCTCACCACTCAAACGGGTAACACCTCCTTCCTTCGATGATCGATTAGTGAAATGGGCAGGTGCTTCTAAGTTCTCGTTCCAAGATTACTGAATATTCTGCATGTGGTCTACTCGGAAGAGCCCAACACTACCCGGCGGCGGCGCTAGGTCGGGGAATTATCGTTGGCTTTTTGCAGGGGAGGCTCGGTGAGGCGATGTGTCCCGATAGAAAGGGTTGATCATGGGCTATTTATTGACCGGAGGGTCTAGACCAGCTTCATCTGGAAGCCGGTGTCCTGTTTCTGGCCCCGGCCGCTCAGATGCACCGCCGGGTAGCCCAACTCCCGAAGCCGGGCGGCCAGTTCTGGGAAGCCGTTCACGGTATAGACCTGCTTGGGCGAAACCGCCTGGACGTATTCCACCAGCTCGTTGAAGTCGGGATGGTCGCTGTAGGGCAGGCTGGCGTCGGCCCCACGGCCCCAGGGCATGCTGCCCGATGTCGCCCATCCGGTCATCTCCAAGGTCCGTTTTCCCCTGAAACCCCTCAGTGCCTCCCGGCGCTTTCCGGGGGGAAACAGCAGGAGCCAGCCTTCCGGCCATTCGCCATCGAACATCTTCACCTGGCCGGGAAATTTCACGCCGGCTTCCAGATATATCTGGGTGCCGAGGTAGATGCTCTCCTCAAGCATGACATCGAATCCTTGGCCCAGCAGGTGGTGGAGCAACTCCTGAGACTTGCCCAACCGCCAACCTTGGACCACCGGCCGTTCGCCCCGGGACAACCACATCCTCAAGGTCCGGTAGGCGGTCTCCAATACCTGTTCCTCGGGCGGGAACACATACTCGGGCCGTCCATAGGTGCACTCCATGACCAGGGTGTCGCAGGGCACAGCTTCCAAGGGTTCGTTGGTCGGACTCCGGCGGCTCTTGATGTCGCCGGTATAGAGCAGCCTTTCCCCGGTCTCTTTGGACTCGATCAGCGCCTGTGCGGAGCCGAGGCAGTGGCCGGCGGGATATAGGGTCATGGTGAAGTTTGGAGCATCGAAGGGCTGGTGGTAGGGGAGAAGGATGGGGTCTGAATTCTTGAGATAATCCCCCAATAGGCTGGCCGTGTTGGGGGTGAGGACGGGACGGTTATGGCGTCCTGTATGGTCGGAGTGGGCGTGGGAGATCAGACTGAACTCACGCTTTCTGGTTGAGTCGAGCCAAAGGTCCAGTTCGGGCAGGTATACCCCGCTTTTAAACACCGCCTGCACGTACACCTCACTCGAATCCAAACCAGGGGCCGCCTCGATTGCCACTGGAGGCAACGCGGGCAAGTATATCATGGGGCCTCGGCCCGTCTTCCGGCGCCCGCGTGTCTTCACGGGCCCAAGCAGTTCGGGGCACCGGTGTCTCCCGACGGATTGTGCTGTATAATTTGCTGGGCGCGCCCACAGACGAGATTTAAACGCGCCAAATCTTAATCAATAAAGGCGGGAGTATGCCGGCAGAGATTGGCGATGTCGCCCCCGATTTCAAACTTCCTTCCCCCGATGGGGACGTTTCCCTGGCAGATTACAAAGGCAAGAAGATAGTCGTCCTTTCCTTCCACGTATTCGATTTCACCGCTGGTTGAACGACGCAGGCAGCCTCGTTCCGTCAGGAATACAAGCGGTTCGAGGATAATAATGCTCAGGTACTGGGCATAAGCTGCGACACCGTTCCGGCGCATCGTGCGTGGACCACGGCTTTGGGTGGGCTACCCTACCCCGAGTTGTCCGACTTCCACCCCAAGGGTGAGACCACCAGAGCGTACGGGCTGTGGAACGAGGAGCGCGGGGCCAGCAACCGGGCCGTGATCATAATCGACAAAGAGGGTGTGGTCCGCTTCCGGGAGACCTATCAGCCCGGCACTCTGCCGAATCCAATCGACATCTTCGCCGTGGTGGAAGGGCTGAATTAGCAGGATTACCAAGCGGCTGCCCGGCTAGGTTTTAGGACATTGAAAAGGCGCCCTAAAAATGGGGCGCCTTTTTATTCGTCATTATTATGTCCGGTCATTAGATGGTCATGCGCCGTCTCATAATTCCACAATGGAAAGGCCGCCCCTTGCGAGGCGGCCTTTTGGTTTCTAGTTTCTGGGGTGGCGGGGGGCATCAACTGATGGCGGTTATCCGCTGCACCAGATAGCGCAGAGTGCCCTTGGGGACGTTGATGGTCACCTCTTCCCCGACCATTCGGTCCAAGAGGGCCTCGCCCACCGGTGAGGTGGTGGATATCTTGCCTGCGGAGATATCGGCTTCGCGGACATCAACCAGGGTATAGGCCAGGGTTTTTCCGGAGACGGTGTCCTTCAGAGTCACCTTTGCGCCGACCGAGGAGCGGGCTACCTTGGATGACGCCCCTTCAGGTAGGATCTGCGCATTGTTGATGCTGGATTCTAGTTCGCGGATGCGGAGTTCGATGATTCCCTGCTGGTCCTTGGCTGCGTCCAGAGGGGCGTTTTCCCTGAAGTCTTTGTCAGCCATGGCCCTTTTAATATCTTCTAGGACGAGGGCCCTCTGGTCCTTGAGATCATCCAATTGGCTGACCATACGGTCATAGCCTTCCTGACTGAGATGGGAGCCGGTGAAAGTGGCACGGCCGTTGGAGCGGGAGGTGGGCTTGGCGGCGGTGGTACGGCGGGTGCGGGGAACACGGAGGTGGGATGCTAGTCCATTTTCGATCCATCCCTGGTCTTTCCAATAGGCGAGGAAAATCTTGACGGGGCCCAAACGCTGCACGGACTCTGATCCGCCGAGACCCATCTGTTGAGCGTATTCAGCGACTTCCGAGGGGGAGAGTTCGGAAACCTTCCGCTCGCGGCCACACCAGGCCACAAAACGGCCCAGTTCCTGATGACTTTGCTGGGCTGACTTGGCGGATTTCTTGGCCGCCACAAAATGCGTCAGAGCTTCCGATATTGAAAGGCATTGCTCGGTCGTCACTCAAGTACCTCCACCTTCAGTCAGTCTTCAGTTTTCGCAAATGTCCGCCACGGTGATGTAGGGGTTCGCCAGAGAGTTTTGAGGAGATCGCCGGGGGCCAAGACCTGGAACCCTCGGCTTGGAATCATCGGTAACATCGGCCTCGTTGGGAGGAAAATGCACCCCAAAATCATACCAGTTTCCGGCTGCAAAGGCAATGCAAAGATTTCGAGTGGTCGTCAGCGAACAGGCTTGGTTTACGGGGTTGGTTTCTCCGCGGAATCCATTTAGTGACACGGCGTTTGCTCCCAAAACTATTGTTGCGTTGGGACATCGTTCGACGGTTTCGGAACCCGTCCAAGACCGGCGCCGCTCGTCTTCATAAAAGGACTGGTGAGAGTCGATGGGGCCTCGGCATGACCTGTGTCAGACAAGGGTTTCGCCCCTGAATATCTTTGACTTGGTCACAGCCAGGATGTAGCATACTGTCGGCTTTGGGCGATATGCCTGCCAAGTTACTGGCGCCGGCTCATTTAGCGGCGGTACCGTAACCACCTCTCATCAAATACGGAATCGGAATACATGAGTCCCCAAATGCAGCCAGTAGCTGGCTCCTCCCTCGCCGGGCCCGCCGCCGTACCGGCGTTCGAAAAAGAACTTGACCGCCTGGTCGCTTTGGCCCGAAAGGGTCACAAGCCCGGCGCGACTTTCAATAATCCATCCGAAGAGTGGCTCATCAGCCAGATGCGCGTGTTGCAAGATCTTCCCGAAGACGAGCAACAGCGGTTTCTGGGCGAAGCCAGCATCATCGACAAAGAGGCCGCGGAGGCTAATGCCGCCGGTAAAGCTGCCGGCAGGGCGTGGCCTGAAGTGGTGGTGCGCTTGGACACCGGCGGCTATGCCTTCTTCAGCCAACTGGGCGTCGTCCGCAGGCCAGACCTGACCCAATACTTCATCGACGGGTTCGCCAAGAACCGTGACGGCGTGGTTTTCAGCACAGAGAGCCAGACCTTGTTCACCGAGGTCTTCAGGTACATCAACGCCTACATGGAAGAGAAGCTGGAGTCGGGCGACACCATAGTCCAATCCGACCGCCAGATCGGCGACGCCCCGGGACGCTCCTTCCATGCCCGTCAGATGCTCTTTGGCACGCGGTACATGCAGATTCCCATGATGTGGCGTCAACTGACCTTTCCAGCCTCCGAAGAACTGAGCCGTCAGGAACCCGACATCCTTGAGGTCACCCTTCCCCATTGGCTGGAGGACCTGGGGCTGCCTGAAGATCTGAAGCAGCGCCTCCACGATGCCGGGTTGACACAATTGGTCTTCAAAGCCCCCACCAGGGGCCTCTCACTGCATCTGGGTTTCGATTACGTCGGCGAGCACAAGATGGGCCCCCTGTCCATCGCGATGTTCAAGGTCAAAGAGGCCGACGGGCTGGCGATTCAAGCGGCGCTGAGCATGGCCCGCGCCAAGACCCTGGCCGGCGAGATAAGGAACACGGCGCTGATCACTGTCGGTCCGTCACTCCACGGCAAGAGCACCCTCACCATCATGCTGGAACTGGCCAACAGCGAACTAGCAAAGATGCTCGGCCTGAAGACCGACCCCGAAGAGGGTGTCTACCCGATGAACGATGACATCGTGCTGCTGCAGCCCTTGAAAGACCCGGTTAAGGTCACCAGGGACGGCAAGCAACGCACGCTCTACTACGGCATAGACGGTACTGAGAACAATCTCTACGCCATGCCCTTTGGCCTCAACAAAGCGGAAGACCCAATCACTTTCGAGTCCGTCCGCGGGACGGACCAGGACCCCAACACCGAGGAGACCCTGGAGAACGTACCGGTCGACCTGGATTCATGGACGCCCAATTTCCTCTCCAACCCGGTCCGAAACATGCGCGTCACCCTTTCGCGCTCTAGGTTGGTAACCAGAAAGGGGGCCACCGGCCTCCTGAAGAAGATTACCAACGGCCGCGAGACCGAAGGAGTCCATGTCCCCATGGAGGACACCGACCAGGTTTTCTGGCAGGCTGTGATGCGCCAGAACACCGTGGTGCCGCCGCTGCGTCGTTTGAGTCCGGAACAGTACATCCGGGTTCTGATGTACGGTGAAGCGGTCCAGATGGGAGCGGCCATCGGAGTGATCGGGCGTCCTTACGTCGAGTACTTCTCCGACCCGTTCATCATCGGGCTGGAAGACGAGAACGCCAACAATCTCTACAACATAGTAAAGAAGATCGAAGAGGGCGGGCTCCATCAGCAATACTTCGTCTTTAATACCGGGGGTGTGGGTGCCGACACCAACGCTGAGGCCAGCGGCAAGTCTTACAAGAAGATTCCCAGGGAATTGACCCTGATGCTTCAGGAAGCCTTGCTACGCGACGCTGTGAAATTCGAATATGAAGAATTTTTAGGCTCGGATATCGCCGTCGCCATCGTCGACGCGTCCGGTAACGACGTTCTTGATCTCCGCACCGAGTGGTTGCCCAAGAACATCTACGGAGAGGAAGACTACTCCCAGCGCATCACCGAGTTGAGCCGCCGCAGGTTCTACGGCGAGAGTTCGGAAGACAAAGCCGGAATCCTCCGCTACACCAAGGTTTTCAACGGGCTCTACGACCTGTCTGACATCCCTGTTCCCAATGACGAACGCGAGTTGACCTGGCTGCTTTCCTTCTTCTGGAACGTGGACCAGGCCTACAACACCCTGGCCGATCTGGATGCCCATCGTAATGAGGGCAGCGCCCCGGACACCGCTGTGTTGCAAAAGCTGCAGGACATGTGCGGACGGGCAGCCGGAAAAGGGCTAACCCTCTCCGGCGCCGCCGCCGCCGCACTGACTGCTTTGGGCCTGCGGGCCTCTTAAAGGCGGGTTGGCAGCCGGTCCCCTTTATGACTGCGGCCAAGACAGGCGAATCCAATGACTCCCGCCTCTCCCTCACCTGGGGCCGGTCCTTCGACTTTCCGGATCTTCCGCCGCTCCATGCCCGGTGTATACTAACCGCCATCTAACCGGCGCCCGCGGCGCCACCGGCCGATGGCCGTCAACTCTCGCGTACAATTCAGGAGGGCTTAACATGAAAGCAGTGCAGATCAGCGAATTCGGCGGCCCAGAGGTCATGAAGTACCAGGACGTGGCCGACCCGACTCCAGGTGAGGGAGAGGCGGTGGTAGAGATACAGGCCGCGGGAGTGAACTTCACCGATGTCTACAGCCGCCAGGGCATCAACCCCGGCCCGCCGCTGCCCCGCATCATCGGCGTGGAGGGCGCCGGCGTGGTCAAGGCCATCGGCCCCGGTGTCACCGAGGTCAAAGTAGGCGACGATGTTACTTATTGCACCTCCCCTGGCGCCTATGCCGAGTTGGCCGTTGTGCCTGCCTGGCGATTGATGAAACGGCCCAGCGGAGTGGATGCCAAAGCGGGAGCGGCAGCCATCCTCCAGGGCATGACCGCCCATTATCTCTGCCATTCCACCTACGCGGTGCAGAAGGGCGACCGGGTCATCGTGCACGCCGGAGCCGGCGGCATGGGCCTGCTTTTAACCCAGATGATCAAGCGGTTGGGCGGATATGTGTTCTCCACCGTTTCCACCGAGGAAAAGGCCGAGCTGTCCAAGCAGGCCGGCGCTGACCACGTGATCCTCTATACCCAGCAGGACTTCGCCGAAGAGGTCAAGAAGGCCACCAACGGCGAAGGCGTGAAGGCGGTGTACGACGGCGTGGGCAAGACCACGTTCAACCAGAGCATCAGCAGCCTGGGCCGCCGCGGCCACATGGTGCTCTACGGCGCGGCCAGCGGGGCCCCGGACCCAATCAGCCCTGGCATCCTGGGCGCCGGATCACTCTCGTTGACACGCCCAGGACTGGGCGATTACACGGTGGACCGGGCCGAGTTGGAAAAGCGGGCCGGCGATGTTTTGGGTTGGGTCAGTTCCGGTGAATTGAAACTCAGGATCGGCGGTGAATTTCCCCTGTCGGATGCCTCGGAAGCGCACCGGCAACTGGAGAGCAGGGCCACCACCGGCAAGTTGCTGCTGATTCCCTAGGGATACTATTGGCAGTAAGGCTTCAGCTAAAAATAGGCCTTCCACTTGCTCTTTATACAAACCGTAAATAATTGTTGACCAAGTTGGTCGACTTTAATATAATTGTAGCAAGCGACCCCGATTAGGAGGCAGACATGCCCGAGGCAACCATCACCACTGAAGCGATCTATGAAGCTTTGAAAAGCGTTTATGACCCGGAAATTCCGGTTAACGTCGTCGATCTCGGTCTGGTCTACGACGTTCAGGTAAAGGACTCTGGGGATGTCTACGTTCAGATGACCCTCACCTTCCCCGGTTGCGGCATGGGCCCATACATCGGCCAACAGGCTGAATGGGCGATTCAAGAGCTGGATGGCGTGGAGGAAGTGGAGATCGAGATGGTGTTCGATCCACCCTGGTCGCCCGAACTCATCAGCGAAGAAGCCCGCGCCCAACTGGGTATCTAACCGGCCTGGAAGCCTGCCGGACCATTCATCTCCCAGGACTGGACGCCTGTGCTGTCGACTGGGTTAGACTCCAAAGCCGCCAACCACCGATTCTGAATACCAGAATCCCATCCGGAGGATTGCATGCCCACGCCCCAGGAAACCGCGCGCCTGGACCAGATCAAAAAGACTTGGCAGCAAAAACGTCAGATCACCACCCGTCTTGAGAAGATCAAGACCAAGATCGGCGTTTACAGCGGAAAGGGCGGCGTGGGGAAAACCACCGTAGCCGTCAATCTGGCCGTGACCCTGGCCAACCAGGGAAACAGCGTCGGCCTGTTGGATGTGGACATCGATTGCCCAAATGTAACCAAGGTAATGGGCATCACCGACAAACCGGACTACGTTGATGGGCAGATCATCCCCTCAGAGAAATGGGGTGTTAAGGTCGTCTCGATGGCCTTCTTCCAAGAGAACCCGGACGAGGCCATCATCTGGCGCGGCCCAATGATTCACAACGCCATCAGCCAGTTCTTACAGCAAACCGACTGGGATGAACTGGATTATCTGGTAGTAGACCTGCCGCCCGGCACTTCCGATTCCCCCCTCACGGTGATGCAGAGCCTGCCCATGGATGGCTTCGTGGTGGTCAGCACTCCGCAGGAACTGGCCAACCTCGATGCCAAACGCTGCATCAACATGATCAGGAAGTTGAACTTAAACGTGCTGGGCGTGGTGGAGAACTACACCGGGGAGATATTCGGAGAGGGAGGCGCAAAGATCCTGGCCAAAGAGGTCGAAGCCCCCTTCCTGGGCGGTCTGGCGCTGCGTACTGTCTACCGGGACTCATCCAAACCGACGGCGCTGTTAGATAAATCGGTGGCGGAGGAGTTTGTGACGGTGGCGGATGCGGTGAAAAGGAGCCTCAAGGAGTTCGGCTCGGAAGCGTCCTAGCGGCCTCTGGATAAACACCCCGGAAAAATGTCCGCAGGCCGTTGCTTTGATCCCGCCAGGACCTCCTCGACGAAAATCACCGGCCGAACGTCAATCATCCGAAGATACTGGGGCCTCGGCGGGTTCCTCCGTCCGGCCCTTTCTTTTTTGTTTGCGGGACGGCCGTTCCGGCGGCGATTCACCTAAGGTGATGCTCATCAAGAGATCTACTTCCCGGTCCATGGCCTCCTTGGAATGACCGCTGCCCTCACCCATCCTGCGAAACTTCCGATACCGCTTCTTCAGCAGCTTGCTCTGGGACATCTTGGACAACTGGGCGATGTTGGTCAGGATGGCCGTTCGCAGCGTCGTCGATGCCTCGTGGGGATCGACGTGGGCACCGCCTTCCGGCTCCGGGACTACCTCGTCGGCGATGCCCAATTCCAGACAGTCATGGGCCGTCAGCATCAGGGCCTCGGCGGCTTCGCGGTCCAGCATATAGTCATGATGGGCGGCGCCAAGGGTGTGGTTCACGGACATGGGCGAATAGACGGCATATTGCTGCATCAGTATCCGGTCAGACAATCCGAGGGCCAACGCACCTTCGCTGCCACCTTCGCCGATGACCACCGAGACCACGGGCGTGGGAACGGTCAGCATTGACGAAAGAGTTTTGGCGATGGCGTTTCCGATGCCCTGCTCCTCTGCTTCCAACCCGGGGTCCGCGCCTTGGGTGTCGATGAGGGTCACCAGAGGCAGCTTGAAACGGGACGCCAGATCAATCACGCGCTGGGCTTTGCGCAGGCCGTCGGGAAATACGTGGTACCGCTCCCCCTCCACCAGAGGCCGCCGCTGCTGCCCAATCACCGCCACCGCCTGGCCATCCATGAAGCCCAGACCGGCGATAACAGACCGGTCATCGCTGTTCAGGCGGTCGCCGCGCAGCTCGATAAATGGGTCCAACATAGACCGGAAATAGGCGCTCGCCTGAGGCCTCTCCGAGTTTCGAGCGGCGGTAACAGCCTCCCACGGCTCGACCTCGGCGCAGCTTTCAAGTTCCACCTTTAGCAGACTCTTGTGATTTGACTTCCCGTGCTTCTGGGCCGTGAGAATCTGCAACAGTGATGCTACCCTGGGCTGCAGGTTCTCCCGGTCCACTACATTGTCCAAAAGCCCGTGACCAACGTGGGCTTCGGCTGTGTGGGCGTCCAGGGGCAGAGGCATCTTCGACACCTCTCGCAAGGTGCGCAACGGTGAGAGTCCGATCAACGAACCCGGCTCAGCCAGGATGATGTCAGCCAGGTTGGCGAAACTGGCGTAGGCTTGCCCTGTGGAGGGATTGGCCAATACCACGATGAAGGGCACTTCCTCGTCACGCAGACGGTTGGCGGCGGTCACGGTCTTGGCCATCTGCATCAGAGACAGAACGCCCTCCTGGATCCGGACGCCGCCGCCCGAGACCACTGCGATCGCGGGTAAACCACGGCGGGCCGCATTCTCGAAGGCCATGGCCACTTTCTCGCCAACCACGCTGCCCATGGTGCCGCCCATGAACCCAAAGTCCAAGACGATAAGCATGACCTCGACATCGCCGATCCGGCATTTCCCGGTAACCGCCGCTTCGGTAAGCCCGGTCCGCTTCTGGTCTTGGGCGAGGAATTTTCGGTAGCGGGCCCGGCGGGAGAACGAAAGGGGTTCCACCGAACTCACATATTTGGAGGTCTCCTTGAATGTTCCCTTGTCAGCCAACAGCTCGATGCGCTCCCGGGCCGTGACGGTGTAATGGAACCGGCAATAGGGGCAGACGCGGTAGGTCAAGTAGGAGGGAGAGTCGCTTATCGGCTCTTCGCAGAACAAACACCGGTCATGGACCACTGAGAGATAGGTGCGGTCGGCCTCACCCTCACGGTTAAACAGGTGGACAAGGAAGTTTGCCAAGTTGCGCAAGGGCGGCCTCCGGGGTAATGCCGTGAGCGGGTCAAAAAACTCAAGATTCCAGGTTTTCTCCCGCGCAGTATCATACCCATCATACAAAAACTACGCCGATTTTAAAATGCTAAACAGTGCTGAATGTCAGAACAGATTGCCAATGATGCTTGCCTTTACGCAAGTTGGCGGGGATATTGGTTAAAGGGACACCGGCTTAAAGGGCAAGACCAGTTGTCGTGGGACCGGTCTTCCGGCCATTGCTGATCTCTTTAAAGCCTGCGTTGACTCCCACAAAAAGTCGGCTAAAAGCAGGCCTATTTTTACTGATTTAGTAATAATATATATCTTGAGTCTGTTGTTCGGATCCTTTGAAATCAGACCTCGTTCCGGAGATAGTTACCCTCAAGTTATGGTATGCGCCGATCGCTTGGTTCTGCCTTTCGATTCTTGCCCGTTCTTGTTCCGGCAAAGTTCCGACGGTCCGCAAAGGTATAGGAGGAATCATCATGCCAGCTAGTTGGGTAGATATAATCGTCAACGAAAGCACCATGGAGGGCTACTTGACCCAACCCGAGGCCCAGGGTAGGCATCCCGCCGTCGTTGTGATTCAGGAGATTTGGGGGGTCAACTCACATATACAGTCGGTTGTGGACCGGCTGCCGGCCCGGGGGTACGTGGGCTTGGCGCCGGCCATGTTCCACCGGGAGGGCCCCATGACCATCGGACTGCACGAGGAGATGGACACCGCTATCGCCCGGATGGGCCGGTCAACCGACGTAAACATACTCTCCGACGTGAAAGCGGCGGTGGACTACATCAAAGCTCAATCTTTCGTACAGGGCGATAAGATCGGCATCGTCGGATTCTGCTTCGGGGGTCGAGTATCCTACCTGGCGGCTTGCAGTATCTCCGACTTGTCGGCGTCGGTCGTATTCTATGGAGGCGGCATCGGCACGGCTCTGGGCGGCGGTCCCTCACCGCTGGAGCAAACGTCAAACATCGGCTGCCCGGTGCTGGGTCTGTTCGGTGAGGAAGATACAAACCCAACACCGGAAGACGTGGCCAAGATGGACGAGGAACTGACCAAATACGGCAAGACCCACGAATTCCATAGCTACGCCGGGGCCGGGCATGGTTTCCACTGCGAGGCCCGTGCCAGCTACAGGCCGGAAGCGGCGGCCGACGGTTGGGGCAAAGCCATGGCCTGGTTCGACAAGTATCTCAAATAATATCCGGTTACCTAACCTAATCATCTAAGGGCGGTCCATCTGTGCACTTCCGGCGGACGGGCCATTGCCGCGTCGCGCTGGGCCCCAGACCACTAGACACCACACGCCAAACCCTTCGCCAGGCCGTGGTGGGCTTGCCCAGTCCTTCTGGTATTTCTCTTCCATGGCTTTTCTGGCTGGGCTGGGTTTTTTTCAGTACATCTTCAGGGTGGGAAACAACACCCTGATTCAGACCATGGTCCCAGACGCCCTCAGAAGCCGGGTGATGAGCATTTACATGCTGGACAACGGTCTCCCCCGCTGGCGACAATGGCCATCAGTTTCCTGATCCACATCTGGAGCCCCGCCGGGGCCTACACGGTGATAGCCTCGGTCAGCCTGGCGTTGGCGTTGCTGCAGTTGGCGTTCTTCCGGCGGGTCAGGGGCAGCTGTAATAGAACCCCTTTGTCTACCCCGCATTTTCATGGACGGCTCCCTGTTCGATCAGGTCCGCTGATCGAGTCAGACTGAGGGCGCCCAAGGCCATGGACCGGACCACCAAGCTGCCCGCCTTAACGAATATTCTTTATCAGATGTTCATTGATAATTCCGAATCGCGATAAAACCTATTGACGGCCACGTAGCTATTGTTTATACTTCCGACCCAATCGGGCATTGGTCAAAAATAGGTAATACCAAGCCTAGCGTAGACACAAACTGGAAAGCGCCGAGGGCTAGAACGTCCAAATTCGGATGGATCGCCTGGATTTCGTTCCGAGTTTGGGATTCACGTTGAGTCCTTGATGTAATAGGCAGGCCCCCTGATCGACCTGCCTCAAGGATGGCGGCCAGCCAAGATGATCAGGGGGAATCTAGACGCTGATTCAAGCTCGAGCGTAATTGTATTCCGAAGTACCGGACCTGCTGCACCGGCAGTCTCCGAGCACGGATTCCCCACTTAAGGTAGAATCAACCGGGTCCAAAACAAAACGTCACAACGCCGAGCAGGGAGGAGACCTCTTGAGCGAAGTAGCCACGACCGCTGGTACGACCGCAGATGGCGAGAAACTGGAAAGGGTACTCGAAGGCCGGTCGATGGCCCTCACCCTTCTAACCGGGATGAGGGCACTCACCAAAACTCTTGACCGAGTCTACCTCGGTATGGGTTACCTCTGCGGGACGATGTTCCTATTATTGGCGCTTTTCATCACCTATCAGGTTATCGCCAGGAAATACGGCATCGTGATGGCGCCGGGCATGGACCTGATGAGCGGATTCACGATGGCCATGGCCACAACGTGGGCGTTCTCCTACGCTTTGCGGACTGGCTCCCACGTACGCATCGATGTGTTATTGCCGTTCATGTCCACCAGAGTACGGTGGTGGGCCGACCAACTCGCCCTCTCGTCCATCGTCTTCTTCATCGGCGTCACGTCTTGGAAAACTTGGGTCATGGTCATGAAGTCCTATGATATCGGCGCCGTGACCAATACCTACCCCTTGGTTCCTCTATGGGTACCCCAGACCTTTGTCGCCATCGGGTTCAGCATGCTAGCTTTTACAGCGGTACACATGATGATCGACATGATCGCGGAGGCTGGACTGCCGGTATTGCACCGGATGCAGGGCGGCACCGAAAGTTACCGCACGGTTGGAAAGGACGGAAAAGCACTGACTCAAGAGAGCGCGTCCGGAGTCTAGTCGAAAGATAAGCTTCCTCGGGGCCAATCTCGCAGGGCTGGACGGAAGTTAGCGCCATTCGGGTGAATATTGCAGTCCTGCCGGCAGCCGTGCCGGCGCCGAAAGGTTAGGAGGACCGAAACAGATGGCCATAACCACAGCATTCTTAATGATGGGCGGCTTTTTCATGGTCGGCCTGTATGTGGCCGGAGCTCTGGGTGTCTTGTCGCTGGTCATCATGTACTTCTTCTCCGATGCGCCCCTGTGGAACATCATGGGCAACAAAGCATGGGAGACGAACACCAACTTCATCCTGATCGCCATCCCGCTCTTCCTCATGATGGGGGAGTTCATGCTGCGGAGCGGCATGGGTGAGAAGATGTACAGCGCGGTCTCACGCTGGATAGCTTTCATGCCCGGCGGGTTGATCCACACCAATATCGCCTCCTGCGCCATCTTCGCCGCCTGCTCCGGGTCCAGCGTGGCCACATCGGCGACCATCAGCCGTGTGGCTCTGCCGGTCTTCCGGCAGCGGGGGTACAGCGAACGGTTGGTGATCGGCTCGCTGGCCGCCGGGGGCACCTTGGGCATCCTGATCCCTCCCAGCATCGGCCTGATCGTATACGGTGTGCTCGTAGAAGAGTCCATCGGAAGGCTATATCTGGCGGGGTTCATCCCCGGGTTCATGTTGGCCGCCATGATGATGGCCATGATCGTCGGCGCGTCAATAGTGTTCCCATCCATCGCCCCCAAGGAGCCGAGGGTAAGTTGGCGCCTCAAGTTTATCGGCCTGATTTCCATGATTCCCATCGCATTGATAATCATGGTGGTTTTGGGGTCGATCTACGCCGGCTGGGCCACCCCCACCGAGGCGGCGGCATTCGGTGTTACTGGAGCCTTTGTATTGGCGGTGATCAACAATTCGGGACCGGCAATCACAGGATGGGTAGTGCAGAAATTCGGCGGTTCCGGCCCCCAGACCGGATTGATGGGCAGAATACAAGAGCGGTACCCATTGGTTGAAGGACAGTTGCGCCAATCCATGACCGTCAATTGGGACATGCTTAAAGACGCGATCCTGTCCACGGTCAGGACATCGTCGATGATCATGTTGATCGTCGTCTCCGCCTTCACGCTTAGTTTCGCCTTCGCCCGGCTGGGAATCTCCCATGACATCTCCCAGTGGATCATCGGCATGGACTTGAGCGGTACTCAGTTGGTGATCGTGCTGGTGATCTTCTACCTGCTGCTGGGCACCTTCATGGAGAGTTTCGCCATGCTGGTAACCACGGTGCCCATCCTGGCGCCGGCCCTGGTGGCGACCGGGGTGGACCTGGTGTGGTTCGGAATCATCATGGTGATCCTGGTGGAGGCCGCGCTCATCAGTCCGCCCGAGGGCATCAACCTGTACGTGCTCCATGGAGTGCGGAGGGATGTCCAAGCGGAGATGGCGGAAGCGTCCGGCCTGTCGGAGCAGGTAGGCACCATCACGGATGTGTACATCGGCGTGCTGCCCTTCATGGCGGTGATGGCGGCCATGATTGTCATGTTGATCATCTTCCCGGATATCGCCTTATGGCTTCCAAACCTAGTTAAGGGCGCCCGGTAAGATACTCGTCTATTTCTGGGCAATCCCCAGTAGTTCATAGCACGTTATAAAGGGCCTGTCCTTCCGCGGAAGGACAGGCCCTTTATCTTGATGCGACGTCTTGATCTCGCGGGTTGGCCTACATCACCGACCGGACCACGCCCCCGTCCACCAAGATCGTCGTACCGGTGGTATAGCTATTCTTCTCGGAGGACAGAAACGCCACCAGGTCTCCCAGTTCCTCGGGACGTCCCAACCGGCCCACCGGGATGGTGGAGGAATGGGCCTTAAGCAAGTCCTCCACATTCGCTCCCGTGTCGTTGGAACGGGTCTCGAAGATATGCATCATCCGGCCGGTCAACAGATACCCGGGGGCCACGTTGTTCACCAGGATGTTGTCCCGGCCTACTTCGTCGGCCAGGCTCTTGGCGAAGGCCACCGCTCCCATGCGGGTAACGCCGGATGTGACCAGGTTATCGATGGGCTGATAGACCGAACTGGCCAAGATGTTGACTATTCGTCCCCAACGCCCATTTTTCATGTGGGGGACTGATTCGCGGCTCATGCGGATGAAAAATAAGAGAGCCATGTCGATGGCTTCATGCCAGACCTCTTCAGTGGTGTCCGCCGCCCGGCCCGCTGGCGGGCCCCCAGAGTTGTTGACCAAAACGTCCAGTCGCCCGAAGTGGCCGACCGTTCTCTGCACCAAGTTCTGGATATCCGCCAAGCGGGTGAGGTCCCCAGCCACCGCCAAGACCTCAACCCCCGCCGCGGCGCTGATCTGCCCGGCGGCCCGGTCTAGCTCCTCCGCGTTCCGGCTGCAGATAACCAGATTCGCGCCCTCTTGGGCCAGGGAATCGGCACAGGCCCGGCCCAACCCCTTGCTGCCGCCGCCGATTATGGCCACCCTGCCTTTAAGCCCCAGGTCCATCACCGCCTCCTGGCCGAGAGTGACAACATGCTACCAACCGGGCCCGCCCGAGGCAACCGGTGGCGGCGAGGCGAAAAGTCACGCCGCTGGAATTACCTTGACACCTGTACACGCCTGATTTATGCTGGCGCCAGCCTCGAATCGGGCTCGCCCGGACCCTCTTGCGGACCCGTTTGATTGACGGCTGCCCGTCTTTCTTCTAACCCCCGAATCCAACAGCATGGTGACAGCTTGAGCAACGTAGACCGCATTTTGGAAGGCGCCCTGGATATACACGTGCACTTCGGCCCCGACCCCAAGGTTGAACGCCGGGCCGGCGCGGTGGAGATCGCCTTGCAGGCCAGGGATATGGGGATGCAGGGGATCGTGCTTAAGAGCCACGAATACCCCACCCATCCCGTGGCGGCCACCACCAGTGACCTGGTGCCCGATGTTACCGTGCTGGGAGGCATCGCCCTCGATGTGGAAGTGGGCGGACTCAACGTCCACGCCGTGAAAGCCACGGCCGACATGGGAGGCCGCATCGTCTGGATGCCCACCTATTCAGCCAAGGCGGACCGGGAAGCAAAGGGCCTGGACGGCGGCATCTCCCTCCTGGACAATTCCGGGACCCTGGTGCCCGAGGTCCATGACATCCTCGAATTGATCAAGTCCCACGACATGGTGCTGGCGACGGGCCACATCTCCACCGCCGAGAGCATGGCCCTGGTGGCGGAGGCGCGCAACATGGGGATCCAGAGGGTTGTGGTCACCCACGGCACCACCATGTCGTTCTGGACCGGAATGACCCTAGAAGACATGAAAACCCTGGCCGGCATGGGGGCGTTCATCGAGCACTGCTTGCACGTGGTGATGCCGACCACCCACCGGCTGGATCCCAAGGACCTGGCCCAGACGATCTTGGCCATCGGCCCGGAGAAATGCATACTGAGCACCGACTTCGGACAGGATTTCCATCCGATGCCGGCCGAGGGGATGCGCATGGGCATCGCCACTATGCTCCGCTCCGGCTTGGAAGAGGTGGAAGTGGGCATGCTGGTGAAGGACAATCCTTCCCGCCTCATGGGCACCTAACGGCCGGCTAGACCTTTGGCTAAATGGTCTGGCCCCGGTCCTGGCTGAACCGCACCCAGAGCACTTGTTCACTGGCATCCGGGGTCACTTTGGCCCAGTCAGCGATGCGGTGGCCCACCACCCAGGCGATCCCCCTCTCACTTTCAAATAAGGGCACTCTTTCCCGCCAGGGACGGGGCACCCGCAGGTCGGTAAAAAGGTCCTGCAATTTCTTCCGCCCCCGCATGCCCAAGGGTTGTATCCGGTCGCCGGGCCGCCACGCCCGCACGGTTGCACTGCTCCCGATAGCCCTCCGGTCCAAGCAGGCCGTCCATTCGTCCCCGTCATCACCGGCCCAATCAGGCCGCTCCGCCGCCGTCCCTCCCTGCATCGTGACGAGCCAGGGACCGGCCATCGCTGTGATCTCCACTCCGTCTTCGGCAGGGAACACGACTTGATATTCGCTGTCGAGCTCCGGGTACGGGCACCCTTCTTCTGAGTTCCGGGTCAACACCAACTCCCCGTATCCTTGCCGGAGTATCACCCCTCCCGGCAGGTCCAGGGAGCGCCCACCGCGTTCGCCCAGCGCCAGGTCCACCATGGACACAATGTGACTTTCCCTTAACCGCGTGGCGTCTCCGCTCACCGAGATATAGCCGCGCCGAAGGGCCAGCCGCTGCAGCGTGGGATGAAGCTCACGAAGAGCGCTCCGGGAGAACCGCACCTCGCCATCCGTTTCGACCGCCAAAGAGGGCCAGGCGCGGTCCAGCTCTCCCTCGACGAAGTCCAGTTCTTCGGCGGCGGTGCGGGCCAGCCGGACCAAAGCGTCTCTCACCTGAGGGTTGTACTCTTCCGCCAGTTTGGGCATCAGGTCATGGCGTAACTTGTTACGGGTGAACCGCCACATGTAGTTGCCGCTGTCCTCCCGGTAAGTGCGCCCAATCTCACGGCAGTATTCCGCGGTCTGGTCCTTGGTTACGTCCAGCAACGGTCTAAAAAGCTGTAATCCAGCGGCATCGGCCGGCCAGGGCCATTCCGAGACCTCGCCCATGCCGCGGAGGCCGTGCAGGCCGGAGCCGCGCAGCACATGGAGCATCACCGTCTCCGCCAGGTCATCGGCCGTGTGGCCCACCGTCACCGCCCTGGCGCCGGCTTCACCGGCCACCCGGGCCATGAAGGCGTACCGCATCTCGCGGGCCCCCTGTTCAAAAGAAGAGATGCCGCGCTTCCTCTGGTACTCGTGGGGGTCCTCTTTGACCACGGTCACCGGAAGCCCCAATTCCTTGGCGATCTCAGCCACGAATGCGGCGTCGTCCTCGGCTTCTTGGCCCCTGAAGTTGTGGTTCAGGTGGGCGACGTGGAGGGAAAGCCCGTGGGCCTCTCTGAGCCGGTCCAGGGCGTAAAGCAGGGCAGAGGAATCCGGGCCTCCGGACGCGCCGACGACCAGGGTTACGCCGTTGTTGGAGTAGCCAGCCCGGCGTAGGGCGGCCGCTACTTTCCGTTCCAATCGGGCGCGTCCCAGTCCGGCGGCGTTGGCCACGATAGTCTCCGGCTACCGGTTTTCGGGGGACAGGTGGCCGGTGGAGTTATACCCAGTGAGCCGGCGGCCCCACTCGTCACTATCGAAGGTGCATACCGAGGCCAGATTCAACGACATTCGGTGGAAGTGCTCCAGCGGCACTCCCAGCAGCTCGCCAACGATGGACCGGATGGCGAAGTTGTGAGAGATGACTACCACCGCCTCGTCGCCGGAATGTTTCTTCTCGATGTCCAAGATTACCTGCCAGGCCCGCTCACGAAGTTGGGCCAGTGATTCTCCGTTGGGCATGGAGATCTTCTCCGGCCCCGACCGCCAGGCGGCGAACACCTCGGGCCATCCATCCCGCATCTCTTCCCCGGTAACCCCTTCCAGGTCACCCAGACTGAGCTCTTTCAGGCCCGGTTGTTTGGACACCGGCATCGGAGTGACCTTGGCGATCTCCTCGGCCACCTGGACGGTCCGGATCAGGGGGCTTGAGTAGATGGCGCAGTGGCCCCATTCGGCGGCGGCTTTGGCCGTCTCCCTGGCCTGGGCCAGGCCACGCTCGTTCAGACTGATGTCCTGGTGGCCCTGGAACCTGCCCAGCTTATTCCACTCGGTCTCGCCGTGGCGCACTAGAATGAACTTCACTGGTCCGCCTCGTTCCGGCCGGCGCTCGAACCAGGACCAGACCCGGCGTTCAGGCGCCGTAGCTCCACTTCGTCGATCCTGACCCGTTCCATCGCCTTGATGGTGATGCGCAGGTCGCCGAATTCCATGACATCCCCTACCTCGGGGATGCTGCCAAGCCGGTCCAGGATGAATCCGGCCAGGGTCTGGTAGTCTCCCTCAGGGATCCCCAGTCCCAACTCTTCGTTGATGTCGGATATGGCCAGTCCGGCGTCCATGCGGAAAGCGTCGCGGCCAAGGGCCGTTACCGGTTCTTCCGGCGCTGAACCTTCATCCCCCAGCTGACCTACGATCACCGCCATCATCTGTTTCAACGTCGCCAGTCCAGCGATGCCGCCGAACTCGTCCACAGTGAGCACCACGCTGTGCCCGCCTTCCCGCATCACGTTGAAGGTATCGCTGACGCTCTTCGTCTCCGGAACGAAGAGAGCCGGCCTTAGTTGTCCGGTCACGCTATCGCCGAGACCGGCTGGTCCCTTCATCGCGGAGAGGATGTCCTTCACCGAGAGGACGCCAAGCACATTCTCCATGGACCCGTCATACACCGGGAACCTGGTGTGGGAGTGTTCGGAGTAGACGGCCAGGAATTCTTCCAGGCTGGCGCCCTGCTCGATCCAGACGATCTCAGGCCGGGGCGTCATGAGCTCCCGCATCTGGCGGTCGCCAAAGCGGAAAACCTTTTCCAATAATGCGGCTTCCCCGGCATCCACGGCGCCGGTCTGGGCCCCGGCGGCAATCATGGTGCGTATCTCTTCCTCGCCGATCTGGGGCGCGACCGATGAGATGCCAAGCGCCCGGTTGGTCATGGTGCTGAAAAGCTGGAGCAGGCTAACCACCGGATAAAGGGCCAATTCCACCAGCCTGACGGGTCTAGAAACAGCGAACGCAACCCGTTCGGAGCGGCGCCAGGCGATGTTCTTGGGTACGGTCTCGCCGAATAAAAGTAGGAATGTAGTCACGCCGGCGGTTGCGGCCAAGACCGACAGGGTCTGGTTGGAGATCAGGTTCAACGCGATTACCGTGGCCAGGGCCGCGGCCGCGGTGTTCACCAGGTTATTGCCCAAAAGCACGGTGGCCAGGAACCGCTCCGGGCGTTGGATGATGTGGGAGACCCGGTCGGCGCCGGGCCGGCCGCTGCGGACCAAGTGCATGAGGCGCGCCCTGGGCAGGGCGATGAAAGCCGTTTCAGACGCTGAAAAGAACCCCGATAGACCGAGACAAAGAACCAACAATGCTAATCGCCATGAATCTGCGGCATCCATACCGGAAGCCACCTCCAAAGGCCACGAAAAGTTGCCCCTTGGCAATATCGGGCCTGTTCAGGATGATAGCATCGGGCGTAAATTAGTGTAAAGTTGGGCCGAGACCGTCCACCGGAAATCGTCTCAAGCACCGAAAATAGCCTGGCCGAACAATCCTAAAGGGACCATCGAGACGGCAAAGACACGAAAAACGTGGCATGTCAATAAAGATTCTTGGCATAGAAACCTCATGTGACGAGACTGCGGCGGGAGTGGTCGAGAACGGCCGCACCCTCCTCTCCAACGTCATCTCATCCCAGGCGGACCTGCACTCGCCGTACGGCGGCGTCGTGCCCGAGGTTGCGTCCCGGCAGCATGTCCGGGACTTGGTCCCGGTGTTGGAGCAGGCCGCGGCCGATTCGGGACTGGGCCTTGAAGACATGGACGCGATAGCCGTTACCTTCGGGCCGGGGCTGGCCGGGTCTTTGATCACCGGTGTGAACGCCGCCAAAGCCATTGCCTACTCCCTGGGGATCCCGTTGATCGGCGTGAACCACCTGGAAGGGCACATCTACGCGTCCTGGCTCGCCAAGGAAGACCTGGAGAACGACCCCGGCTTCCCGTTGGCCTGCCTGGTGGCTTCGGGAGGCCACACCGACCTCCTGTTGATGGAGGGGCATGGCAGATACAAGTTGGTGGGCCGCACCCGGGACGACGCCGCCGGCGAAGCCTTCGATAAAGCCGCCCGCATCCTGGGGTTGGGCTTTCCGGGCGGACCGGAGATACAGCGGGTCTCCGCAGGGGCCACGGGCGAAGAGATATTGCCCAGGGCCTGGATGAAAGACACCCTGGACTTCAGTTTCAGCGGCCTCAAGACCGCCCTGCTGCACCTGGCCCAAGACCGGGGGATCTATCCCTCGATAGAAGAAGGCCTGGACCAAGCGCGCCAAACGTACTTAGTCCGCGAGTTGGCGTCGGCGTTCCAGGAATCGGTGGTGGACGTTATTTCGGCCAAGCTGGTGGATATGGCTGACAAATACCGGGTCAAAGGCTTGGTGCTGGGCGGCGGCGTAACGGCAAATGCGCGCCTGCGTGAGGAGATCATCAAACGCTCCCCCCTGCCGGTGATCATTCCGCCGCCGGTCCTATGCACCGATAATGGCGCCATGATCGCGGCCTGCGGTTACTTCCAGTACCAACGGGGAGAGGAGTCGGCTTTGGACATCGACGTGGACCCTAGTTTGCCACTGGGGTAAGGTGTTGGGTGGGGGAGAGAACTGATCCGTTCCCCCGTTTGGGGAAAGGTTAGGTCCGACGGTGTCGAGACTCTCGACAAGTCGGAGATGGGGGCGCTGATTCGCGATTCGGTCTAGAATCACCCATGATCGATTGCCGGGCGGCGAATGCGGCGTTGACCAAAAGGTATATCTCGTCTTCGGCCGTCTCGCCCTTGAATGGGAAAGTAACCTTTACCCCGTCTCCTTGGAACGTCACCTCGCCGTCGGGCTTCCCGAAGTAGACCTGGGCCAACATTGCGACCCCCGTCAGGATGGCCAGGAATACCACGAAGGCCACCAGGTCCATGCGGATGATGGGGACAGTTGGCCCGTCTATCCGTCCGGTCAGCCAATAGGCCAGCAACACATAAAAAAAGACGGCGGCCACAATCATCAGCCCGCCCTGAATCAACGTGCCCTTGCTGCGCTGTCCCGCGTGGACGGCCACCGCTTTGACCTCTTCAACCGGCATCAGGACGGTCTCCCTCATGCCGTCATTCCGCCCGAACGCCATGATCCGTTGGTTGGTCAACACCAGCATCCGGCCCTTTTCCAGGGGATGGGGAACCAGGCCCTCCTCGGGGCAAAAAGTATGGCTAACCGACTCCCCGGAAAGCAGACCAACTTTGCGAATCACAACTCCGGAAAGAAGTGTTCCGGATGCAGGAGCTCCGACGTCGCCGAGAGAAGGTCTGCGGACGCTTGCCGGGCGGCCAGCAACTTCCTGAGGCGCCGCTGTGGCCCCCTGATACAGGCCAGCGTACAAGCCTTTCCGCAGGCTTTGGTTCAAGCTACGAGAGAGGGCCACCGGCGTGCCAGGCCGTGTTATCGCTGGGACTCCGGTCTTGTTTGGGGCTTTTTTCGGTCGCCGCCCAACGGACGGAAGCTTGGAGGGATTGCCGTACAAAAGTCGCTCCTTCAAAAAGCCATACTATCATAGCCAAAAGGGGCCAGCCGGGGCAGATGGAGTCGGCTGCCCCTTGAGTTGTAAAACAAACCCTCGTTGGATGCCTACGTGACCCATCGGTTACCCCGGGCGATCAGGTCAAACTATAAGGCCGAGCTAGGCACGATATATTGACACTGCGGGAGCCATTTGGTAATCTTTTATATCAAAGGCTGTGATGGAGACGAGTAGGCAGGGGTAGGCGCCTAGCGAGCCTGGTACGGTGAAAGCAGGCGCGCCGAAGCTGACTGAAAATCCCTCCGGAGCCGCCAGTTGAAACCCCTCTGAAGATGAGAGAGGGCCAGTAGACCAGGCCGGGGTTCGTTCCCCCGTTATAAAAGACGGGACATGTTGGTGTCCTGCTAGAGAGGTCCCGATTGATTCGGGATAATTAGGGTGGTACCGCGGGAATGTAACGTCCCGTCCCTATGTGGGATGGGGCTTTTTTATTGCCCGGCCGCGCTCCCGGCGCCTTTCTCTGCAGGAGAAAGTCCTACCATTGATGGAGGCTGCCGAAACGCTATGAAACTAAAGGGTGCGGAAATAATGTGCGAAAGCCTGCTCCGGGAGGGAGTCGAAGTAATCTTCGGCCATCCCGGCGGGGCTATCCTTCCCTTCTACGACGCTCTCTGGTCCTACCCTCAACTGCGTCATATCCTGGTGCGGCACGAACAGGCCGCCGCCCACGCCGCCGACGGCTACTCCAGGGTCACCGGCAAGGTCGGCGTTTGTGTCGCCACCTCCGGACCCGGCGCAACCAACCTGGTCACCGGCATCATGGGGGCCAAGGCCGATTCGGTGCCCATGGTCGCCATCACCGGCCAGGTCTCCCGCGCGTCGTTGGGGACGGAGGCGTTTCAGGAGTGCGACATCTGCTCCATCGCCGCGTCCTGCACCAAGAAGGCGTTCATGGTGATGAATCCCGCGGACTTGGCCGACACGGTCCGGGAGGCTTTCTACATCGCCCAGGAAGGCCGTCCGGGTCCGGTGCTGATCGACGTTCCCAGAGACGTGCAGCTTGAACTCACCGAAGCCGTGTTCCCCGAGGTGACCGCCGTCCCGGTGCCGGAGGTCTCCCAGGAGGCCCTGGAGAGGATCAAAGAAGCGGCCCGGCTGATCAACGAGGCCGAACGGCCCGTGATCATCAGCGGCCACGGCGTAATGACCTCAGGGGCCAATCAAGAACTCAAATCCTTGGCGGAACAATCCGGCATCCCGGTGATCACCACTCTGCTGGGACTGGGGAGTTTCCCCGGCGGCCATCCCCTGAGCATGGGCATGCTAGGGATGCACGGCATGTACTGGTCCAACATTTCGGTGGACCAAGCCGACCTGATCATCGGCGTGGGCATGCGGTTCGACGACCGGGTAACCGGCAAGGTGGACACCTTCGCCCCCCACGCGCGAATCATCCACATGGACATCGACCCCACCCAGATCGGGCGCAATGTGCCGGTGGAGGTGGCGATAGTCGGCGACGCCAAAGCCCTGCTCCAAAATCTGGTGCCACTGGTGAGCAACACACCGCGGCCCGATTGGATGCAGTACATCGAGAACCTGAAGCGGGACCACCCATCATTGGCCATTCCACCCAGCGACACACTGCTGCCGCAACACGTGATGAGCAACCTGGATACGTTGCTTCAAGAAGACCCGGAGACCATCGTGGTCACCGGAGTGGGCCAGCACCAGATGTGGGCCGCTCAATTCCTGTCATTCAACCAGTCCAATTCATTCGTCTCCTCCGGCGGACTGGGGGCCATGGGTTTCGAGCTGCCGGCGTCGCTCGGCGCCCAGGTGGGCAGACCAGGCGCCCCGGTCTGGACCATCGCCGGAGACGGCGGGTTCCAGATGACCCTGCAAGAATTGGTGACAATCTCGGAAGAAAAGCTTCCGGTGAAGATCGCCCTGATCAACAATGGGCACCTGGGAATGGTGCGTCAGTGGCAGGAGATGTACTTCGAGAACCACCTGAAGGCGGTGCCGGTGCCCGGCCCCGACTTCATCAAGCTGGCCGAGGCCTACGGAGTGGGCGCGGTCCGGGTCACGGAGCAGGAAGACGTTATGCCCGCCCTGCGCCAAGCCCAGGCCCACGACGGGCCGTTCCTGATTGAGTTCGTGGTAGACTCGACCACAAACGTCTATCCCATGGTCCCACCCGGCGGCTCCCTGGCCGACACCATAGAAGACCCGGCCATGGCCAGAAACCCCGTGATCTGACGTCGCTGGGAATCGGCTTCGCCCTGACCAGTATCTGGCCCGCGTTTGGATAGATCAATCGGAGTCCGTGTGGAAAAACTAACGATCCAAGATGCTTCCCGCCGTCTGAATATCTCCCAGCGCGATATCCGGGAATATATCAGGAGCGGCGAACTGAAGGCCGAGCGAGACGCGGGCTCGGAGAATGGCCGTTGGCTTGTGGAGATGCCCGAGGACGGCTGGCAAGACAAGTTCAAGACCTACCTGGACGACCTGGACAAAAGCATCACCCGCTGGTGGTGGGCGAACGAGAGAAAGACCGGGTCTGTCCACTATCTGGCGAACACGGGAATCGAAAACGTCGAGCCCGACTATCTCTGCGGACGCCGGTCGGAGAACCTCTGGTCCTCTGTGGGCCATACCGAGGCTGACCGTTGCCTTGAATGCCTGATGAAAGCCACGGAACAGGGCCTGCCCCTGTTCGAAGAAGACCTGAAACAGGGTGAGTAGAGACTAGCCCCCGCCCCCGGCGCCTCCGGCCCCGATGCCCGGCTCGGTCATATTCTCCAGGTTGAGCAGTTCGTCCAATTCAGCATCGGACAGATCGGTCTTCTCTTTGGCCATCTCTCTGATGGTCGTGCCCTTGGCCGATGCTTCCTTGGCGATGGCCGCCGCCGCGTCGTAGCCGATGGCCGGGGCCAGGGCCGTTCCCAGCATCAACCCTTTCTCCACCATGTCCGGCCCCACGCTGGTGGCCGTGATCCCCTTGACGCACTGATCGGCGAAGTTGTGGGCCGAGGCGGCCAAAAGCGCGATCGACTGCAGGATGTTGTAGGCCGCCACCGGCATCATGGTGTTCAACTCGAAGTAACCACCCTGGCCGGCAAGCGCCACCGTGGCGTCGTTGCCCACCACCTGGGCCACCACCTGGATCACCGATTCCGAGATCACCGGGTTTATCTTGCCCGGCATGATGGAACTGCCCGGCTGCACCTCCGGCAGAGCGATCTCCCCCAGTCCCGCCCGAGGCCCCGAGGCGATGAACCGGATGTCGTTGGCGATCTTGTGCAGGCTGATGGCGACGGTTTTGAGCACTCCGCTGGCCTCAACCAGCGCGTCCAGCGTGGACTGGGCCTGGAAGTGGTTGGCCGTTTCCTTGATCAGCACTCCGGAAGCCTCAGAGACGGTCTTGCAGGTCCGGGCGGAGAATTCCACATGGGTGTTCACGCCGGTGCCCACCGCGGTGCCGCCCAGGGCAACCTCGGCCAGCGCCTCTTGGGCCCGGTGCAGCCGCTGCACGCTGTATTCGGCCTGCCCGGCGAATCCCTTGAACTCCTGCCCCAACCGGACCGGCGTTGCGTCCTGCAGGTGGGTGCGGCCGGTTTTGACGATGGGCCAGAACTCGTCCGATTTCTTGTTCAGTTCATCGGCCAGAAATTCCAGGGCCGGAATCAGGTCCTCTTTGATGGAGAGCAGCGCCGCCAGGTGGATGGACGTGGGTATGACGTCGTTGGAGGACTGGCCCATGTTCACATGGTCGTTGGGGTGGACCAGTTTGGAGCCCAGGTCTCCGCCCAGGATCTGGCTGGCCCGGTTGGCGATGACCTCGTTGGCGTTGGTGTTGGTGGAGGTGCCGGAGCCGGTCTGGAAGATGTCCAGAACGAACTGCTCGTCCAGCGTGCCGTCGATGACTTCTTGCGCGGCCGATACCACGGCGTTTCCAGTCTTCTCATCCAGCAGGCCCAGGGCCATGTTGGTCTTGGCCGCGGCCTGTTTCACCAAGCCCAGGGCCCGGATGAACGAGCGGGGGAAGACCAGGCCGCTGATGGGGAAGTTCAACACCGCCCGCATGGTTGACGCTCCGTACAGGGCGTCGGCTGGGACTTCCATCTCACCCATGGAGTCCCGTTCGATCCTCATATTGGGGGGCGTGGACATGTTGTACCGTCCTGGTTTCTAGTGCGCCGTGGGAATTTGGCTGTACCAACCTGATTCTAGCCGCTGCTGCGGCGGTTGGGTAGTACGAGGTCATTCCGGCGAGGGCGCGAACGGCGGTGCCTGCGGCGTAGGGGCACGGTCCCGATGGCATCAGGATGCCCCTACACCGGTCGTGCGCGATTGACGATGGCGCCACCGCCTACGACGGCGAGTTTATTTGCCCTCTTTGATCCAATCTGAAACCCGTTCGGCGATCATTATTGTGGTGGCGTTGGTGTTGGCCCGGATCACGTCGGGCATGACCGATGCGTCAACGACCCGCAACCCTTCCAGTCCGTGAACGTGGCCGTACTGATCGACGACGGCCATCGGGTCGGAGCTTGGCCCCATCTTGCAAGTGCCCGAGATATGGTGCTGCGTGTAGCAATTGGTCATGATCCAATCGTCCAATGCGGCGTCGTCGGCCAGTACCTCTTTGGTGGGGTTTACCTGTTCGACTACATGGGCCGCGAAGGCCGGGTGTTCGGCTACCTCCCCCGCTTTGCGCAGCGCGCCGCGCATCCGCTCCCGGTCGGACGAATCCGAGAAAAGGTCGTAGTTCAAGTAGGGTTGCTCGTGGGGGTCGGTGGAGTTGAGGTAAAGCTCGCCGGCTGACCTGGCGTTCTGCAAGCCGACACTGATCCCAAAATGGAAGGTATCTCCCTCATAGGTCACGCTGGCGGGGCGGTGCTCACTGCTCATCAACGTGGGCGTCATCTGGAAATCGCCACGGGTGGGCGAGCCGGGAAGGCTGAATCGCAGGCCCACTTGCAGGCTTGGAGTGTCGATGTCCGGGGACTCGCCTTCTCCCTTGAACAGCATGTAGGCCGCCGGGTGGTCCCGCAGGTTCTTGCCCACGCCGGGCAGGTCCCGCACCACGTTGATGCCCAAGCGCTCCAGCTCCTTGGCCGGGCCCACGCCCGAGAGCAGCAGGACCTGTGGTGAGCCGATGGCGCCTCCGGAGAGGATTATCTCGCTCCCTTCAACGTTGAACACTTCGCCGCCGCTCTCAGCTTCGACGCCGACGGCACGGTTGCCCTGGAACAGGACCCGTCTGATGGCGACACCGCCGCGGATGGTGATGTTGAGCCGGTGCCGGGCCAGGTTCAGATAGGTCAGGGCGGTGCTCATGCGGACGCCGTCGATGTTGTTCAGAGGACGGGCCGCCACG
>JACZYV010000132.1:0-8375 GCA_022570905.1 Chloroflexota bacterium
CCAAGATTTTGTGAACGCTCCGCGACCCGAAAAAGCATTAGTGGCAGCCTAATCACGCTGGCCGGCCGTGGAATGAGTTGGGGTGCCGGTGGCTGGCCCCCAGGTCGCTTATTGGTAGCTGCAACCGCTCCAACCAGCTCCGGCAAGGCCATTCCGGCCGTTTCGCCGGACACGGGACCGCCTGGACCCGTCGCTCGTTTGCGAGAATCCATCTGCCGCCCCGGTCCGTATCTCAAGGCAGTTAATATGGGTTGGTGACGCGGGTGGATACAGATGGTTAAGCAGCGTTGAAAGAGTGGCGCCGGTGGGGAGTGAGTGCCCTATTTTCTGTTGCCTTGGCCGGTTGCGCCGCTGGGAGTACGCCCGTAAATGCTCCCACCCCCACTCCGGCCGCCACCGTGTCTCCTTCGGCTTCTTCTCCCGAGACGGTCAACCAGGAGTCTAGAGGGTCGAATACCGCCCCGCTTCCCAAAAGCGCTTCCGCCCTGATCAACGCTTACTTGGAGTTGGCCAGAGGCGACGGCGACTCCGGCGTGCAGGCCATGGTGGACACCGGCGACCCTTCATACATCCCGGTGTTGGTGGATTATCTGCGCTTTAGCGGCCTTTTGGGCGAGGACAACCGCAACACCATAATTCGCGCGCTGTTCGACCTCAGCGGGGCCGCGCCCGACGAACTTGAGGGCTCCGCCCAGTTTTGGGATTGGTGGGTCAGGTGGGTCGGGAAACATACCGAGATCAAGGGACCTGAAGGATACCACGGCTTCAAGGGCCGGCTGTTTAGCCGTATGGTAGATCCTGAGCAATCGGATTTCATCCATAGCGGAGTGGACACCCGCATACGCGTGGAGGAGATAGTTTGGGGCGGCGTCGCCAGGGATGGCATCCCCGATCTGACCAATCCCCGGGTGATTACCCCGGGGGAAGCCGATTACCTCTTTGACGATGACCGGGTGTTTGGCGTCTCTTTCAACGGGGAGCACCGGGCCTATCCGCTGCGCATCTTGAACGCCCATGAGATGGCCAACGACGTGGTCGGAGGCGTGCCCTTTGCCCTGGCCTATTGAACCCTTTGCGGTTCCGGAATCGTGTATTCCACAAAGATCAACGGCGAGGTACTGGAATTCGGCACCTCGGGCCTGCTATACCGCTCCAACAAGCTGATGTACGACCGGGGCACTGAAACGCTGTGGCGTCAGTTCACCGGCGAGCCCGTGGTGGGGCCTCTGGTGGAAAGCGGAATCAAGCTGGAGCTGCTGCCCGTCCTCCTGACCACCTGGGGAGACTGGCTTGCGACGCACCCGGACACAACTGTTCTGGATATCGACACCGGATTGTATCCCGCCGAACTCTACGTCCCCGAATGGGACCCACGATCGATCTATTACGGGGTGCGCCGGCAACCTGAGAGCTCGTTCCCGGTTTGGGACAAAAGCGACCGGCTGCCTGAAAAATCTGAAGTCCTGGGGCTGATCGTGAACGGCGAGGCCCGGGCGTATCCGGTGGAAACCTTACAACAGCAGCCCGTCCTGAACGATACCCTGGGTGGGCGCGGCTTGGTGGTGATCACCCCTGGTGAAGGAGCGGGCGCCCGCGCGTTTCAGAGGGACGGCCAGGAATTCGCGAAGGTCAGGTTTGCAGGCGACGGCGCAGCAAGCGTGATTGTGGTTGACCAAGGCGGAGATGAATGGCGCCTGGAGGAGGATGCCCTGGTCAAGGTCAGCGACCCTGCCCAGAGGCTGGACCGGCTGCCCAGCCACGTCTCATACTGGTTCGGCTGGTACGCGTTTCACACCGCGACCGAAATCTATGGGCAGAACTGACAACACAGCCACTTTGATCGGATCAGGACCGGAACCCCACGGTGAGGGGCGCGGACTTAGGCCGAACCTAAAGAGGCCGGGTCCACCCTAAAGAGGGCGCCACCAGTGGGTGAGGAAGTTAAAACCCAGCAGAGGCGCCCCGAAGAATGTCTCAAGGTTCGAACCTGGCACCCACGTTACAGTTGGGTTCCAGGACGCGCAACATAAACCAACCTAGTGGTTGCTCTGCGCTGCGCGTCTTTTTCAGTTCGCCGGTTGTCTAGTTTACTATTGCTTTACCATCGGAGTTGATGGTGACGCCAATGATCGGGCCGACAAATTCATTGAACATCTTTACGGCTTCAGAGTCAGGCCCGCCGGTGCGGTTCACCCAGTTGGGAATCACCACGTCGATCGCCGCCTGCTTTTGGGCGTCTTTGAGTGCTTGGGAGAACGGAATGTGTTCCATGCCGCCGGCCACGTTGTCTGTGATCCCTAGCGGGTCCCAGACATTTTCCACCAATCGGCGGTTTTCCACCTGATGTTTCATCGCCTCTTCGCGCATGATGGCCTGCAGGTCAGCTGGAATCTCGTCCCAACGGTCCTTGTTTATGGTGATGTAGGTAACACCAATGGAGATGATGGGGCCGTTTAGGTAATCGGCTACCTCAAACCAGCGCAGACCGGCGCCGCAGGGGCCGCAGGTGACGGCCGCGTCAAGGATGCCGCGTTCCAATGCCGTGTAAACCTCGGAGAAGGCCACGAACTGGGCATTGGCGCCCATGCCGTTGATGAGGTCGCCCAGCACCGTGCTGTGGCTGCGAACCTTCATCCCTTCAAGATCGGCGGGAGTCCGAATTGGTTTCGAGGTGTAGTAGTAGTTGTTGCCGTAATAGCTTTCGGCCAACACTATGCCGTTGGACCTTTCTTCGATGATCTTGTGGATCGGTCCTTGGACGGCTTCGATCGTCTTCCAGTTGGTGGCAAAGTCGGGAATCACTCCCCAAAGGTTGGCCACGTCAACGATCGGAAGGTCGCCTCCGATGTAGCCGCTATAGATCTCCACCATACCCAGGGTGCCGTCCTCTACTAGCCGCAGAGTGTCGGGACCGGCCAGGCCAAGCTCCGGGAAGGAAGAAATCTGGATTTCGATCTGCCCATTGGTCCGCTCTTTGATCCGTTCTACCATCCCACCGGGTGCTGCGAGCAGTTCGCAGGGGTCAAGGGTCCTGTTGATACAGGCGTATTGGAACTTGAAGCTGAGACCCTGGGAAACCAGGCCGCCGGCACCGGTGCTGGTGGTAGCGGAACTATCGCCACCGCCACTTGGGGCAGGCTGGCTGGTGGTCACGCTGTCGTCATCACCGCCGCACGCCGCCAAGACCAGCAAGAAGATACCGATCAGGATAGGAAATGTGAACTTCCGCAACTTTCTCATCTAGTTGCCTCCTCCAGTTTTATCCTCTCCCCCTGGCGTGGTCATTGCTCATCGACGGCCCAGCGCCCTTCATATAATGGAGGGAGAAACAGAATATAAGTTATCCGAATTCATGATGTCAACCTTTTTAACGTGGTTCTCGGTTGTCTTATGCCTAAAGATGATGTTTTCGCGAAATTTCCATGCTGTGGTGAATGTATAAATCCCACCTGCTTTCCACAGATGCCGGAAAAAACTTGATTAGCCGGCGATCCGTTCACCATCTGCCAGCAGCTTCGCCCCATATTCCTGGCTAGGGACCAACCACCGACAGCAGATACACGGTGGCTCCGGACGCGGCGGCGATCCTGCTTCCCGTGGAGTTCACGGCCACGCTGGTCACGGGTCCACCCAAAAACACTTCGAATAACATGACGCCTTGGGCGTCGAAGGAGAACACTCTCCCGTCGGCGGTGCCGGCGGCCAAACGAGAGCCGCCGGAATTGATGGCCAACGCCAGGATAGACGTTTCGGGGTGGGAAACCTGTCGAATGACCACTCCCTGGCTGTTTAGGACATAAACACTGCCGCTGGCGGTACCAGCGGCCACCCTAGAAGCTGATGTAGCGACTGCAACGTCGTTGACCGGGCCGTCGGCATCGAAGGTCCAGATCTTGACGCCGTCGGCGTTGAAAAGGTAGAACTGGCTTGCCTGGGATCCTCCAACGGTCCTTGAGCCATCGGCCGAGACGGCGGCCACGCTCGCTGGCTGGCCGGCTCCGGCAGGTGTTTCGTAAGTCCATCGAATCGCGCCTGCCGAGTCCAGCGAGTAAACATTCCGGCCGGCAGACCCAGCCGCCATGCGGTCTCCATCATCGGTGATGCCCACCGTGTTAACGGGCCCTCCAATCGAGACGGACCATAATTTACCTGGACGATCATCGAGCAAGTACAAAACGCCGGCCGCTGTCCCGGTGCCCCGGTCGTCGGTAAATCCGACCAGGATGCGGTTACCGTCCAGGTCCACCGCCAGGCCGGTGACACTGCGCGTGACGGTCCCTTCCGGGGCATCGGCGGCCCCGTCGAAAGTCCAGGACAAAAGACCTTGATTATTAAATCGATGCACATCGCCCGTCGATGTTCCGGCCAATACGGTTGAGCCGTCAGCGCTAAGAGCCACATGGTTGACGCTGGCGCCTGTTCCGCTGATCTCATAGGTCCACAGCAGTTGATCGGGGGTCGGCGTCGGCCCCGGCACGGGCGTTGGAGTTGGAGTGGGCGCTGGCGTCGGCGTCGGCGCTGGCGTAGCGGTGGGAAGGGGCTCGGTGGGAGGCGGCTCTGGGGTAAAAGTCGGCGCAGGGGTAAAGGTGGGTGCCGGCGCACGCGTGACTGTGGGCGTTGGCACCGGAGTATCGGAGGGAGTCGGCCTGGGAGTGTTGGCCGGCGTCGGTTCTGGAGCCGAGGTGGGAGCGGCTGTGGGCGTTGGGGCTTGGGTCGCCTGCACGCCGCCCAGTGTCGGCTGTGGGATAGAAGTCGCAGGGATGGCGGTCGCGGGGACGGATGTAGCCGGGACGACGGTCGGAGGAACAGAGGTCGCTGGGGCGGAGGTCACCACGGGCGTCTGAGTTAAAAGGGCATCGGACTCGCCGCAGGCCAGCGCGGCCAACGCCACGAGGAGCACAAGGAGACCGATGCCAAGGTGTCCGCTCCGAATGGGGAAATTCGACATTGCTCCTCGCGGCGGTCAGGATGCTGCCATCATCAATATGCCCACCGATTATAGCAACGGCAGGGAGATCGGCCCACCGGCTGGTTGATGCGTGTTTCGCGTTCATTCACGGACCGGGACCGGTCAGGCGGTTACAGGTTGGACTCCTGCCTTCATTTAAAGGGGTTTTCGGCCGGAGAGGCGCCCAAAGGACCACAACCGCCCCTTGTGGCCGGGGAACGCCTCTCCGGGGGCCGGACCGGCTGCCGCTATAATCACCGTGGAAGCAACTATAGAAACAACTGGGAAATTTAACGCTGGTGATTCAGATTTGGACCCGAACGCCGTTAGACCGCAGCATCTTGACCGCGCCCACCGAACGGGGCTGATCTCGGCCGGGTTGACCGGCGCCGTGACCCTGGCCGACATCGTTTCCCTCAGCTCCCATCAGATGCAGACCGGTTTAGGGAACAACGCCTGAGTTCCTCCCCTGGATTCACGGAACTTTGTTCCCGCGATCACCGGCGGGCCAAGTATCTCGCTGTCTTTTTCCTTCTGGCCGCAGGGGTGCTGCCGGTCTTGCCGGGCTGCGGGGGGTCGCCCACCGCCGCTAGTCCGTCCGAACCCGCCGCGGCACCCGCGCCCATCTCGCAGCCGAACACATTATCAATCACAACTGGGCCAACCAGCTACGCCTACACATACCAGCAGCCCGGCGGCAACCGCTACTTGCCGGGACGGGGCAACCTGCCCAACGCCCCGACTCTGGACATTGAGCTTGCCGGCACCCCCCGGTGGCTGGTGGCGGCGCCGTTGGGAGCCGGCAGTCTTTGGGTTGCAGTTCTGGAAGACGGCACCACCCAGGCGTTTCTGGTCCGAGGCGCACAGGCTGTGGAGACCGCCATTACGCCAAAGTCTCTTCCATCTGCCGGTCCGCCGCTGCTGGCGGTGGCGGGGGATGAACCATTTCTGGTGGCCGGCCCATCGGACGCGGCCTCGGAATTCGCACATCCTGTGCCATTGGGCGATTCGGGCCGGCTGGCGTTTATCGAGTCCGGAGGCGACCTGGTGCTCTGGCAGAACGGCTCAGAAGCGGGAAGGTTGGCGGTGAATGCCTTGCCCGACGCCAGGCTGCTGGTGGACGGCCAACAGCGGGTCTTGCTGCTCACCAAGCCGTCTTCGCGTTATCCCCACGGCATCACCGGAGACCAGTTGGAGGCAACGGAGATCACGTTGTTGGAAACCCGGCCATCGTTGAAAGTGGTCGTAACCATCGCCATCCCCGGCCAAAGGGTGGTGGAGGGAATCTCGCCCATCTGGGCCGATCTGAACGGCGACGGCCAGCGAGAGATCATCGTTACTATCAGCGACTCGGAACAGGGGGCCCAAATCGTGGTTTATTCCGAATCCGGGGAGCAGTTGGCGGCGGGTCCGGCGGTGGGGCAGGGCAACCGTTGGCGGCACCAGCTTGCCGTGGCGCCCTTCGGGGTCAATGGTGAGATCGAATTGGCCGAGGTTTTAACTCCCCACATCGGCGGGATCGCTGGGTTCTACCGCCTTGACGGCGATTCCCTAAACCTTGTGGTCCAGCAGGGCGGTGTCACCTCCCACTCTATAGGCTCGCGTAACCTGGACATGGGTCTGGCGGGCGACCTGGACGGCGACGGACAGCCGGAGTTGGTGGTATTCAATCAACGGTTCACGGAGATCACCGCGATGCGGCGCACCCAAGACGGTGTGGAATTGGCTTGGCGAACACCAGTTGGCGGAAGGGCGGTGACCAACTTGGCGGCTGTCGATCTCGGTGGCGGCATAGCTCTCGGGGTTGGCCGGGAGGACGGCGTTCTGCGTATCTGGCTGGCCCCCTAGATCTTGGGCACAACCTCATTGGCGAAGTCTTCCAGGTCTCGCAGCATGCCTTCCCGGCTTTCCGCCAGTCTGGCGGCGCCGTGGAAGCTGGGCGGTACGCTGGTCCCTCGCCCCAGAAACCACCTACCGGTGAATGGGACTGGATCTAGCCTTGGTGAGGTAGAACCGCGCGATACGGACCGGCAAACTCAAACCGGCAAGCACCAGCACGATCCCGATACTGACGATCAATGCGGCGGCCAGCAACACGACGGCTGTTTTGTTGATGCGCCGCGCCGCGGGTCTCATCTCCTTCACCATCGCCGGGACTCCGCGGTCCGGGCGCCGGGCAAAGCCGCGGACGCCGGGCGCCCGGCCGGCGGTCCCGGACCCTTGAAACCTGCGTATGTATCAAACAATGCCGTCCTCCGTCCGGGTCAAGACCAGGCGTCCTTCATTTGCAATCCCACCATTTTCTTCGGGCCTTGGACCAACATTCGGTTGGCCGGTTCCAGGGGACCGCAGGCCGGGGAACGAGCAGGCTGATCACGCCTGAAGAGCCCTCCAGTCCAGTTTGATCAAGTGTATCTAGCGGCTCCGCCGGTAGTAGATGACCCCGCCCACGATCCCCAACGCCACCAACACGCCCAGCACGATCCCGATCGTGGCCCCCACCGGGAACCCCGCCGCTGGCGCTGGTGGGGCCTCTTCAGGAGGCGTCACGGTGGCCACCGGAGCCGGGGCCGCCGTGGCGGTTGGCAAGGGCGTCAACGTGGCTGCCGGGAGCGGCGTCGGCACTGGTGTTGGCCCGGCCACGACGGGCAGAGCTGTCGCCGTGGGAACCACCACCGGCGTCGGCACGGCCGTTGCCGTGGGCACCGGTGTCGGGACCGGCGTCGTTGCCGGTAGGGGCCCAACGGGTTGTCTGACGCCGACGGCGAAGAGGCTGAAGGTATTTATCCGCACTTCCAGATGCGGGGGCGATTCCTGGAACGTCGTTGGAAGTATGTCCCAGGCGCCTGTCTGGGGGTTGAACCGGAATACCGCCAGCTTCGTGAGATCGTCACCCGCCAGGGCGATCTCTTCGGGCGTGAGCGGGAACGACAATACCACCGGGCTGGTGTAGGTGATGCTGGTGGGCAGGCTGTTCAACAGAGTGTTCACCTCGATGGCGCGGAGGAACACGGTACCGCTGGGCGGCGCCGGCACCGTGGCCGGGTCCAGGTTCTTCACCTCCACCTCAACGGTCAAGCTGGCCACCTCCGGGGGCAGGGAACCGGCCTGGATGACCAACGCCACCTGGCCGTCGGGCGTCTCGATCCGCGTCTCCTGGTCAGGCGACACCAGGCTCGTGGTCTCGGAGACCACGGCCGGAGGCGCCACGGTAGGCCCTGGTGTGGGCGCCGCGGTCGGCTCAGGCGCCGCAGTCGGCTCAGGCGCAGGCGTGGCGGTCGCGGGCGGCACGAAGAAGAAGAAGTCGTCGTCTCCGCCTCCGCCGCCCCCACCTCCTGCCGGCACGGGCGTCGGCGTGGGTGTCGGTCCGGGCGTGGAAGTCGGTCCGGGCGTGGGTGTCGGTCCAGGCGTGGCCGTCGGCCCGGGT
>JACZYV010000133.1:0-8355 GCA_022570905.1 Chloroflexota bacterium
ATGCGTCGCTCACCGACCAACCCCCCCAGGGGACCGGCCGCCGGCAGGCGCCAACGGCAACCACCAAAGAAAGCCCCATGAAGGCGATCAACGATGCCAATCGCGCCTCGTCCCCAGCGGCTGGCGGGGGAAAGGTGGGGCGCAACGCTCGCTGCCCCTGCGGCAGCGGCAAGAAGTACAAGCGCTGCCACGGCGCCTCGGGTTAAATACCACTTCAAGCCGTGGTTCGACAAGTCCCCCGATCCATCGGGGAGGATGCTCGATGGCATCGGCGCTCGACCTCGGTCGGAGCTCACCACGAACGCAATATCCCTTCCCTCGCTGCGGAGGAAGGTTAGGATGGGGGAGCCCCTCCAAAACCGCTCATCCTGAGCTTGTCGAAGGACCCGCGTAATTAGACAAATCCGTCGCCGTAGGCGCGGGTTTTTAACCCGCCCGGCTAAAGGTCAACCAAACCTCGGTTCCAAGTCGAATTTCCTGGATTTCGGCCTTCGCCGGGACGACGGGTGGGGCGGCGGAACGATGTAGTTGACCATCCTGGGTAGGGGCGGGTTTCCAGCGGGCGTTGTCTCAATCACGATCGAGTTGCCTTGGCCCCGAATTTCGCCGGAATCACCGGGGAAGGGCAAGAACAGCTCGAACCCCGCTCGTGGAAAAACCCCTGATTACTATTTCTTGCCGAACAGCCGGGCGAGGAAGCCGGGCCTGCTTGCCGGAGTGCTCTCAGGCGCCGGTCCTGACTCAGCGCCGGATAGATACTTCTCCGGCTCGTTATCGAAGGCCACTTTGCAGCCGGGAGCACAGAAGTAGTAGGTCGTGCCTTCGTGTTCACTCTGCCCGCCGGGCGGATTGCCGGTGTCCACATCCATCTGGCAGATCGGGTCTATCGCTGTCGCCATTCTAATTCCCTCCGATTTCTCTGATCTTGTCTCCTGCCCATTCCCTGCCCAGCAATTCGCCGGTCCGGTTATATCTTGGCCCGCCGCAGTCTCAGGGAATTGCCAACCACGGTTACCGAGCTGAACGCCATGGCCAACGCGGCCAGGGCCGGGTTTAAGAACCCCTGTTCCCCAAAGAAGAATTCCAGGCCATCCGGCACGCCGCCGACTCCCTGGAATACGGGGTACAGGACCCCGGCGGCCACGGGGATCAGCATCACGTTGTAGAAGAAGGCCCAGAAAAGGTTCTGCTTGATCGTGCGGATGGTCTGCCGGCTCAGTTCCAGGGCCGTGGCCACGCCGTTAACGTCGCTCCGAATCAGGGTGATATCCGCCGATTCCATGGCGACATCGGTCCCGCTGCCCATGGCCATGCCAACGTCCGCCTGGACCAGCGCCGGGGCATCGTTGATGCCGTCGCCGACCATGGCCACCACACGGCCCTCGGCCTGCAGCCTCTTGATCACGGCGGCCTTGTCCTGGGGCAGCACCTCGGCCTCGACCCGGTCCACGCCCAATTGATTGGCGATGGCGTGGGCGGTCTGGACGTTGTCGCCGGTGAGCATCACAACTTCCAGACCCATGCGCCGCAGCTTGGCCAGTCCTTCACGGGCCTCGGGCTTCACCGTGTCGGCCACGGCGATCAGACCCATGGCCTGGTCGCCGGAGGCCAGGAACATGGGGGTCTTGCCCTGGGCCGCCAGCGCCGTGGCCTTCTCGGCCAGGCCGTTCAACGCCACACCGGAGTCCTCCATCAATGCCTGATTGCCGAACCGGATAGTATGCCCATTAACCTGGGCCAAGATGCCCCGGCCGGGAATGGCCTGGAACCCAGAGACAGTCGCTAATTCCAGCCCCCGTTCCTGGGCCTCTTTGACGATGGCCTCGCCCAGGGGATGCTCGGAGCCGCGCTCGGCGGACGCGGCCAGGACCAAGAGCTCCTGTTCCGACGCTCCGGAAGCCTCAGAAACGACCAGGTCAGTCACAACGGGCTTTCCGGTGGTGAGTGTGCCCGTCTTGTCCAAGACCACAGTATCGACCTTGTGAGCGATCTCCAGGGCTTGTGCCTGCTTGATCAGCACTCCCTGCTCCGCGCCCCTGCCGGTGCCCACGATGATGGCCGTGGGCGTGGCCAGCCCCAGGGCGCAGGGACAGGCGATGATCAGCACCGAGACTAGGACCAGTGTGGAGAAGGTCAGGGCCGGTGCGGGACCCAGCAGCATCCAGAACAGGAAGGCGGCCAGAGAGGCGATTATGACCGCTGGAACGAAGTAGGAAGCCACCTGGTCGGCCAGCCGCTGGATGGGCGCCTTGGAGCCCTGGGCCTCTTCCACCAGGCGTATGATCTGGGCCAGGACCGTCTCGCTTCCCACCTGGGTGGCTTCGAAATATAGCGCGCCGTTGGAGTTTATTGTCGCCCCGTAGAGCTTTTGTCCTGGGCTCTTTTCCACGGGCATGCTCTCGCCGGTGAGCATGGACTCGTCCACCGCCGAATAACCCTCGGTCACCAGGCCGTCCACCGGGATCCTCTCTCCGGGACGCACCAACACGATGTCTCCAAGGATTACCTGGTCCACCGGGATGTCCACTTCTTCACCGTCGCGCACCACCCGGGCCGAGGTGGGCCTGAGGCCGATGAGTCGTCTGATGGCCTCAGATGTGCGGCCCCGCGCCCCCGCCTCAAGGAACCGGCCCAATAGGATCAAGGCTATGATGATGGCCGCGGTGTCGAAATACACCTTGGCCTCGATGCCGTTGTCCGCCAGCACGCCCGGCGAGAAGGCATCCAACAGCACCACCGCCACGCTGTAAACATAGGCGACCGTGGTGCCCATGGCGATGAGGGTGTGCATGTTGGCCGTGCCGTGTCTGAGCGCGCCCAGGCCGGAGGTGTAGAAATTGGAGCCGGCCCAGAACTGCACCGGAGTCGCCAGGGCCCATAACATGAAGGGGTAGTAGCCTTGTCCCATAAAGTTGGACACCCAGGGAAAGGCGTCAAACGTGCCGAGAAACAGCAGTATGGCGCCGGTCCCAGCGAACAGCAGACGGCTGCGCAACTCCCGTATCTCTTTCACCTTGGAGAGCCGCTCCAGCTCCCTTTCCTGGTCTCCCGAGTCGTTGAAGCCCTCGACCCGGTAACCGGCGCCTTCCACCGCAGCCTGCAGGTCGGATAGCTGGGCGATGCCCGGCACGAACTCCACCGTCGCCCTTTCCACGACCAGGTTCACGTTGGCCTGGGAGACACCTGGCACTTTCCGGAGAGCCTTTTCCACATGGCCCACACAGGTCGCGCAGGTCATGCCGCCGATGTTCAGCGAAGCGGTTTGGGTGCCAAGCTTGTAGCCGGCCCCGGAGACGGCCTCCTGCAACGCCTGGAACGGCGCCACGGCGGAATCGAACTCCACCGAAGCCTTTTCCGTGCCCAGATTGACTGAGGCCTCCAGCACGCCGGGAACACCCTTCAGGGCGTTCTCCACGTGGCCCACGCAGGCGGCGCAGGTCATGCCCTCCACGGGCAGGTTGATCTTCTTGATGTCTTTATTCGTTGTAGCCATAATTCCTGATTCCTGGTCTATGGACGGGTTACGCGCCGTCGGCGAATATCAGATTTCCTTTGGAGGCGCTCTGACGGAGCTTTTTCAGGTCCGCGTATTCCGGGGAGCCGTACCAAGCCTTGGCCCGTTCCATGCTTTCAAACTCCAGCACCACCAGCCGCTTGGGGGTCCATGACCCTTCCAAAACCTCACCCGAGACCCCACGGACCAGGTATTTCCCACCGTAGGCCGCTATGGTGGCTGGAACGCCTGCCGCGTACTTGGCGTAGGTGTCTGGGTCCGTTACTTCGATGTCTCCGATCAGATACCCCGCCTTCCCGGTATCGCTCCCTTGAGCGTGGGGCTCTACCCCCTCGGCAACCACCAAGGTCCCGGTGGACGCACTCTGGCGAAGCTTCGTAAGCTCTTTGTACTCCGGGGAGTAGTACCAGGCCTTGATGGTATCCACGTCTTTGTACTCAGCCAGCACGAACCGTTCCGGGAGCCAGTCCCCTTCGACGTTCTCACATTTGCCGGGGCCGCGCACCAGGTACTTGCAACCGAACGCCCCGCTGCTGGCGGGGACTCTGGCTGCGTATTTAGCATAAGTCTCCGGGTCGGTCACCTTGATGTCGCCGATCACGTACGCGGACATTTTTACTCTCCGATTGATCCTTGGTTGCTGTTCCAGGGTTCTGTTCCCCTCGGTGGAATCGGAGGGGCTGTCGAACCACATCTTGGAATGCGTTCTAGCAAGTTCACTTGGTGGACTGTAGGTACAGGTCCTTTAGTTCCTCGATGATCTCTTCGGCGCGTCCTGCCTGGATGCCCTCCACCACGCAGGACTTCAGGTGCCCTTCCAGCAACAGACTCTCCATCTTCTCGATGGCGCGGCGGACGGCGTAGGTCTGCTTCAGAACATCGACGCAGTATTTATCCTCCACCAGCATCTTTCTGATGCCTGAAAGGTGGCCTTCGATGTAACTCATCCGCTTGAGCGCGTCTTTTTTAACCTCTGGAAACATTCTATCTCTCCTAAACCCATACCCCCTGGGGGTGGGTTTACTCATTCCATACTACTCCCCCCCAGTGGGGCAGTCAAATGAACGGCGCAGATATGTTAGTCTGGCCCAATCCGTTGCAAAAAACGCGTGGGGGAGAGGCCATGGACGCCCGTGATTTCTGGGGAGCGTTGAAGGAACGGGGCCTGAATTTCTTCTCCGGGGTCCCCGATTCCACCTTTCAGGACGCTTATAACGTGATGGTGGCGGACCCCGGCATCCGCTACGTTCCGGCGGTGCGGGAGGATGTGGCCTTGGGCGTGGCCAGCGCTGCCTATTTCACAGGCGGGCTGGGCGGGGTGATCCTGCAGAATTCAGGGCTGGGAAATCTGGTGAATCCCCTTACGTCGTTCAACCTGATGTACAAGATTCCGGCGTTGCTCATCGTGGGCTGGCGGGGCTACGGCGGCCCACCCAACGACGCTCCCGAACATTGGATCATGGGAGTCAAAACCCCGCGGTTATTCGACCTATTGGAGGTCCCGTACGAGGTCCTGGAGCCCGATAACCTGGACGCCGCCCTGGACCGGCTCCTGGCTACCATCAAGGAGCGTTCGATCCCAGGCGCGTTGCTGGTCCGCGCCGGGGTGATCTCTTGATCGACCGGTACCGGGCCATCGAAAAGATATTGGAGCACGTCCAGGCGAGCGACCTAGTGGTCAGCACCACCGGCATGATCTCCCGGGAGCTATTCGCCCTGAATGACCGGCCGGAAAACTTCTACATGATCGGCTCCATGGGCCTGGCCTCGGCCCTGGGACTTGGGCTAGCGATACAAGCCCCCCACAAACGGGTTTTCGTGCTGGAGGGCGACGGAAGCGCGTTGATGAGCCTGGGAACACTCCCACTCATCGCATCGGAAGGAACGCCCAACCTGGTCCACATCATCCTGGACAACGAGGCCTACGAGTCCACCGGCGGCCAACCGTCAATCAGTTCCCAGTTCGACCTGGCCCAGACCGCCGCCAGCGCCGGTTATCCCTGGACACGCCGGGTCGAAGAAGTTGAGGAATTGGGGTTGGCCTTGACCGAAGCCGTGGCTAACCGCCAGCTCAGTCTGATTCTGGTCAAATGCGGCATTGCTCCCGCTGAGGGGATTCCAAGGGTTGCACACACGCCCGAGCAGATTCGGGACCGGTTCCGCGGGGCTGTGCGGTCTTAGGCGGGAGCGAAGCCCGGTCGACATGGCGCTTATTGAGGCGCCGAGGGATGAATCTACCTGGCGATCGTGGGTTGTAGAATCTCGGCGATCCCTGGCAGGAGCGGCACATGGGAGCTCGGTTGCTACTAACAGCATCTTTTTCGGTCATGGTTTTGGCGGCCGCTTGCGGCGGAGATGCTTCAGTTCCAGAAGCATCGATCAGCCGGTCAAACGCCGTGCCCACCGCCGCACTAGCCGTCGAATCAACTCCCAAGCCCGAAGTTATCGTTGACCCCAATGCGGCGCTGGCTCATTTCGAAGCCGGAGTCGCACTCCAGGAGCAAGGCCGGCTAGATCAGGCCATCGCCGCATTCGACGAGGCGATCCGCCTGAACCCCCAATACGGCGTCAGCTACGTCCGCCGGGGCGGCGTCTACCGCCAACTGGGTGAGAACCGGCGGGCGATCCGTGACTACGACGCGGCCATCCGCGTCGATCCTCGAAACTCGTTGGCCTTCTACATCCGAGGGAACAGTTATTACGCCCTTACCCAGTTCCAGCAGGCCATAGAGGACTACAGCGAAACCATTCGCCTCGACCCCCAGTTCGTCTTAGTCTACCTTGCTCGGGGCCTCGCCCATAACGAATTGGACCAGCACCTGCAGGCGATCGAAGACTACGACCAGGCCATCAGCCTGTCCCCCGAGTTCACACATGCGTTCATAGGTCGGGCCCTGGCCCACGCGGCTCTAGGCAACGACGAAGAAGCCCAGAAAGACGTAAACCGGGCCGTGGAGTTCGGCGCCAACCGAGACCAGTTGGAAGCCGGCATAGAGGAAATCAAAGGGCAACGGTAGGTGGCGGCCGTGAACGAATCAGCCGTCGCAATGAGTCATAAGCTGCGGCCCTATTTGGCCGCCCCAACCACTACTCAACATACCCATTCTTACGGTCCCAATCCACGGCCGCTTGGCTGCGGTCGGCCGGGTTTCCGTAGCCGCCTCCGCCGGACGACAGGCAGTAGATATGGTCGCCGGGGTTGACCACCACCTCGGTCTCTTTTGACAGAAGGACCCGCTCCGTCCCGTTGGAGATGATTCTATAATCATGGGGGAGTCCGTCCTCACCGTCGAACAGTCCGAAGGGCGGCACCACGATGCCGTCGCCGGCCGTGTTCAGCAGGGCCGGGCCCTCCCCCTCGTAGACCAGGTCGCAGATACCGCCCAGTCCGCCGCGCCAGGCGCCCTTGCCGCCCGAGTTGGGCCGCATCTCATGCCGGCGGATGAAGAAGGGGAACCGCTCCTCGGTGACCTCGATGCTGGGGCTCCGTATGCCCCCGGCCACGTTCACCTCGCCCACGCCTGGCCAGCCGTCGTAGCCGTAGGACGCGCCTCCGCCGCCCCGGGCCAGGAAGAAGTGCCAGATGAACTGCTTGCCGGTGCGCGGGTCCACCCCGGTGATGGCGTAACGCAGACGGCGGGAGAACCCGGCGTTCACCGCCTTTGGCACCGCCTGGGACAGGGCCTTGAAGATCGCCTCCACGATCTCCTCGGCGCAGTGGTTGGTGCTCATGCACACCGGGGCCGGCGGGTTGGCGTTAACGATCAGGCCCTTGGGGGCGATGATCTCCACGGGCCGCATGGAGCCCTCGTTCTTGGCCAGATCGGCCGGGGCGATATACATGATGGCGGCGTGGGCCAGGGAGCGGGTGTTGGCGTAGGCGCTGTTGATGAACCCGGTGACCTGGGGACTGGACTCGCTCAGATCGATGGTCATGGAATCGCCGGCGATGGTCACCTTGGCCCGGATGGGTATCAGTTTATTGTCGAAGCCATCGTCGTCCACCAGGGACTCCCCGTGGTAAACACCGTCGGGCCACTCCGATATGAATTGCCGCACCTGCCGCTCGGTGGCGGCCAATATCTCTTCCACGGCGGCCAACAGCGGGCCGGCGCCGTAGCTCTCCAGCAGTTCGGCGATGCGTTTGGCGGCGATCATCACCGAGCCGATCTGGGCGTTGAGGTCGCCCAGGAAATTCTCCGGCTGGCGCACGTTGGCCGAGAGCATCTGCAAGACGTCGTCCCTGGGAACGCCCCGGTCATACAGCTTCAGGGGCGGGATGCGGATGCCCTCCTGGTATATCTCGGTGGCCCGGGGGTTGTAGCCGCCGTGGGTGCCGCCGCCCACGTCGCTGTGATGGGCGCGGTTCACGCCGTAGAACAGCAGTTTCCCCTCGTGAAAGACGGGTTTAATAATGGTGATGTCGGGCAGGTGGCTGCCGCCGAAATAGGGATCGTTCAGGATGAACAGGTCGCCTTCGGCCATTGAATCGCCGAAATAATCCCGCACCGCCGCTCCGGCCACCGGCAGGGCGCTGACATGCACCGGGATGCCCTCTCCCTGGGCCACCAGCTGGCAATCGGCGTCCAGGATGCAGGTGGAGAAATCGCGGCTGGAGTTGAGTATCTGGGACATGGCGGTCCGCAGCATCACCTCGGTCATCTCCAGGGCGATGGATTCCAAACGGTGCTCCACCACGGCCAACGTGACCGGGTCGGGGTGGTCCTCCGCATCCAGGCCGGGTTCCGGGTCTTTGGTTCCCAGCGAGACCACCATCTCTATCCCGCCGTAGGGGTCGATGGTGGCCGTGTCGCCGGGCTCCACCAACACCGTGGTGAAGT
>JACZYV010000134.1:0-8347 GCA_022570905.1 Chloroflexota bacterium
ACTGGTTAAGTTATTCGTTGACTTAATGTTTAGGATTTGAGTACCAGCTGAATTACCAGCACGAACACCAAACTGGCCACCGGCAGCTTCTTCTGATCTAAAAATAACTATGCCATCAAGTTCAGTACCAGCAGTATAGATAAATTGAGTGCCCGTAGCATTTGGATTAAGCCAAACAGAAACAGTTCCTGTTTTGCCATCCGTTGGGCTACCATCCCATTCAGTGGTTCTAGAAATTATGTCCGAAGAAGTACCATCAAAAGAATAGGCTGTAACTCCCTTAACGACCACTACAAGGAACGTAAAACCAACCGCCATAACGCATTGGGATGATCCAGAAATAAACCCTAGATCAGTTGTAGCGCCGTCCTCGTCAACCTTTAACAATCGATCACCGGAAACTTGATAAAGCTCGTCTTGAAACTTAATCTGTCCACGGCACGCATCGACACCGTTTCCTTTCGATATTATGCCGGGTCGCTGAATAATCTTATTCCCGCCAACATTCATCATATTAATTAACGACTCCCTCAATCTCGGGAATTCATCAATACTTTTAAACGATGTTGGTAATGGTACTTGCTGCATATTGTTGCTAACTCTTAATGGTATCTAGCCGTTTTTTCGATTATTTTATTTATCATTCCTTGAGCCTCCCTATAAATGAGGATTGGTCTTGCTTTTAATAATTATACTATCTTTTTGAAGGGTACCTGCATTAGGGAAAATTAACTTAATAAAATCAAGTAACTCTCGCACCTCCGTCCCCGCGCCAAATTGCGATCTCTTTCAATTCCTCCCCCCCATACCGAATCGGGACAATTGCTTTATATACGTCTATTTTTTTGAACTTAAAGCCTTGCCGAAATTATCCTGCCGCGACAGTATGCAACAATTATGTAAACCCTCTGCTAAACCCTATTACCCCTCGCCATAAACCCGCACTTCTTTTTCAAACCTGCCAGCCAGCTTATCCTTTTCCACCTCGATAGCATAGCGCGCTTGCAGGTTAATCCAGAAGCTTTCGGATAAACTAAAATAGCGCGCCAAGCGCAAAACCGTATTTGGAGAGATTGTGCATTTCCCATGCACGATCTGATTGATGCGCCGGGGATGCACGCCGATATCCTTGGACAAACGGTACTGGGTGATGGCCAATGGGCCCATGAATTCTTCCAACAGTATTTCACCGGGATGCACCGGGGGCAATTTCGCAGTGGTCATCGTGGTCTCCTAGTGATAGTCAGTGATCTCTACCGCATCAACATCGCCGTCCGACCAACGAAAGCAAATACGCCACTGGTCGTTGACGCGGATGCTGTATTGGCCGGCCCGGGACCCTGAAAGCCGCTCCAAGCGGTTGCCAGGCGGCGATCGCAGGTCTTCCAGTGTGTCCGCCGCGTCAAGAATAGCCAATTTACGTAGTGCGGTCCGTTGCAGATTCGGCGGAAGTCTGCGAGACCGCTCCCGCCGGAAAACGCGTTCGGTTTCTTCGTCACGGAAAGACCTAATCATGTCGGAGCTATAATAGCGCGATACACTATTAACGTCAATCGCTATTATAAGACCCTATTTCTTTCAAATGGCCCGCCCCCACTTGCCACCTACATCGGTTCGCGTTAGAGTAAGTCCGATTTTGGCCTCATTGCAGTATCTCTAATTACGTGGTGACGCTTTGTCCGGATATAGGCATCCAAACAAAACTTCAGGCCGAAGATCCTAGGCCGACTATTGCAGGAGGACCAGATGGCGAACGACCCCATCAATCTTTACGACTACGAAGCCAGGGCCAAGCTAGCTTTGGCCCACGACAAATGGGACTTTATCGACGCCGGCGCCATGGACGAATTCACCACCAAGCGAAACCGGAGCGCCTTCGACCAATTGACGATCCGCCCTCGTTTCATGCGCAGCGTTGAAGAACGGAAGATCGCGACCACCATGCTGGGCACGGACATCAGCATGCCGGTGTTCGTCTGTCCCGCCGGCAGCCACGGTATCGCCCATCCCGACGCCGAGGTGGCCACCGCCAGGGCCGCCGGCCGGTCGAACACGCTGATGATGCTCAGCACCTCGTCCAACTGCAGTATGGAAGAGGTGGCCGAAGCCGCCACCGGTCCGCTCTGGTTCCAGCTTTACCACCGTGGCGCCGCCCTCACCGAGATGCTGGTGCACCGGGCCGAGGCCGCCGGATTCAAGGCCATCGTGTTGACCATCGACACCCCCGTGCCAAGCCCCAAGGAACGTGACCTGCGCAACCAGTTCGAGCGTACCCTGGAGTTGGGCAACTTCCGGAATTCGGGCTTCACTCGTAGTGAGATCAGCGGCACCGACGATACCCCCGGCTGGGACGTGTCCCGGGCCGACCCCCTCACCTGGAAAGACCTGGAATGGCTCCGGGGCCTGACCTCACTGCCCCTGGTGCTCAAGGGAGTCCGGGTTTCTGAAGACGCCAAGATCGCCGCCGAGAGCGGGGTCGAAGGCATCTTGGTGTCCACCCACGGCGGACGGCAGTTGGACCAGACCATGAGCTCCATCGAGATGGTGCCCGAGATAGTCGATGCCGTGAAGGGCAACTGCGAGGTGTACCTGGATTCCGGCGTCCGCCGCGGCAGCGACGTGCTCAAGGCCCTGTCTCTGGGCGTCAAGGCGGTGGGCATCGGCCGGCCCCTGTATTGGGGTCTGGCCACCGAGGGCGAGGACGGTGTCCACAACGTTCTGGAGTTACTGCGGGAAGAGGTCGGCCGGGTCATGGACTTCTGCGGTCAAAGCGACGTGACCGACCTGGAACCCGCCCTGATCAACATCCCCAACAACTGGGGGCCGGGGTCTACCGCGCCATAATATTGCCACAGTCAGGTCTTTACACGAACGTAGGGGCACGGCAATGCCGTGCCCCTACGTTTTGCCTAAGCCCCGCGTGCACCGTCACCAGTAGCGGGAGTCACCGTTGAATATGGCGGGCGATTATTGGATGGAGCCACACACATCAACGGAGCTCCAGGAAACCTCTTTGCGGACATGCCCGTAGGGCTTGCTAGGTATGGGCCTGTCTGCTAGCCTCCCACAGCGAACGAGGGTTGCTAAAGCTGTGTAATCCATGTTACGCAGTATCGACAAATCTCCTCGTGATAACTCACATTCGGGCCAGCGCGCCGATGGCTGAAGAGCGATTTTGCGAAGATTCTTAAAATGGGCCGGGATCATAACGGGCGGGCTGCTCGGCGTCTTCCTCGTACTATTGGTTGTGCTATTTTTGATCGGTTCTCGGAAAGAGAACCGTACTTACGATGTTGCGATAGCGTCGGTGGCGGTCCCCACTGATGCGGCGAGCATCGCTAAAGGAAAACACTTCGTAGAAGCAGTCGGGGTTTGTCAGGTGTGCCATGGACAGAACCTAGCTGGGCCAGATGTAGATGAGTGCAAAGTCGTACCCTGCACTGGTTTCTCAGACGATTCCTTCTTCGGTAAAATCATGCCCCGAAATTTAACCTCTGGACGCGGCGGGATCGGCGCGGTCTTCACTGACGAGGACTATGTCAGGGCGATCCGGCACGGGATAGGTCAAGATAACAAGGCACTGGTTCTCATGCCCTCGGAGCAATACAACAAAATCACCGACGAAGACCTCGGCGCCATGATTGCCTATCTGAAAACTCTCCCTCCAGTAGATAACGAGCTTGACGAGTCCAGGCTGGCCCCATTGGGCCGCATTCTCGCAGTATTTGAGGGAAGCTTGCTACCGGCGACACAGATCGACCATAACGCCCCGCGTGCACCGTCACCAGTAGCCGGAGTCACCGCTGAATACGGTGAATACCTTGCCGAGGTCTGCACGATTTGTCATGGAGAGCGATTGTCCGGAGGTGAGGTCCCTGGTGATGAACGTCTTGAAGCCCCCAACATTACCCAGGGTGGCGCCCCTGGGAGTTGGACAAGGATCCAGTTCATAAACACGATTCGCAGCGGTACAACGCCTCAGGGCAATTTGCTGGATCCCAGGTTCATGCCGTGGAACAGGTTCACCCAAATGACCGACGACGAATTGGACGCAATATGGTTGTACCTACGATCGTTGCCCGGCGGAGAGTCCGAGAAGTAAGTCCTGGCTGGACGGAGCTCACCACGAGCGGTTGGTAACGCTGATTATCGATAGCATTTGCTTAATCCGCGGCCGCCCCTGCAGCGCTGCCGGTGCGTGCCCCAGCGAACAACTCGGACAGCAGCTTGTTGAACACCGGCGCCTGCTCGAAGTGGGCCGAATGGGCCGCGCCGGGAACCACTTCCATGCGGGAGCCTGGAATCACTTTTTGCACCTCGGCGATGACTTCAGGCGGGAAGATGAGGTCCTCTTTACCCACTATCAACAGCGTGGGTATCGTCCAGCCCGCGAAGGCCTCGGCCTGGGGGCCGTCCTCACGCCGGAACCCGGAGATGACCCCATCCTCGCCGCGGGACGGGTTCAGGCCCTGGATCTGTTGGTAGAGGAAGGTGAGGGCGGGGTTCTCTTTGATGAAGCTGGCCGACAGCGAACGGGTGGGGCCTTCGGGTGGTGGGCTGGTCTTCTTCAGGGCCGCCAACACGCCCTCCGTGGCCACTCCGCCGGTGGTGTCGCCCAGGACCAGCCCCAGGGTGCGCTCCGGGTGGGCCAGGGCGAATCCCAAGCAGCTAAATCCGCCCATGGACTGGGCCACCAAGAATGCTTTGTCGATCTTCAGGTGGTCCAAAAGGGCGGTGAGGTCATCGATGAAGTTCTCCCGCAACGGAGAACCGTGCGGGGCGATGGAGGCGCCCCAGCCCCGGTGGTCGAAGGTGACGCAACGGTATTCGGCGGAGAAGGCAGCCACCTGCTGCCACCAACTCATGTGGTTGCCGCCTCGCCCGTGGGCGAAGATTATGGCCGGGGCCGAATCGTCGCCGTGGGACTCGTAGTAAAGGTCGATTCCATTTATCGGTGCTTTGGGCACGGTGAACCTCCGTTCACTTCAGATTTCGTGGGGTTTGCGGCCAAGTATACATATGTTGAGGTCATTTGGCCCATATGGCCGGGCCGTTTGGCACTCCCGATGCTTCCCAGCCAGGTAGAGAATGATGATGACTTGGAGTGCCCGGGCGGCGGGCCGGGGTCACCAGCGTCATTTCAAAACGCCAGGTCAAAACGCCAGGCCCGTCAGCCAGGGAAGGAAGCGGCGGTATGGCAACCACCACGTCGGCCGAACGAGTCCCGGGACAAGTGATAGACGCCGAACCTGAGGCCGTTCAGGTTCCCAGATATCTCCTGAAAGAATTGGAGGAGATCGTCGAACACGCGGAAGCCGAGCCAGAGTTGGTCCATTGGTATCACTTTGTTCCCTGCCCAGGAGTCCGCTACTACACCTACCACACCTCTCCTTCACCCGTTGACTCGATTCGTCCCGAGAAGCCGTAACCCTTTTTCCCGGGCTCCGGCGAGCTTTTATCTTCGCGATGCCTGCCACGATATTGTCCGGCCCAGCCGTTTGGACTGTGGTTGGACGTCGATGTTTTTCGGACGTTTGGAGGTGGATCATGTTATTTGAAACAGCCATGATGAAGCGGTGGATGGGGATAAAGAGCCCCCAAGGCATCACAGCCTCAATGAAGGTCATGATGCCCATCATGTCTAGAAAGATGGGGCCGGGCGGAATGGCCGACCTGATGCCGTACATGATGGAGGGTTCCTTTGAGCAGATGCGGCCGGAAGACATGGAACGCATGATGCACGATGCCCTGCCCAAGATGCTCGATACTTGCTTCTCTCAGATGGAGGATGCGCAACGCCGCAGCATGCTGTCCGCGTGCCGCCAAACCCTCGACCAGATGGAAGAAAAGTACCAGGGGACCTCCACTTCCAAATAGCGGACGGCCAGGTCACCAGGCCGCCGCTCCTTCCCAGAATTCCCCGGCGGGCCTTTTGGCAGCCCGCCGGGGTATGGCGCCTGATGAACCGTTCAAAAAGACGGGCTAGCCGAGGCTGGCTTTCACTTTCGCCCAGGAACGCGGCGGCAGGTTATCTTCCGCCGTTTTCATGGCGAACTGGACGAATTCGGCCGGCGCGTTGGCTTTGATCCCCGCCAGGATGGGCGTTATATCCGCGGCGCTATAGGTGGAACACATCACCGGCAGATAGACCGCCATCATCGGCGGAGGCACGTTGGCCACGATCTCCATGTCGATGGCCAAAAGTTCCTCGTCGGTGAATCTGTCCCACAAAGCCTGCTGCATCGTCGTCTCCTCCCGGTACAGGTGACCGAGGTAGATACCGATGTAGTCGTTCAGTCTCTCGTGCAGTTTGACGCCCAGGGCGGCGCGCTCGGCCCCGCTTGCACCGCGGACCTGCCCGGCTATTCCCTGTACTTCGTCGGATAGCCGTATATCTTCTTTATGGTCATCGACGAACTTGGCGGTGATACCCGGAATCCTGGCCTCCGCTTGCGGGTGGACGTATTTGTCCTCATTCTCCCGATGGTCGTGGAGCATCGAAATCATTTGGTCCACCGCTTCCAGGGTTTCGCTGACATCGGCATCGTCGCCAAAGTCTGCGAGGCCTACTTTTTGTGACGTGTCGAACAGGACGTGACGTATCGCTTTGTGGATGGGACGGTAGGTCGCGTATCTTTGGGTTGTCATTGGGGCTCCTCAGCAGCGTTGTTGGGCCAGACTATCGTTAAGCGTTAAACCGGCCATTGCTGGCGGGTATACGCGGCTTCCCAGAACATATATTCATAGCGGCTGCTGGTCATGAAGGCTTGGCGCATGGCCTCCAACTCCGCCGGACTTGCACCGTCGGCCATCTGGTCAACGAACCCGCGCCAGGCCTCCACGCTGTCCTCCAAGAACCCCTCCACGTAGAAGCGGGTCCATTGCCCGTATAGCGGGTGCTCCGACTGGCCCACCTCGTCTTTCATTAGGTGGTAGGTCCAGGGACAGGGCAGCAGGGCGGCGGCGGTGGGGCCAAGGCCGTGCCGCGACGCCGTCTGCAACATGTGGTCAACGTAGGCGGTATTGACCGGCGAGCGCACCGCATTCTCAGCATCGGATATGGTAAGGCCGGCCGCGGCCAGCAGCTTATGGTGCAGGGGTCGTTCCACCGGTGTCATGACACGGTGGGCCAGGTCTTGCAGGGTCTGGGAGTCGGGCGCTTTGGCCAGGGCCATGGCGACGGTCCGCCCGAATCCCTCCAAGTAAAGGTAGTCTTGGGCCAGGTAGTAACGGAAGGTATCTAGGGGCAGCGTTCCCTCCTTGATCTCTTTGAGAAAAGGGTGATCGAAGATGCGCCGCCAGATGGGCTCGGCCTCGTTTTTGAGTTGTTCGCTGAAACTGGGCATGGTCTATCCGGTAACTTGTGATTCAGCGGGGGACTAAATCCCCCTTAGTCCCCCTTTGCAAAGGGGGAGACCTACATCCCCCCTTTCGTAAAGGGGGTTAGGGGGATTTTCCTCCGCAGATATCTAATCCGTCGATTCCTGACGGGCGCGGGCCAATTCGCCTTCGCGCAACTCCACCCGGCGTATCTTGCCGCTGACGGTCTTGGGAAGCTCGGTTACGAACTCCACGGCCCGGGGGTATTTGTAGGGAGCGGTGGCGTTCTTGACATGGTCTTGCAAACTGACCACCAACTCGTCGGAGGCCACATAGCCGGGGGCGAGGATCACAAAGGCTTTCACGATGTCGCCCCGCACCGGGTCGGGACTGGCCACCACGGCCGACTCGGCCACCGCTGGGTGCTCGATCAACGCGCTCTCCACCTCGAAGGGGCCTATGCGGTAGCCCGCGGAGATGATCACGTCGTCGGCGCGGCCCACGAACCAGTAATAGCCGTCCTCGTCTTTGTAGGCCTTGTCGCCGGTCAGGTACCAGTCGCCCACGAAAGACCGGTCCATGGCCTCCTGGTCCTTCCAGTATTCCCGGAACAGCCCCACGGGGCGTTCGGGCTTGACCTTGACCGCGATCTGGCCCTCTTCCCCGGCCGGCGCCTCGTTGCCCTGCTCGTCCACCACTGCGATGGTGAAACCGGGCGCGGGCTTGCCCATGGAGCCGGGACGGACCTCGTTGCAGCGGAAGTTGGCCACCAAGATCACGGTCTCGGTCTGGCCATAGCCGTCATAGATCACCAGGCCGGTGCCGTCCTCCCACTGTTTCATAACCTCGGGGTTCAGGGGCTCTCCGGCTCCGGTGCAGTGGCGGAGGTTGTCCAGGTTGTACTTGCTCAGGTCCTCCAGCACCAGCATGCGGTAGGCGGTGGGAGGGGCGCAGAACCCGGTCACGCCGTGCTTCTCCAGCAGGCTCATCGTCAGCGCGGCATCGAAGCGGCCCCGGGCGTCGTGTT
>JACZYV010000135.1:0-8253 GCA_022570905.1 Chloroflexota bacterium
GAAGCCCTGGACACCCCTTGCCTGGTCATCGACATGGACACCCTTGACCACAACATGGATGTCATCGCCGATATCTATGAGGGGCGGAGCGCCAAGCTGCGGGGGCACGCCAAGAACCACAAGACCCCGGCCATCGCCCACCGGCAGATACGCCGGGGCGGCACCGTGGGTGGGGTCTGCGCCGCCAAGGTCTCCGAGGCCGAGGTCATGGTCCACGGCGGCATCCCCAGCGTGTTCATCACCTCGGAGATCGTGGCGTCCATGAAGATCGACCGGCTCTGCTCCCTGGCCGGCCAGGCCGAGATGCTGGTGGCCTGCGACCAGGCGGCCAACGCCAGGGACCTATCGAAGGCGGCTACCGCACGGGGGGTGGAACTGGGCGTCGTGATTGAGTTAGAGACCGGCCTGCGCCGCTGTGGGGTGCGGGAGATCGATGCCGGAGTGGCCCTGGCCAAGGAGATCGTCTCATTGCCCGGACTGCGCTTTCGCGGCGTCATGAGCCACCAGGTGATCCCCGACATGCCAGACCGGGAAGACCGTGCGGTGGAGGCCGCCCGGACCATCAAGGGCGTGATCGACCTCAAGGACGCCATCGAAAGTGAAGGTATCCAAATGGACATCGTTTCCACCGGTGAGACCTGGAGCTACGACGTGGCGGCGGAGATCCCCGGCGTGACCGAGATACAGGGCGGCAGCTACCTGATGATGGAGACCCATTACAGCTACATGACCGAGTTCCATTACGCGGGGAAGATACTCACCACCATCATCAGCACCCCCCGGCCCGGCGTGGCCATCGGAGACGCCGGCATCCGTGCCATCAGCAGCATCTCGGGCATGCCCGAGGTATTCGACCGGCCGGGCGTGACGGTGGAATCCATGGACAGCGACCATGCGGTGTTCAAAGTTGAGCCGGGCGCAAGTCTAAAAATCGGCGATCAGGTGCTGCTGATACCCGCCCAGCAGGACGCCATGGTCAGCCGGTGGGACCGCTTCATCGGCCTGCGCAAAGGGAAAGTGGAAGTCGTCTGGGACATCCTGGCCCGCGGCTGCCATAACTGAGCGGTCAGGTTTCAGCCGTCAGCTTTCAGCTTTTTGATAGGACGGATGAAATGACCTGGCATGGAAGACGCCGGGTCTTTTGGTTTTTCTGAAAGCCTTTGGTTATCTGGCAGCCGTTCATCCGCTGATGGTGAGCTCCGACAGGCGTAGAGAGTCACGACTAAACCGGACCTGTCTAACCACCACCGTGGTTCAAGCGAAGTTGGTCCTTCGACAAGCTCAGGATGAGCGGTTTTGAAGAGCTTAACCACCGACGGCTGAAAGCTGACCGCTGATAGCTGACCGCTACTCCGGCACCGGCCCAAATTCCGAGGTGTTCATCAGGTAGGTGTTCTGGGCCACCAGCAGGCCCCGGACCCGTGGCACGTAGACTTCGGTCCATTCGGGGTCGGCGGTCACCGCTGCCTTGGCCTCTTTCAGGTGTTTCAGGTCGTCGAAGGCCCAGATGTGAGTCACCTGGTTCAGGTCGCCGACGTCGCTGTAATACCAGCCCGCCAGCTTCACCCCGTGGCGCTTCCGGATGGGGAGGGCCACTTCCCCCGCCGCCGCCATGTAAGCGGGGATGGAACCGGGCTTGAAGGTGTAGACCCGGAAGTCGAATACCATCTTGTTTTTCTTGATGAACTCAGGGGTGCCGTCGGCCGGAACGTCTCCGATCACCGGGTAGATGGGTGCGAAGTCGGAAGAGTTCATCATCCATGTCTTCTGAGACTCCACCAGCGGCTGGGCCCTGGGGACGTACTTCTGGGTCCACTCGGGGTCTGAGTGGAACGCATCTTGGGCTTCTTTCATATGTTTGACGTCGTTGTAGCCCCAGATGTGCACAACCTGGTTGAGCGCGCCGACTTCGCTCCAGTACCACCCGGCCAGCGTTACACCGTGGCGCTGTCTGATGGGCAGGCTGATCTCCTTCACACCGGCCCGGTACTCGGGAGTCGCCCCCGGCTTCAACGTATAAACCCGATAGTCGTAAATCATTTTCGTCTCCTAGATTCGCTGATAGTTCCCTCGCCCTCGTTCGGGGGAAGGTTAGGATGCGAGCGCTCCTCCGAACTTGCCAGTTGTATTGGCTGGCCGGAAATCCCCCTAAATCCCCCTTTGCAAAGGGGGACTGGGACTTCCCCCCTTTCGTAAAGGGGGGCAGGGGGGATTTTCGCCCCTAACCCGTATGCCGCAGCACAAACTCTCCGATCTTGCCGATGGCCTTCCGGGCCTCGGGCAAGATCGGGGCGAAGTGATGCCAAACGTGGGGCATGTCGTCCCACACCTCCATCTCCACGGACACCCCGGCTTCCTTGGCCCTTGATTTCAAGGCGGTGGAGTCGTCCAAAAGGACCTCGATGCCGCCCACCTGGAGCAGCAGGGGTGGAAGTCCCGTGAGGTCGGCATGGATGGGCGACGCCAACGGGGCCCTGGGGTCCTTGCCGTCCAGGTACACCCCGGCGATCTTAAGGATGCGTTCTCTGGACACCGACGGGTCGTTCTCGGCGTTGGTGGTGTAGGACTGGCCGGTGGCTTCCATGTCGGCCCAGGGCGAGATGCAGACCCCGGCGGCGGGCATGGGTTCTCCCACGCTCCGCAGGGCCACCATTGCCGCGACCACCAGGCCGCCGCCGGCCGAGTCTCCGCCAAAGACGATCTTCCGCGGCGAGACCCCCTGGGACAGCAGCCATTGGTAGGCGGACACCGAGTCTTCCACCGGGGCCGGAAAGGGTATCTCAGGGGCCAGGCGGTAGTCCAGGGCCAAGACCCTTGCCTTGGCCGCTCTGGCCAGGTGGGCCAGCATCACCCGGTGGGTGCGGGCCGAGCCGAAGAGGTATCCTCCGCCGTGGAGGTAGAGCACCACACGGCTCTCCTGGGATTCGGGAGCGCTGATCCATTCGGCGGGCACTCCGTTGACGCCCACCCGCTGGGTTTCGATGTCATCGTCCAGGGGAAGGGACGACATGATTCGCTCGTAGGACAGGCGGTCGTCGTCGGTGGTCTTTCGTACTTCGGCCGACCGTTTCCGGATCATCTCGAGTACGGTATCCAGTTCTTGGCTGGGGGCCATGGGGTATCTCCTGGGACTGATTATGATTGGGGGCATCATAGTGGCCCAGGCTCCGGGCCGCAAGTGTGTTGCGGGCTCTCGGGTTCCTGATGGGGGAACGGAAATCCCCCCAACCCCCCTTTGCAAAGGGGGCCTACGGGGGGATTTTTGCTTTGCGCTCAGGGATCTGTATCCGGTTTCAGGACCTGGGCGGGTGGGAAATCTAGCTCAGGCCCAGCACTTCGCCGTCCGGAGAAACGTCCATGTCCAGGGCCCTGGGCCGGGAGGGCAGGCCGGGCAGGGTCTCGATGCGGCCGGCCAGGGCGTAGAGGAAACCGGCGCCAACGGAGGCCCGGATGTCGGTGATGGGGAAGGTGTAGCCCTGGGGGCGTCCCTTCAGGCTCTGGTCGTGGGAGATGGACAGGTGGGTCTTGGCCATGCAGATGGGCAGGCCGCCCCAGCCCTGGGACTCGAAGTACTGCAACCGCCGCCGGGCCTCGGGCGACCAGCTAACGTCGGCCGCGTTGTAGATCTTCTGGGCCAACGCCAAGACCTTGTCCTGGGCGGAGGCGTCGGTGGGGTAGGCGTAGGTTATCTGGGGGTCGCCCTGGGCCGCGTCGACCACGGCCTGGGCCAGGTCTTCCGCGCCGGCCCCGCCCTGGGCGAAGCCGTCACATTCCACCGCCGCGGTGGCCCCGGCGTCCAGCGCGATCTGCTTGACCGCCGCCAGTTCCTCGGGCGTATCGTCTCCGAACCGGTTGATGGCCACCACGCAAGGCAGGCCGAATCCCTTGACGATGCCCACGTGGTGGACCAGGTTGTCACCGCCGGTCATAACAGCGCCGGCGTTGGGGACGGTGAGGTCGCGCCGGCGGACCCCGCCGTGCCATTTCAGGGCGCGCACCGAGGCCACCAGGACGGCGGCGCTGGGCGGCAGCCCGCTCTGGCGGGTCTTGATGTGCATGAATTTCTCGAAGCCCAGGTCCGAGGCGAATCCGGCCTCGGTGATCACGTAGTCGGCGTAGCCCAGGGCCATCCTGTCGGCGATGATGGAACTGCAGCCATGGGCGATGTTGCCGAAGGGACCGGCGTGGATGATGGACGGCTGGCCCTCCATCGTCTGCACCAAGTTTGGCATCACGGTCTGATGCAGCAGCGTCATCAACGCCCCGGCGAAGCCCAACTGTTCAACGGTAACCGGCTCGCCTTCTCTGGTCTCGCCCACCACGATGCGTGACAACCGCTCCCGCAGGTCGGCCGGGCCGTCGGTCAGGGCCAAGATAGCCATGATCTCAGAGGCCGAGACGATATCGAACCGTGCCTCCCGCAACGGCCCATAGCCCGAGCCGCCAACCCCGGAGACCATCTGGCGCAGGCCCCGGTCGGAGGCGTCGGTCACCCGGTTCCACATCAGTCCGCCGGCGTCCAGGCCCGGCACGGAGCCACGGAAAACGGCGTTCTCCACCAGCGCGGCCAGGAGGTTGTGGGCCGAGCCGACGGCATGTGCGTCGCCGGTGAAGTGGATGTTGATCTCGTCTTCAGGCACCACCCGGGCCATGCCGCCTCCGGTGCCGCCCCCCTTGATCCCAAAGATGGGGCCCAGGGTGGGCTCCCGGAGATTGACCGAGACCTTGTGTCCCAGGCGTCCCAGGCCCTGGGTGAGGCCGATGGCGGTGGTGGTCTTGCCCTCGCCCGCGGGTGTCGGCGTGATGCCGGTCACCACCACCAGCTTGCCCTTCCGGCCGGACAGGTCTTTCAGGGCATCGAGGGAAATCTTGGCCTTGTACCGGCCGTAGGGGATCAGGTGGTCCGGGTCCAAGCCAAGCTCGTCCGCGATCTTAGTTATTGGCTCCACATCGTCTCCAGGCGCCAGGATGGGTGGGGATGCTCCCGGCGAACCAGCCGGGGCACAAGGACTATATGCCGAGGTCAGAGGGGGCCGTCAACCCTGCCGGCGCGCCATTTGTGGTCCGATATCCTTCTGCGGAAGGAAGCCACGATCACACAATTTGCCAACAAACCGTTCGTCCTGAGCTTGTCGAAGGGCCTGCGCAAGTCATTTTATTACGGGAACCAATACTCAGTGGCGGTGGTTCGACAAGTCCCCCGATTCATCGGGGAGATTTCCCGGCGAAGCCGAGGACGCTCGATAGAATCGGCGCTCCGACCTTCGGTCGGAGCTCACCACGAACGGAAAGGGATATCTATCGGTTAACCCTGGGAGACCTCTTGTTCCAGCCGCTCGGTGTCCCGTTCGCTGAGGTTGAAATATTTGGCGTCAGGGTGGTGGAAGACCAGGGCCGACACCGAGGACTCCGGGTCCATCATGTACCCCTCGGTCAATTCCACGTCCAGGTTGGCCGAAACATCCAGCAGCCGGAATAGCTGCTCTTGGTCCTCCAGCCGGGGACAGGCCGGATATCCGAACGAGAACCGTTTGCCGCGGTACTGGGTGCGGAACAGGTCCAGGGGCGTGGTGCCCGCGGGGTCGCTGAGGCCCCACATCTGCCTGATCTGCTGATGGAGCAGTTCGGCGAACGCCTCGGCGCTCTCCAGGGCCAGGGCCGACAGGATGTGGGAGTTCAAAAATTGACCCTCGGCCATCCACCGCTCGGCCAACCCCCGGACTCCGTTGCCGATGGAGGTGACGAACATGCCGACATAGTCGACCTGTCCGCTGCTCCGGGGCAGCAGGTAGTCCGCCAGGCAGAGGCCGTCCCGCTGGGACTGGCGCCCCAGATAGAATTCCTCGGCGACCGTCCGTTCTCCGGGCTGGTCATCCGGGCCGTAGACCAGTATCCGCTGGCCGTCGGAGTTGCAGGGGAAGAATTTCAAAACCGCGTTGGCCTTGATGTCTTCTTGGGCCAACATCAAGTCTTCCACTTTTCTGACCGAATCACGGAGTTCGATGGCCGACTGGTCTCCAGCCTCCAGGTCATCGGCGAACCGGCCCTTGTAACCAAGATGCCGAACGTAGAGCATCTGTGGGTTGATGAACGGGAAGATCTCCTCCAGGGGATGGTCCTTCAGAACGTGCAGCCGCAGGTCCGGCGGGTTGGGGATTTCGACGTCGTGCCGCACCTGGGCCGGGGGCACGTCTTCGCCGGGCGCGGTTTCATTTTCCCGGGCCGCTTCTTCGGCGGCCAGCATGGTTTCGGCTTCCTCGTCCAACGAGGCCATCAACTTGGCCCGTTCGTCGGCGTCCTGGATGGTATTGGCCAGCGCCAGCCCTGACATGGCGTCGGGGGCATAGGCCACTAGGCCATCGTATTCGGGGGCGATGCGGAGCCGGGTGAACCGGTTGGAGAGGGCCGCGCCACCCACCAGCACCGGACAGGTGATGCCCGCTTGCCTAAAATCTTGGGCCGTCTCGACCATCATCTTGGCCGATTTCACCAGCAGACCCGAAAGGCCGATAATGTCGGGCTTGTGTTTCTTGTAGGCTTCGATCAGGTCTTGGGGTGGGACTTTGATGCCCAGGTTTATGACCTGGTATCCGTTGTTGCCCAGGATGATCTCAACCAGGTTCTTGCCGATGTCGTGCACGTCGCCCTTAACCGTGGCCAGCACCACCTTTCCCTTGATGGAGGACTCCGTTTGCTCCATGTAGGGTTCCAGATGGCTGACCGAGAACTTCATGGACTCGGCCGACTGCAAGACCTCGGCCACGATCAATTGGTTGGCGTTGAACTGGCGGCCAACCTCGGCCATCCCGTCCATCAGGGGCCCGTTGATGATCTCCAGCGGGGTCCGCCCCGTGAGGGCTTCGTCCAGGTCCTCGGCCAGCCCCTCCTTGGTGCCTTCGATGATGCACAGGGCCAGCCTTTCGTCCAGGGGCAGGTTCTTTCGCTCTTCTGAGGTGGCCTTGGGGGGCTTGTCCCGGAAGTGATCGGCGAAGGCCGCCACCGGGTCGTCTCCCCGGTACCAGATCAGGTCTTCAGCCAGCTTGCGCTCCTCCTCCGGAATGGAGGCATAGCGTTCCATCCCCTCGGAGTTGACGATGGCCATGTCCAGTCCCGCCTGGACGCAGTGGTAGAGGAAGACCGAGTTCAGCACCTCCCGCCCGGCCGCGGGCAGGCCAAATGACACGTTGGATATGCCCAGCACCGTCTTGGCCCCAGGCAGGGCCTCCTTGATCAGCCGCACGCCCTCGATCGTCTCGGCCCCTGAGCCGATGTAGTTCTGGTCTCCGGTGCCCACGGGGAACACCAAAGGGTCGAAGATGATGTCCTCTATCGGGATTCCGTATTTTTCGGTGAGGAGCTTGGCGGAGCGGAGGGCCACCTCAAGTTTGCGTTCTTTGGTGATGGCCTGGGCCTGTTCTTTGTCGTCGTCGATACAGCCCACCACCAGGGCCGCGCCGAAACGGCGGGCCAGGGGCACCACCGACTGGAACCGCTCTTCGCCGTCTTCCAGGTTGATGGAGTTGATGATGGACTTGCCCTGGAGCATCGTTAAAGCAAGCTCGATCACCTCGACATCGGTGGAGTCGATCATGATGGGAGCTTTCACTTTCTTGGTGACCAGGTCCAGGAACTTGGCCACGTCGGCTAATTCGTCCCGGTCGGGGTCCTGGAGGCAAATGTCCAGGATATGGGCGCCGTTCCTCACCTGACGGCGGCCGATCTCCGCGGCCTCCTCAAAGGAGCCCTCTTTGATGAGGCGGCGGAACCGCCTGCTGCCCAGGACGTTGGTGCGCTCACCGACGATGGCCGGCCGCATGTCGTCGTCCACCACCAACGAGTCGATCCCCGAGACGCGGGTCTCCGATGAAACTATCCCAGGACGGACCGGCTTTTTCGACGCCATCTCCACCAGAAGCCGCACGTGTTCTGGAACGGTGCCGCAGCAACCGCCTATCACGTTGACCCAACCGGACTCCACGAAACGGCCCACGGTCTCGGCCATCATCTCCGGGGACTCGTTGTAGTTACCGTCTTCGTCGGGCATCCCAGCGTTGGGGACGCAGGCCACCGGGAATTTGGAGAGTGCGGCCAAGGTCCTGATGTGGTCGGTCATGAAGCTGGGGCCGGTGGCGCAGTTCAGCCCGATCCAGAGCAGGTCGCGGTGGGCCAGCGAGGTATAGAAGGCTTCAACGTCCTGACCGGCCAGCAGGGTGCCCATGGGCTCCACGGTGCCCTGCACCGCCACCGGCACTT
>JACZYV010000013.1:0-29348 GCA_022570905.1 Chloroflexota bacterium
TAACTGTAAATGTTTTGATTGAGTCTATAGCTACGGTAGCACAGCGCTAACGGTAAGATGCGTGTAAATCATCTGCTAGGCAGGCAGGCGGTATCCGAGCAAATTGCTCTGGGTTTTCCCATTAGTTGGCGAGGCACTGGCGAAGAATGATCTCTACAGTCATTTTTTATATTCTCCGCTGGTTCCTTTCTTATAGCTTAGGATGTTTAGCCTGCAGGTGACGTTGCGGTTACCACGTGACCACGGATCTTTCCGGACACCGGCCCACTGCCAAACTGCGCCGTAATCGCTTCGGTTGCCCGGTCAGTGACTTCGTCTAGGAGGCTCGCATCCCTGGATTCGATTTCATTCCTGAGCGGTGTGCCCTGACAATAGGCGATGGCCACATGGCGGGAGGACGGAGCTGTGCTGGTTTCCTCGAGAGTGTTGATGGCGATCTTGGTGAAACCGGCCTGGCTTAGCTCGGCCTTGATCACCTCGAAATCGTGATAGCCGTGGGGCGTCCGCGCCAGAAATCGCGGCGGGTCATTGGGAAACACCAGGGAGGCCGCCTCAGTCACTACATCTGCGAACTCGTTGTTTTCGATCCGGTCCCAAACGTTGAAAACAAAGCTGCCGCCCGGTCTTAACACCCGCCTAGCCTCGGCGTACCCTGCGACTTTGTCCGGGAAAAACATGGCCGAAAATTGGCAGAGGACTACGTCGAACGATGCAGCGTCGAAGGGCAGAGCCAGCGCGTCGGCTTGACGCCAGGTGATCCGGTCGTCGGGCCCTTGCTTGTTGGTAGCATGATCGAGCATCTCTTGGTTCAGGTCTGTCACGGTGTAACGTGTGTCAGGCGCTAAACGAGATGCCAATGCGCGGGTAACAACCCCGGTGCCCGCCGCTGTTTCCAGGACTGCCTTCGGAGAGAGGGCTACGGTCCGTTCGGCGAGATCATCCGCGTAAGCCTGAAAAATCAACGGCACAAGATAATTGTCGTAAATTTCGGGTATTGAACCCACGAATGCGCTATCTTTTTGGGTCATTCAGGGTCTCCAAATCAGGTTGTGTCCTATGCGGTTGCTCGGATCAGATATGTACGTTGCGGGATGGACAAGCCGCTGTCCGTGCGGTATTCCTTCAATGCTTCAGCCATTCCCAATCCTTCGTTTGTGGTGCAATCACGATTGATATATCCCTGGGCCATTCGTTCGCTTGAATTATGTGGTTCTTGGGCGGAAAAGGAACCCGATATGAGAGCACATAACTGTACAGGTTTTGCTTGGGTTCGTAGCTACGGTAGCACAGCGCTAACGGTTAGATGCGTGTAAAGCAGGTGCTCTCGGTCGACCAGGAATTATCTTCCAGATCACGGTTCTCTTTGGGTAGCGAAAGCAGCGCGGTAAATTTAGCAAAGAGGGTAAGTGAAAGTGGCAAAGCGGGACAAACGAAAGTGGCAAAGCCGACCGCTTTCAGCCGGCAAAGCCGTCCGCTTTTAGCTACCGTAAAGCCGTCCGCTTTCAGTCGCCAAGCCCGTCTAATGGAAGAGCACGAATATCGATATTGATGAATACCATAGATCGTTGAGCAGGTTTCAGGTGGTTAATCAATCTTGAAAGAAGGGAGGCCCGAGAACCCTGTACAAGAAAGGCTGACTAAACGGACGTAATCGGCCTTAGTGCAACTTGAACTAAATTCGCCCTAGGTTGGCATTCCTGGCCAGACGATAACTATACATTTCTCGAACCAACCTAGGCACGAAGCACAGCGCTCAAGCCTGTAATATTATCTTCTAAGCAGCGGGTCGTGGGTTCGAATCCCACCTGGGGCACCATTTTTTTACGATAGTTTGTCCCCGTTGTCCCCAATTTTTGCTCTCGTCTCTTCGTTTCCATCAGACACGCTCCAATTCCTCGCGAAGTTTTCACTTGATAATTACTTTGAGAAATGAAAAAATATTACGCGAATCGTTAAATTCACGGCGGTTTTAGGAGAAACGTAATCACACAATTGTTTCGAAGGCCCACCCGGCCAATAGTCGACATCGACCAATACTTGTCTCTCATTGAGCCCCAATTGGCACGTGACTTGACCTCAGTTGCCGGTGAGTTGCAGCACTTGCGGTTCGTGCATATCAACAGCACAGCTACCGGTGGTGGGGTTGCCGAGATCCTCCAGTCTCTGGTTCCGCTGATGAATGCCCTGGGCGTTTCCTCGGAGTGGGTGGTGGTGGACCCCCCAGAGGAATTCTTCCAAGTTACCAAACGGATCCATAACCTGACGCAAGGAGAGCAAGGTACGCTGTCTCCAGAGGAGATCCATGTATATGTCAGTTGTATCAGGGGCGCCGCCGATTTTATTCAACAACACCAGCTAGGCGCGGAGGTGTGGTTTCTTCACGACCCCCAATTGTTGCCGCTGGCCAGTCTCTTGCCGAAAACGCTTGACGAAATCCGGTTCTGGGTTTGCCACATTGACTGGACCGCTCCCAACATGAGTGTATTGAACTTGCTGCTTCCTTTTACTCGGGCCTACGATGGTCTGGTATTTTCTCGAGATTCCTACGTGCCTCCCGGATTGGACGAAGGTATTCCGGTTTACATCGCGCCACCGGCGATCGATCCGTTAAGTCCAAAAAATGTGCCGCTAGACGAACCAGAGGCGACTAGGATCACTGCTGCTATGGGAATCGATCCTGGGCGGCCGCTGGTGACCCAGGTATCCCGGTTCGATCCTTGGAAAGACCCTAGAGGGGTGATCGATGCTTACCGGTCGGCGCGCCAAGCAGTGCCCGGGTTACAGCTGGCGTTGCTAGGTTTGAGCCAAGCTTCGGACGACCCGCAGGCTCTGGAGATCTTGGATAGCGTCACCGAATATGCCGCTGGGGATCCGGACATCCATCTGTACTTTTACCCCGAGGATCTGCCGGATACCATCGACAACATAGTCAATGCTTTCCAGGTCGCTTCCTGTTTGATCATTCAGAAGTCCATCCGGGAGGGGTTTGGTCTCACTGTTACTGAAGCCATGTGGAAGGGAAAGGTGGTCCTCGGTGGAAACGTCGGTGGGATACGGCTACAGATCGAAGATGGTGTTACCGGTTACCTCGTAGACTCCGCGGAGATGTGCAGTCGACGAATCATTGAGGTGGAGAGAAACACCAGTCTTCAACAGCGCATGGGAGAAGCGGCAAGGGAAAGCGTTCGGCAGAAGTTTCTCTTGCCCCGGTTGGCATTGGACTACCTGAGGGCAGCTGCCGCTAATGTCTCCAAGTCCAAGACTAACTCCGGCGGTGAAAAGCAGCGGTCGAGAGGTTTTGGAACGTTGGACGCTATCCCGCTTTAGGTTCTAACGTACGACAGTAACTTGAGGTCCGATGTCAGCATGCTCGGACCGGGAGACCGGAGCTACGTCAGTAGTGACGTGCACTTCACGAAAAAGGATTCCACCGCCTTGCTACGGCGACCCGGTTCCGAAGTTTCTTCCAGACCTAGTCTCTCGCATATATCGGTGGTGATCGCTGCCACCGATTCCTCTTCCAGCCCAAGGTTTCGAGCGATGTATGAATCGTCCCGGCCTTCGGCGATGAGCTCCAAAACGCTTCTCTGCGCGTGGGTAAGTCTTTCCGACTGAGGTATATCCTGCCTAATGTAAAGACTGGTCAATTTAAGCACTATGCTGGGATCAAGGACCGTTTGACGTTTGGTCACCGCATCGATAACCCTGATCAACTCGCCGATGTCGTCGAGAGAGCTTTTCAGCAGATAGGCTTTTCCTTCCGGCCCGTTCTTTAGGAGTTCGGCCACAAACGCCAGATCGTCGTATGCGGATATCATGACGATGGCAGTTCCGGGGTGCTGGAGACGGATGCGGTGAGCGGTTTCCAACCCATCTAACTTGGGCATTCTGACATCGAGAATTGCGACATCGGGAACCAGGTCGATTGCTTGTTGAAGCGCGTCCTCGCCATCCACCGCCATTCCGACGACCTCGAAATTTTCCTGGGTTTCAAGTATCCGCTTGTAGGCCGTCCGCATGAACTGGGAATCATCTGCGACTAGTATTCGAAGTGTTTCCATGCTGCTCCCTGTGTTGCACCGACATTGGCAAATCTTATTCTCTAGGTACGATTTGGATACCGGCTATAGATGGACTCCACACAATTTGTCCAGGCGGATCCTGGACCGGACGCTTTTGCTGCTACCTTTATACTTGTAAATTCTGATCAGGAAAAGTTAAGAAATCCCCGTTATTCTGGCACGACCAAAGGTCTCAATACTCTGAGAAACCTCGTACTATTATACTCCGCACGTTAGGGGACGCAGGCGAGCGGGAAGGGATGTTGTACTCATCGGTACAGTCCAAAGGTTCGGAATGCTGGTGACGTGACGTCCAAGCGCCCAATTCGGCATTCTGGCCAGACGATAACTATACAATTTCTTCGACGATTTCAGGCTCGAAGCACAGCGCTCAAGGCCGGAATATCTTCTAAGCAGCGGGTCGTGGGTTCGAATCCCACCTGGGGCACCATTTCCTCTTTCCACGCCTAGATTAAGAACATCGTTCTTATCTTGGCAAAACGATACTTGGCCACCACGCTTGGCAAAACGGCTGCCTCGGGCTTCGACTATCTCCATAAAACCTGGGCCCTCTAGGGGACACAACATTCTTCGGGATATAAACCCGATGCGGTGATTTATGCCGCGGCCAACGGAAATAACTCCTCGGCGCTGACCACACGGGGCGCCAGACCTTGGTCCACCACATATTGGGCGACCGCCTCCAAAGCGGGCCGGTTGGACTCCACACCGTAGGACCAGTAATCGGACCCAAAGGTCTTCCAGGTTTCCTCCAAGTGGTCGATCAGAAAGGGCAGAGTCAGAGCCAACGCGTCAGTATCGTACAGGCGGTTGACCGCCAGGTCCTTAGCTTGAGAGAAGGCGTCATAAAGACTTGCGGCCACCCAGGGGTGCTCCCGATGTACGTCCTCCCGGATAACCACCGTATGCATGATGGGGAATATTCCGGTCCGCCGGTAGTAGTCCTGTTCCACCTCCTTGAAATTGGGGAAGAGGCGGGCGATTTTCGGTGAGCCGTTCAGAAACTGATTGGGGATGTAGGTGGCGAAAAGTGCGTCCAGATCCCCGTCGGCCAGCATTCCTTCCAGGGTCTTATCTTCGGGTATGAATTCCAGGTGTATATCCGCGGGCAGGTCCAGGGGCACTAGAGGCGCGGGCGCGGGAGCATCCTGGCCGCCCATGAACCAGGATATTTCCGTGGGCGGCACCCCATACTCGTGCTGGACCAGCCCTTTGATGAAAACCCCCGCGGTGGAACTGTATTGGGGCAGCCCTATCCGCTTGCCCCGCAGATCGGCTGGCTCGCCGATCCCGGCATCGGGCCGGACGTAGATGCAGTCGTGACGGAATATCTTTGACAGCATCACCGGGATGGCCACGAAGGGGCACCGGTCTCGCGCTTTTAGGATCACGTAAGAGGCTAGGGACATTTCCGCGGCATGGAACTCCTGGTCTTGGAGCATGCGGGGGAAAATTTCGCGCGGACGTAGTACCGTTATTTTGGGGTTGATCCCCTCGGGCCGCACTCTCCCGTCCATCAGCGGCCGGGTTCGGTCGTAATCCCAAAAAGCGATGTTGAGGTCGAGGTCTTGCATCGTCAGGCGCTCCAGCGGCTATCGTGGCGGCCATCATACAGCTAATTAACGCATCCGAATCGTAGCAGATAACCTGTGACCCTAAGCTAAAGGCCACGCAGATCAGTCTAATTGGTATTATGGTATCGATTACCATTGGATACAGAACGGAGGAGTGGTTCCATGGATGTCGGAATGATGATGATCTTCTCGAGTTACGGCTGGGAAGAAGGGTCGGACGGTCAGATGTGGGAGGAGGAGTTGCGCCTGGGCGAGATTGCCGCCGATTCCGGGTTCGATTGCCTCTGGTCGGCAGAGCATCATTTCAACGACTATTCCTTCGTGCCGGACAATATTCACGTGATGACCCACCTGGCAGCGAAGCATCCGCATATCGACGTGGGTACGGCCGCCGTGATCCTTCCCTGGCACGACCCGTTACGCGTCGCGGAAAATGCCGCCGTTCTCGACCTGTTGAGTAATGGCCGGTTCCGGCTCGGGTTCGGCCGTGGTCTGGCGCGGCGTGAATTCGAGACCTTCCGCCTCAGCATGGACGAATCCCGGGAACGTTTCGACGAAGCGGCGCCGATGATAGTCGAGGCCCTAAAGACGGGGTTTATAGAGGGTGACGGGACTTACTACAAGCAGCCTCGTACGGAAATCAGGCCCCGGCCGCAGCATTCCTTCGACGGACGTATCTACGCAGTCGCCTCTAGCGAGGAATCCGTTGTCTCCGCGGCTAAATTAGGCGCGCATATCATCATGTTCGCGGACCGTCCCTGGGAGATGCGGATGCCGGCGATCGAGCGTGGCCGCGCCTTGCACCGCGAATATCACGGCACGGAGCCGCCAAACCTGATGCTCACCGAGTTTGTCATCTGCGGAACTGATATTGCCCTGTGCGAAGATGAGGCGCGGCAATATCAGGGCAAATTCGTCGAGAGTAATTTTTATCACTACGAATTTCTCGGCGATCATTTCAAATCGGTGAAGGGTTACGACTCTTATCAACAGAAGGCCGAGATCGCACGTTCCCTTGGTCACGAAGGGGCCGTCGAGGGTTTCATGAAGGCGGCGAGCTGGGGCACGCCGGACAAGATCCTGCGGGGGCTTGAGGAACGCCGGAAACTGCTCGGCGATTTCGAATTGAACGTTTCATTCCGATTTGGTGGCACGCCTTTCCCCATTGCGGAGCGCGGCCTGAAACTCTTCGCTGAGGAAGTGCTGCCGGTTGTGAAATCCTGGTAGATGGTGAACCGTGATCAGACACCAAAAGCCGTTCGGTTAAAGAGCGGCCATGTGTCTTTGCAATCTTGAGACTTTGCCTTGGTGCTGGCGATTTTGGCCGGTGTTGAAAGGAGAATTTCATGGCGAACGGACTTGGATTCGTGGACCCTACCGCTGGCGGCGGCAAGGAGACGGTCCCGCTGGCTCCCCGCCCCGCCAATCTCTCGGGCAAAGTGGTTGGGCTGCTGGATAACACCAAAGAACAAGCCGATATCATCCTTCAGACGATAGGCGAAGCGTTGTGTGAACGCTACGGCGTCGAGAAGGTGATAATCCGCCGCAAAGAGCACTATTCCAAGCCGGCCGCCGAAGAGATGATCGACGAGATGGCGAACCAGGTGGATGTCGCCATCGCGGGTCTGGGAGGTTGAGGCTCCTGTACGTTGTGCAGTGTGCACGACACCGTGGAGTTCGAGAAACGGGGCATTCCGGCAACGACCATTATCACCAAGGCCTTCTGGAAGGCGGCGGACTTTCAATTTCGCGGCAAAGGGATGGAAGGGCACCCTTACGTGCAGCTTCCACATCCGGTAAGCAACCTCCAGCCAGACGAGATGCGTGAATTAACGCTGCGTTTCATAGACGAGGTTGCCAGCCATTTGACGGGCTGAACTTGAGGCCGGATGAAAGAGAGGAGGGGGCCGTTGAACGAACAGGTTGATGAATTCGAGTTCTTCCTAGAAAAGGTCTGGTCTGACGGTTTTCCCGTGGTCACCCCCACCGAGGAGCGCATCGCCCGGATGCTCACCGGGACGAAGCGCGACCACGAGGAAGTGATCGGCCCCATCCCGCCCGCAATGGAGATCGCCACCGTACGGAACATCGCGATTCACGCCCTCATGGCGGGCTGCCGGCCACAGTACCTTCCGGTCGTGATCGCGGCAACCGAACTGATGCTCCGCGACGAGTTCAACGTTAACGGAGTCCAGGGCACGATGCATGGTGTCGCACCGATGATGATCGTGAACGGCCCATACGCGGCTGAGATCGGCCTTCACGGAGGAAATGGGTGCCTGGGGCCGGGATTCCGGGCTAATGCCACCATTGGCCGGGCCATACGGCTCATCCTGATGAACCTCGGCGCCGGCATTCCCGGGGTCTCCTCCATGACTATATTCGGAATGCCGTCGCGCTTCACCTACTGCCTCACCGAAAATGAGGAGGACCGCCCATGGGAGAGTCTCTCGGCGTCGAAGGGTTACCTTCCCGATGACAACGTGATCACGATGGCGATGGTCGAGTCGCCCCGCTTCTGCTTCGACGACGTGAGCGATGAGCCCGGCCGGCTGTTGACTGGGATCGCGGACACCATGACTGCGATGGGGTCGTGGAACATGCACGCCCGCTCGGACATGGTGGTGGCCATGGGGCCTCAGCATGCCGAGATCTGCGTAAAGGCCGGCTGGAGCCGCGCCGACGTACATCGCCGCCTGTGCGAACTGGCCGGGCGCAAGGTGCGCGACTTAAAGGGAGGAGGCAACTGGAGACGGGAGCGTGCCCTGGCTCTTCCCATCGATGTCGATCCCGATGACGACGATTGTTTCATCCCGGCGATCAAAAACCCTGATGACCTGCAACTGATCGTGGCAGGTGGTTGGGGCCCCTGCACCGCCGTCTGCCATGGTTGGAGCGGGGGCAGCCGGGCCGTGCACGGCTCATACCTGGTCTAGCGAAAGAGCGGGAGTAGCCAGCCGGGCCGAACCCCCATGGTTCAGCGATATCAACACAGCGCAGGACCGGGAACTGAGCTCCTATTTGGCGGGCCCACGGAGACCGATGGCCTATCAACGCAATCATCATGCCCGGCAACTCTTCGATGGGATCGCCGCCCAATATGATTGGGCGCCCGGCCTATTTTCATTTTTTCAATACCAACGCTGGAGGCGGTACCTGGTTTCCCGCTTGCAAGTTGGACCAGATTCCACGATTCTGGACCTCTGCACCGGTTCCGCCGGCGTGGCGATGCTGACGGCCCAGACGCACCATTGCCGGGTGGTGGGGGTGGACCTGAGTCCCAAGATGCTCAGCCGCGCCCAACATAATCTCGCCGGCAACGGGCTGACCGGCCAAGTGCCTCTGGTGATGGGCCGGGCAGAGGACCTGGCATTTGCCGATGAATGCTTCGACGCGGTCTGCGTCACCTTTTTGCTCCGGTACGTCGATGATCCGGAATCAACGATGCGGGAGATCATCCGAGTATTGAAACCGGGCGGACGCCTGCTGTCCTTGGAATTCGGTGTGCCGTCGAACGCCGTCGCGCGCGCGCTTTGGCAGGTCTACACCAGGGCAATGCTTCCCATGGCTGGGGCGCTCGTATCACGTGGCTGGAAAGACGTTGGCGCGTTTCTGGGTCCCAGCATCTCCCGTCTGCACCAGTCGAATACCGAGTCTAACGTCCGGGAGTTATGGCTCCGGCTGGGGATACAGGATGTCCAGGTTAAACGTCTGTCCTTGGGTGGGGCCGTGGTCATGTGGGGGGCCAAAGCGGGTTGACCGGGTACACCGGTCAGTAAGGAAGGCATCGATGGCGACGGGGAATAGACCGGCGTTTTACGCCCTGGCCGGCGCCAAGGGGTGGCAGGATTATCTGAACCTGCTGCATGTACCGTACACACTGTGGCACCTGGCTTACGTGGTCCTGGGCGCCGCCATCGCCCCAACCGTCCACGTAGACCGCCTGGTGGGCACAGTGCTGGCGTTTTTCCTGGCGGTGGGGATCGCGTCCCATGCTCTGGATGAATTGAAGGACCGTCCCCTTGGCACCAAGATTCCGCCGGCGGTCCTGGTTTCCCTGGCGGCCGTATCTCTGGCCGGCGCCGTGGCCTTGGGTGTTGTTGCCGGGCTCTTGGAATCCCGGTGGGTATTCGCTTTCGTCGCTTTCGGCGGACTGATCGTGGCATTCTACAATCTGGGCCTCTGGAATAACCGGTTTCATACCGATTTCTGGTTCGCGTTTTCGTGGGGGGCGTTCCCGGTCCTCACCTCATACTGGGTCAATGCCTCGCGGTTGGACATTGCGGTTGTGCTGTTGGCGGTGGGTTGTTTCTTCCTGACCTTGGCCCAGCGTACGCTTAGCACCCCAGTAAGGACCATCCGGCGGAAGGCGCTTAGTGTTGAGGGCTATATCGAACTGGCAGACGGCGAGCGCATAAACCTTGACAAGGAAAGCATCATCGCGGCGCCGGAGCGGGCTTTGGTTCTGCTGGGAGCCGCGATCGTGGTGTTGGCGGCGGCTCTTTTGACCTACCGGCTGCAGTAACAAAGGCTCCTATGTGTTCGTTCGCCCATCCCGCCGGTGGGGACTAGGCAAGAAAAATGTTTTGAATGTGAGACAATATCCATCGTCATATCTCAAGAAACGTTTGTGGGGTTACTCGAAATGACAACTGAAGCGGGTCTGAAAAAAGTCCGGGTATCCGCGATGAACGTGGTCCATGATCTGGCTGTCTTGGTTGCCCGTGACGAGGGACTCTTCGAAAAAGAAGGGCTTGACGTAGAGATACTCAGCACACCAGGGACCGGCCAGGTTAACGCGGACCGGCAGGCCCTTAAAACAGACATATTTGACCGGACTATGGAGGGCATCTACAACGCCGGTGGAGTCGACCAGTACCGGATGTGCGAGTGGGGAGTGATGAAGCGCACGGTCGAGGCGGTTTCCAGCGGCCAAAGACCGGCGAAGATAGTGGCCCTTGGCGCCGCCATGTCCAAGATGGCCATCATCACCGGTCCGAAAAGCCACATCTTCGATCCGGAGCAACTGAAAAACACGCCGGTGGCGGTGAGCCCGTTCAACGGGTCACACTTCACCACACTGAAGATGCTCGAAGGCTTTTTGAGAAAAGAGGATATTCAGATAACCAACGCCGGGACCATGGAAGAGCGGCTGGAGGCAGTGAGGAAGGGGGAAGTGGCCGCCGGAAACTTTTATGAGCCATGGATCAGCGTTGCGCAAAAGCAAGGGTTCAGGATTCTCATGGAAAGCCACTCAACCCGCAGCGAGGCGGCCAGCGAGGAGTTGGACGGGCCTACCCTGGCTGCCATGTTCCGCGCCGAAGCAGTAGCTGCCGGAATGATCAATGCCGATCCGAACAAATATGCTCACTACTTCCTTTCCGAAGTCCAAGGTCTTTTGGAACCCCATGAGTTACAAGGCTGGCGCTTGCTCTATGGCCCGCCTGTGCCCTACACCCGGGAACGGTTCGAGGATACCTACGCGTGGATGCTGGGCTATCCTGATTTGATCGAGTCAGGCTCCACCTATGAACAAGTAGTGGACAACCGGGCCTGGGATTAATCCCTTGGAATACCGGGTCAGCACGGTTGACCACGACATTTTCTGCGCCCCCGACGCCATCTCCGGCATGGCTGACTCGCTGGAACGATTGGGCGTCTCTAGGGCGCTGGTGGTGTGCGGTCCAACCATCCTCAAGCATGCCGACGTAGTCCAGAGAGTGCGGCGGGCTTTGGGGGACCGGTGTATCGGCTTGTATTCCGGGGTGGCGCCCCACTCGCCGGTGGAGATGCTGGAAGAAGCGGTGGCCATGGCACGGGAGCTGCAACCCGACGCCCTGGTGGCCGTCGGCGGCGGCAGCACCAGCGACACCTGCAAGGGCATCGCCGTACTGCTGGCCGAGGGTGGGGACATCCTCGACTACGAGATACGCTTTGAGCCGCCGGACCGTGTGTTTGTCCCGGAAACTCCCCACGAAAAAATACCCATCATCGCCGTGCCCACGACCTTCGGAGCGGCTGAGTTAAGCCGCGGCGGCGGAGGGTTCACCAGCAGGTCCTTGGGCCGCAAGCTATTGATCTCCGGCGAGGGCACCACCCCCAGAGTGGTCATCATCGATGGCGCCGCCCTGGCCACCACTCCGATGAATATCCTGCTGTCCACCGGCATGGGCCAGTTCCGAATCGCGGTGGAGAGCATTTATTCCAAAGACCACCAGCCCATCGGAGACGCACTGGCGCTGCACACCATCAAGATGCTGGTGGATTATCTGCCGCGCTGCTCCGGCCGGGATATCGAATACTTGCTGCAAGCCAAAACGGCGGCCTGCATGGTCATGCTGGCGCGCCCTGGCCTGGGATTGAACACCGCCACCGCCCACCACGTTGGCGGGCTGTATGACGTGCCCCATGGCGAGGCCAATTCCATACTGCTGCCCCACACCATGCGTTTCAACCTAGACGCCTGCGCCGACCGGCAGGTCCTGATCGCTCAAGCCATGGGTATCGACACCTCGGGAATGACTGACCACGAAGCGGGCCTGCACGCGGCCGACGGGGTGGCCGGGCTTTGCCGCTCCCTGGGATTGCCCGAGCGGCTCAGGGATGTGGGGGTCCCCGAGGACGGGTTGGAGTTGATCGCCGCCGCGACGTTACACGACCGGGGCCTGGCCACCAACCCCAAGCCGGTCCACGACGCCGGGCCCATCATGTCTGTGTTGCGGGATGCTTGGTAGGCCCAAGCATGCCTGCCGCGGCCTTCCGGGTTATCTTATGAAGATGGCTGGATTGGAGGTACTTTGTGGCTACCGTGACCGAGATAGCAAGCGGTGTTTACCGGATCAACGTGGTGCTGCCGGACCGGCCCGTTTCCTATAGTTTGTTCCTGGTGGACGACGACAGCCCCACGCTTATCGAAACCAGTTTCGCCGCTGTCTTCGACGAGGTGAAAGTGGCCGTGGAATCGGTAGTGGACCTGAAGAAGATCGAGCGGATCGTCGTGCCTCATTTCGAGGGTGATGAGTGCGGAGGACTGAACAAATTCCTGGCCGCTGCGCCCAACGCCGTCGCTGTTTGCAGCCCCATCGGGTCCAGCTCGGTCCGCGACTTCACGGGGAAAGAACCGGTGGTGATCTCCGATGGAGAGGTGTTGACCACCGGCTCGAAAAAGCTGCGCTTCTTCCTGACGCCCTACGTTCACGCCTGGGATAGCCTGTTGGCCGTGGAGGAGACCCAGGGCACCCTCTTCAGTTCCGACCTTTTCATCCAGCCGGGCCACGGGAAGGCATCTACCGACGAAGATCTTTCCGAGCAGATGGTGGACCTCTATAAACGGATCGGGCTGATGCCTTCCATGGGCCATATCCGGGCCGCTTTGGACAAGATGAAAGGCCTGGACATCAAGACCATCGCCTGCCACCATGGATCGGTCCTGACCGGCAACCTGGAGCCGTACTACCGGGCCGTATGGGAGCAGGATTTCACGGGCCTGCCTGGGCCTGGCGCCTATTCCGGGCCGAACCTCATGGACGAATGACCAAGCCGCGATTCAACTGATAAAGGAGCAGGAAGGTGCAAGAAGGAAATCGGGCCAAAGACCGCTATGGGCTTCCCATCAGCACTAATTCCATCACCGCCGCCGAGAACATGGTGGAGGGCTTAGATCTGTTTTTGGAGCAGAACTTCGGAGCGGAGCAGAGATTTCAGCAGGCCGTAGAAGCCGACGAAGGTTTCGCTCTGGCCCACGCCGGATTGGCCTATGTTTACATGGCGGCCGCCAAAGTCGGTGAGGCCCGCGACGCCGCCCAGCGCGCCCAGTCTTTAACAGCGGGGATATCCCGGCGTGAACAGCAGCAGATAGAAGCTATAGCGCTTTGGACCAACGGCAAAGGTCCGGAAGCCCTCGCCATCATTCACCAACACCTTGCCGAATTTCCCAGAGACATGTTGATGGTTAGGGTTGCCCAGCGGTTGTATGTCTTGGGATGCAGCAGTGTTGGCGCGGCCGTCCCCAATTATCCCCAGGAGCTTTTTACCCTGATGAAGAGCGTGGCGCCGGAGTACGGAGACGACTGGGCGTTCCAGGGCCAGTACGCCTTTGCCCACCACGAAAACGGCCTGCTGGATGAAGCCCTAAAGCTGGCGGAGGGGTCGCTGGCGCAGCGGCCCACCAACGCCGTGGCCTCCCATTCCATAACCCACGTTTACTTTGAGCGGGGCGACGCCTCCGGAGGCAACGATTTCTTGGGTAACTGGCTGCCCGGCTTCGACGACCGCGCTACCTACCACGTGCACCTTTCGTGGCACCTGGCTTTGTTCGAGCTGGCCCTGGGCCACTACGAAAGGGCGCTGGAGATATATGACACCGGCATCCGCCCGTCGGTGGTTGCCAAAAGCGCCCTGTCATTGAACGATAGCGCCTCCCTGATGTGGCGCTTGCAGATGTACGGCGCCGCCGCTCCCCCCGGCCTGATGGGAGAGCTTTCCACCCAAGCTGCCCCGGCCGCCGAGCGTATGGGACCCGCGTTCCGGGACTCCCACGCCGCTCTGGCCTTCGCCGTCACGGCCGATGACCAGTCAATGACCCGCATGATGGACGGTCTTAGGGCCGCGGCGGATAAGGGGGACAAACTGGCCGGCGAGGTTACGCTGCCGCTGGTGCAGGGCATCTCCGCCTTCGTTCACCAGGACTACACGGAGGCGGTGCGCCTGATGGAACCCCTGTTCGGCCAGGACGCGCGCTATGACCAGCTTGCCCGCATCGGTGGCAGCCACGCCCAGAGGGAGGTCTTCGAGGACACCTTGACCGAAGCCTATCTCCGGGCCGGTCAGTTTGATAAGGCCGAAGCCCTGCTCGGCCAGCGTCTAAAGCGGCGTGAATCGCCCAGGGACCTGTTCTGGCTGGCCAGGGCCCAAGAAGCGGACGGGAACCGCGAGGCGGCGGAGATCAGCGTTCAACAAGCCCGGGGCGGATGGCAAGATGCCGACCCAGACTCTCAGGAAACCGCGGCGCTGGCCGGTCTCGCAGATAGGATTGGCTGACTTTATTGAAAGCGTCAGCTAGCTTCCTGATGCGCGGCGGCCAGACCAATGAGGCTGCACCGATCGCGGTCAAAGAGGTAAAGAATGACGGACCTTGAGCAGGAGATCGACCAGTTATTTACCGGTTATTTCAGCGATTTCAGTAATCTCGATCTCAAGGCCATCGTTTCTTATTTCCATGATCCGTGTACCTTTATCGTGCCACAAGGTGTCTTGGTTTTTTCGTCCGCGTCCGAGGTTGAGGGATTCTGGGGTCCGAGGTTCGATGATTTGAAGGCCCAGGGATTCGGTCATACCGAGAGAGCCGAGGCCAATATCAAGGTGCTGACCGGAGATACGGCTATCGCCAACAGCTTGGCGGTTAGATACACGAAGGATGGATCGGAGCTAGAGCGTAGAGGCGCTACATTCGTGCTGCGCAAAACCGGTGACGGTTGGAAGATCGTCACTCTGATACATCATTCGCCCGATAATGTCATGAAGATGATTTGATCTGCCGGGCCGGCGAATGGCCTAGCCCCCTATGCCCTGCCCAAATAGCAGGACGATGCTCGACTAAAATTAAGGAACCAATGGTGTCTTTATGCCAGTAAAAATGGGCGTGGCCATCGTCAGCAATGACATCAGAGAGTTTATCCAGCAGGTGCGCATGCTGGACGAGGCCGGAGTCGCGATGATCGGCAACGGTGACTCCCAGGCCCTCTACCACGAGCAATTCATCCGCACCGCCCTGGCAGCCGAGCATACCCAACGGGCACGGGTGGGGACCTGGATCACCAATCCCGTGACCCGCCACCCGGCGGTGACCGCCGCAGGCATCGCCACGGTGGACGACCTGGCGCCAGGCCGGGCATTTCTGGGCGTCGGGACCGGTGATTCCACGGTCTACAACGCCAGTCTCAAACCAGCCAGCTTGAAAACCCTGGAACAGTTCATCAAAACGGTGCGCGAGCTGCACCAGGACGGCGAGTCTCAGTGGCGGAATAAACCCTGCTACCTGACTTGGGCCGACCGCCGGATCCCCATCGGCATGGCCGTGTCAGGCCCCAAGGCCATGCGCATGGCCGGCCGGTTGGCCGACATCGTTTGGGTCTGCTTCGGCATCCAGGAAGATGAGATCCGCATCGCCAAGCAATATCTGGCGGAGGGCGCCAAAGAGGCGGGCCGCAGCATCGACGACATCGATATCTGGTGGATGGTCCAGTTCAATATCGCCGATAGCCGGGAGGAGGCTTTGCAGCCGTTGATGGCCAATCTAGCCACTTCGGGCCACATAATCTTCCGGTATGGCCTGGAGGGTAAAGCAGTGCCTCCGGAGCACCAAAAAGGCGCCAATGACCTGGCCCGGCTTTATCAGCCCATCAAACATTTCGGTAATTCGGACCTGCCCGGAGAATTAGGACTGACGGATTACCTGGCCGACCGCTTGGCGATCGCGGGCAACGTTGAAGAGTGCATTCATCACATCAAGACCCTGGAGTCCCAGGGCGTCGACCAACTCTTTTTTTACACGGCACTCCCGGACAAGCAACGGTTGTTCAAGCAATTGACGGAAGAGATACTTCCCGCAGTTAGCTAACGCCGCCCGCACCGACCCTCACCGGCCATGACCGGTAACCGAGTTGGAGGAGCCCGGAATCGATTCTTCTGATGCCGCCCCGGCAGGTCCAGTCCGGACACCGGCCCGTGGGTGGGCGGTGCTCCTTCTTTTCCGGTGCCACCTCAGCACCGCGATCCTTATCTCCTATACCTTCGGGGTTTTCCTGCCCTTCATCCGGGAGGACTTGCGGCTTTCGCCGCTCCAGGCCGGCCTCTTGCAGGGTATCTGGTGGGTCACGCCGGCGGTCCTTTCCATCCCCTTCGGCGCCTGGTTCTCCCGGTTCCGGCCCGTTCGTTTGGTGATGGTATCACTGCTGCTCCAGATCCCGTTCCTGCTCCTCCAGGGCCTGGCCGAGAATTTCGTGACACTGTTGATCGCCAGGTTCCTTTTCGTTTTGTTCCATGTCCTGACAAATCCGGCGCGCACGTTGCTGTTACAGCAATGGGCCGTGCCCCGCCAGTTCGCCTTGATCAACGCGGTGGGACTATCGCAGCACAGCCTCATCTTGGCCTTGGCCATCAGCACCAGCGCCCTGCTCATCACCGGGTTCGGGAGTTGGCGCGCGGTCTACTACATCCTGGCGGCGTTCCTAGCCCTGCAGGCGCTGGCCTGGTGGAACACAGCCCGGGAGCAACAGGCGACGGCCCAGGACTTTCACCGGGAGCTGGCGGACCAACCGGGCACGCCCCTCCGCGCCATACTTGCCTACCCTCAGGTCTGGTTCCTGGCCGTGACCATGTTCTCCCTTTCGGCCACCTGGACCTCCCTGGTGACTTTCCTGCCCACCCTATGGCTGGAGGAGCGGGACATACCGCTGACCCTGGGCGGACCGTTGCTGGCCTTTCTCTATTACGGTCTGATACCAGGTTCCCTATTGGGCGGAGTCATCGCTGAGCGGGTCCGGAATCCCAAGATTTTGCTGGGAGTGCCGGCGGTCTTGAACTTGTTCCTCGGGCTGGCCATCGTTGTTTCCCACTCGACGCCGCTGCTCATGGTCCTGATCACCGCGCTGGGCATGGTCTGGATCGCCACTCCAGCGATGCAGGTGCTGCCGTTTCAATTCCCGAACATCAGGCCCAGGGAGGTTGTCGCGGTGACTTCGCTGGTGATCACCTTTTCCGGGCTCGGCTTTGCAACTGGTCCGGTGATCACCGGCCTGGTCGCCGAACTCACCGGGTCTTTGCAGACCGGACTGGTCGTCCTTTGCCTGCTTACCGGCATTGGCGCTGTGGCCGGCGTGCTGTACCCAGCGCACAAAACCCTTCCGGAAGCATAGATTGGGCTGGAACCGGTTCTTGTTTCGGTCCAGGGCAGATGAGAGCGCTTAGATGCCCACCGAACTGCCAAGCTGGTATATTAAGCCCGCTCCGGTTCCCATCCAGCTTTTCAGGGAGGCCTTTCATGGGGTCGCAAGGACCTTCATTATTGCTCGAACAATTCGGTCCGTTGCAAGGGGTGCGGGTACTCTCCACGGGCACCATTGTCGCCGAGCCGGTGGCGGCCGGAATGGCCGCGGAGATGGGCGCCGAGGTCATCCACATCGAGCGGCCCGGCAAGGGAGAGGACTGGCGGGTGGCGGAGTTTCCCATCGATGGCCCAAATGGGGAACAGATCGCCAGTTCTTGGATACAAGACCGGCGCAACACCTACTACACCACCCTGGATTTCAGCACGCCCCAAGGCCAGGAGATCTTCCTCAAGCTCATTCAGCGGACCGACATCTGGATGGAGAGTTCCAAGGCCCGCACCTATGACAAATGGGGTCTGGATGACGAGGCGGTATTGAAGGCCAATCCCAGCATCGTGATCTGCCACGTTTCCGGGTTCGGGCAGGACGGCGACCCCGAATACGTGAGGCGGGCTTCCTACGATTTCACGGCCCAGGCATTCGGCGGGATGCTGAACTTGGCGGGCAACCCCGACCCCGACCCACCGGTGCGGGCGGTCCCTTGGACAGCGGATTACATCACCGCCCTGTTCTGCCTGTGGTCGTCGTTGGCGGCGTATATCCACGCCCAGCGGACCGGTGAAGGGCAGGTGATCGACCTGGCCCAATACGAGGCCGTGCACCGGATACTGTCGGGCACCATGGTGGCCTATCACGAGTTGGGGATGGTCCGGGAAAGAGCGGGCAACAAAGCGGGGAACGCCCAACCCTGGGATACGTTCCAGGCCAAGGACGGCTGGGTAGTTGTCGCCGCCATCGGGCCGGTGGTTTACTCACGGGTCTGCACCGTGTTGGGGTTGGACCCGGAGGAGGAAAAGTGGATCTCGGCCCGGCGGGAGATGGAGTCCCCCCAGGGGATCGAGTTTGACGCAATCCTGCGCGGGTGGGTGGAAGAGCGGACGGTGGACGAGGTGGTCAAAACGTTTAACGACGCCCTGGTGGGTTGCAGCAGGATCATGGACGCCCGCGAAATGGCCGAGAACTCCCAATACAAGGCCCGGAATGTCCATCTGGAGTGGGAGGACCTACAACTGGGGAAGACCGTGAAGGGGGTCGGCGTAATCCCCAAGTTCTCTAAAACGCCCGGCAAGATCTGGCGCGGGTCGGTCCCCGTGGGCCACGACAATGAGTTGGTCTACCGCGATCTGCTGGGACTGGAAGCGCAAGCGCTCCATGACCTTTCCGAGCGGGGGGTTATCTAGGGGCCAGACAAGATAAGGTGGGGCGGCGGGCCCAGCCATTTCCCAAGAGACCTGGCCCTCGATAGTGGGGACGCCATCGACCCCGCGCTAGGTGGATGTTGTTTGATTATTCGATTACTGATTATGCTTTAGCCGGTATCTGTTGGCCATTACAGCTAGTACGCTCTTTACCCACACGTTTTGACATATTGATGAAATGTGAATATTGTTGAACGGGTGATACACTTCGCGATTGATTACGCTCGAAAATATTCCGCCGATGGGCGGGAAGCATGAGAAGGTGGAAAACATGGTAAAGCAGGGTGTGGTACCCGACGAATTGACGAAGCCCTTCTGGGAAGCCGCCAACCAAGGGCGGCTGATGATGCAGAACTGCAGCGCCTGCGACCGGCTCCAAAATCCCCCGGCGCCGGTCTGCGCTCAATGCAAGTCGGGAGACAATCTGGAATGGAAAGAGATGAGTGGGCGGGGCAAGATATACAACTATGGGGTGGTCTACGACTGTCCCGTGAAACTGCTTCAGGATGAACAGCCGTTCAACCTCGCGGTGATCACGTTGGACGACGACCCAGGTATTCAGATGTACTCCCACCTGCCTGGGACCCCGGTGGACCAGGTCCCCGTGGGCGCCAGCGTGGAAGTGGTGTTTGAAGAGACCGCGAATGGCCAAAAGGTTCCAGAATGGCGGGTTGTCGCCTAGGCCGGCTTTGATTCTTGATATTTAAAAAGTTCTCACCGAGGAGTGAACAATGACCACCCAGAATGCTCCAGCTTCCATGTACCGAACGACCGAGGGATTGGGAGTATGGGAACACAAGGGAAAGGTGGCAGCCGTCGGCGTCGGGCACTCTCCGACCTCCCGGCGCTGGGACGGAACACCCGGGAACACCATGGGCGCCAACAGCATCATCGCGCTGAGGCAAGCCATCGAGGATGCCGGAGTCAACCCAGCCGATATCGACGGTCTGGTCCTTGACCCCGTGACAACCACCGGGGCCCACTGGCCGGAGGGCCAAGAGATTCCCATGGATGTGGTGAACGCCTACAACCCCACCGACGACCCCTTGGACGGCATCGCCAAGCTGAGCGCCGAATGGATCTTGAATAACATGCCCGAGCTGACGAACGTCAAGTTCACCATGTACGGCCCCGGCTGCATGTCACACGCCATCGTCGTTGCCGCCCAGGCCGTGGGTGAGGGCCGCACTCACACCTGCCTGGTGCTCAAGAGTTGGCACAACCTGGACGGGCGGTACAACCAGTCCGGGATCAGCGCCCAAGACGCCGTTCCCGGGACCTTCGCGCTGAGCCCAGGGCGGACTCTCTGGGGCGCCCCCGGTTCCTACGGAACGGCCTTGCAGTTCGCCGAGTACTGCCGCAAGTACGGCAAATCCCACGACATGATGGCCCCCTTCATGGAGAACTCAAGGCGGAACGGCCTGATGTTCCCGGAGGGCTACTGGGCCCAGCACCGGCCGGAGCAATTGACGGCCGAGGACTACCTGAACGCGCGGTGGATCGCCAAGCCGGCCAGCCTCTTCGACAACGATATACCGATCATGGTATCCGGGGCCTACCTCTTCACCACCGCCGAACGGGCCAAAGACATGAAGCAGAAGCCCGTTTATATCCTCAACCATGCGTCCAGCAGGGGCACGCAGCGGAGTCTTCTGCCGACGCTGGACGAGGTCGAAGCGGAAACCGCCAGCACGGGCAGGAAGATCTACGAGGGCGCTGGGATCACCGCGGACGACCTCTCATTCGAAAATATGTACGATGGCTTCTCCCTGTTCCACCAGTTCCACCTGGAGGGCCTCCGCTACCGTGGGATGAAGAACGGAGAGGCGCTGGACTTTTACCAAACGGATATCAGCATCGAGGGGCCGAGCCCGGTCCTCCCCAGTGGCGGCAATATCGGCAGCGGCCGGAGCCGTTTCTGGATGCACACAGACTGCATCCAGCAGATACAGGGACGGGCGGGGGCACGGCAGATCACGGGAGTAAAGCCTGAGATCGGCGTCTCCGGCGGTCCCATGCCCATGGGCGGCAACTTCACCGTGTGGAGCGCGTCTCCCGAATAAACCACTTGGACTAGGGAAGAAATCCCCCTCGTTCCCCCTTTACGAAAGGGGGAGGTTCAAGTCCCCCTTTGCAAAGGGGGATTTAGGGGGATTTCCGCCCACAAGCAAGGCTGATTAATCAAGCGAGCGGCAACCAGACATTAAGGAGAGATGAACCCACTTGGTGATACTGATTAGTTTTGACATCGACGGCACTTTGGAGGTGGGTGACCCACCCGGCGTCCTGACCATGGACCTGGTGAGAAAAACCCAAGAGGCGGGAATCTTGGTCGGCAGTTGTTCCGACCGCCCGCTCAGCGGACAACGGGCCATCTGGGAAAAGCACAACATCGCCTACGACTTCGCCGTTTCGAAACACCAGCTGCCCGATGTAAAAGCGAAGTTCGAGGCTGATATTTACTACCACATAGGCGACCGGGAAGACCTGGACCGGCAGTATGCTCTGGCGGCGGGGTTCGAATTCCTCTGGCCTGACGAAGCGCTTGCGGAGCCCTGGCTCCACTTGGACGGCGATACCGCAAAAGGTTGATTCAAGGCTGATTGAAAACCATGCAAGTTGACCACAATCAGAGTCCCAAACGGCGCAAGGACCAACCGCTGGAGGGGGTCCGCGTCGTGGACTTCACCTGGGTCCGGGCCGGACCGTGGGCGGCGCGTTGGCTGGCCACCCTGGGCGCCGAGGTGATCAAGGTTGAATGGCCGGAGAACATGGACATGCTCCGGCTGAACCGGTTCACCGTGCCCCCCGGCGTGGAGCCGGGACCCAATTCCACCGGCCAATTCGCTGACACCAACGCCGGAAAATTGGGCCTCACCGTCAATGTCCGCCACCCCAAAGGACTTGAGGCCATCAAAGACCTGATCTCGGTATCCGACGTGGTCATCGAGAATTTCAGTTCCCGGATCATGAGCCGCTGGGGCTTGGGCTACGAGGAATTGAGGAAGATACGGCCCGACGTGGTCTACGTCTCCATGGCCGGTTTCGGCCAGACCGGACGCCAGCACTATTTCGGGACCATGGGCCCCGCCGCCCAGGCCCTGTCCGGCCTCACCCACCTTTCGGGCCTGCCCGGCGAACCGCCCGCCGGATGGGGCTGGTCTTACCTGGACGACACCGGCGGTATGTATGGCGCGATGTGCGCCCTGACCGCGCTCCGGCACCGCAATCACACCGGTCAGGGTCAGCACGTTGACCTCTCGCAGATGATCACCGGCATCACCCTCACCGGTTCGGCGTTCCTGGATAAAACGGTCAACGGACGGGAGTCGCGGCGGGAAGGATATCCACCGGGCAACCGGACTGTCTGGCCCGGCGCTCCGGTGATGAACAACTACCGCGGCCCCATCGCGGCCCCTCACAACGCCTTCCGTACCCTGGGCGGCGGCTACAACGATTGGTGCGTGATCGCCTGTCTTTCCGATGAAGAGTGGACGCGCCTCGCTGGTCTCCTTGGGAGTTCCGGTTGGGCCAAAGATAGCAAGTTTGCGACTTTGGAAGGCCGGCTCGAGCACCAAGACGAGATGGACCGGTGTATCGAGGAATGGACCGCCACTTTGGGCAAGTATGACCTGGCGGATGTATGCCAGGCGGCCGGTGTGCGGGCCATGCCGGTCCAAAGTTCCGAAGACCGTGTGGAGAACGACCCCCAACTGCGCTTCAGGGGCATGTTCACCGAGGTAAAACATCCGATGTTGGGGGATTGGAAATTCCAGGGCGCTCCGTTCCGGCTGGACGGCAACAAAGTGGCCGTCAAGGGTCCGCCGCCCATGATCGGGGAGCACACCGCCAAGATCATGGGGGAACTGCTGGGCGTCAGCCGCGAAGACCTGCTACAAGGATATGAGGATGGCGTTTACTGGCCGGAGACAACACCCCGGTTCGATTACGTACAGCGGGCCATAGGTCAAGAGGTCGAGAGATGACGGCGGCGACGCCCGGAAACGGTCCCGGAAGTGGTCCGGTTGGCCCCCTGGCCGGCGTCCGGGTGTTGGAATTGACGGGCGAGCATGCCCAGTTTTGTGGCAAACTGATGGCCGACCTGGGCGCCGACGTGATCAAGATCGAACCGCCCGGCGGCCAAGAGACCCGAAATGTCGGGCCGTTTCTAGATGACCAGCCTCACCCAGAGCGAAGTCTTTATTTCTGGCACTACAACACCTCCAAACGGGGCGTGACTCTTGATATCACCAAGCCCGAGGGCCGGGAGGTCTTCCGCAAGCTTGCCGCCACTGCCGGGCTGGTGTTGGAAAGCTTCCCAGCCGGGTACCTGCCCGGTCTCGGTTTGGGCTACGAATCTCTTTCGGAGAATAATCCCGGCCTGATCATGTGCTCCGTCACGCCATTCGGTCAGGACGGCCCCTGGCGGGACTACCAAACATCCGACCTGCTGCACCTGGCGGCCGGCGGGCAGATGGCGTCATCGGGCTATGACCCCGAGGACGTGCCCGATGCGCCTCCCATCGCTCCGGGGGGAGGCAACGCCTGGCATATCGCCAGCCATTACGCCTATATAGCCATCCTGGCGGCTCTCTACCACCGGGACTTCACCGGGGAAGGTCAATACATCGATGTCTCAGCCCACGAGGCTTGTTCCCTAACCACGGAGGGCGCCATCGCCATCTATCTCTCCACCGGTGAGGTGGTGCGCCGTCACACGGGAAGGCACGCCTCTCCCGACGAGTCGCCGGTGATTCAACACGCCACCAAAGACGGCGGTTATATAAACACCACCCGCTCCGGCAGCAACCTCACCACAAGGAGAGTGAAGGTCCTGGCCGAGTGGATGGACAGCCATGGACTGGCCCAAGACCTGCTGGACGAGAAATACCAAGACCCGGCGGTGGTTGAGGAGAGCGGACAGCATTTCGCGCAGGTGTTAAAGAATTTCTTCGCCAACATGCCGTTGGTGGAAGCCTATGAGGGTGGGCAGGAATTGAACTTCCCCTGGGGCGCGGTCCGGACCATGGATGAGATCGTCGGCGATCCCCACCTGGAAGACCGGGAATTCTTCGTGCCGGTGGAGCACCCGGAACTGGGACGCGAGTTCACCTATCCCGGTCCGGCGGCGATCTACAACGCCTCTCCCTGGCGCATCTACCGGCGCGCGCCCCTGATCGGCGAGCACAACGATGAGGTGCTGGGCGGCGAGCTAGGCCTGTCCAAAGTTGAACTGGCGGCGTTGAAAAAGTCGGGAGCTATCTAGGGCTGCATCAATCCCGTACGCCCCGAGGTTGGGTCCTTCGACAGGCTCAGGATGAGCCAAAAGGTAACTTGGTGGCGGGCGCCATTACTCCAAGATCGCTCATGGTGAGCTTGTCGAACCACCGTTTGTGCACAGGAATTTTTCCACCGGAGACTTAACTGATGCACGTCCTTCGACAGGCTCAGGATGAGCGGAAAGGCCGTTCGTGGTGAGCCCGTCGAACCACAGTTGGGAATGGTTATCTAGGATCGGCCCCGAGTCCCAGCCCGGCGACTATTCTTGATTCGCGGTGGGCGGACTGAAAGCGAAAAGAGGGTCGGCCGCCCGCACAGTTGCTTCGGGCAATCCCAATTCCCTGCGAATGATATTGGTCCCCTGCACTAATGCCACGCATTTATGGAAGGCGATCCTGCGGGAGATACCTTCACGGCCAAAGCCGCAGTTAGTGGAGATTATCAACCGCTCTGCCGGCACGTACTCCAAGGCCCTTCGGATCAGATCAGCCACCTTTTCCGGCGACTCGACCACGGTATCGGTGTGGTTCACGACCCCGATGGCGATCTTTTTGGATGTTTCGTACTGGGCGAAGAAAGTCAGGTCCTTACCGTCGGAACCGGCGATTTCGAAGGTGATGACGTCGGCATCCACCTCCAACAGATGGGGGATAGCCTTTTCGTAAGATGGATTCGAAGCCAGGCGCTGCTGCGCCGGGTTCCCCCAGCAGGTATGCAGCCAGATCTCGGCTTCCACGCCGTTCACCTCCCGGTTGAACGCATCCGTGAAAAACTGGTAGTCCTCATCGGACGTGGCCGGGTCCTGCGCCATGAAGTGGTGCCTGGGCTCCTCGACCTGGATCAACTTGCATCCCGAGTCCGCCAATTCCCGCAATTCTTGGTTGATGATGTCGCAGAGATCGAGGATCAATTCTTTTTCCGTTGGGTAGAACTCGTTCCACATCATTCGGGTCAGCGATTGGGAGCTGATGCTCCCGAACTTGACCGTGTTGGGGGTCATCTTCTGGGCTACTTTCCAGATCGCCGAATAATCCAGCCGGCCCGCGCTCAGCTTTTCGGCCACGATGGGCGGTTGATACGCTTCTTGGACCTCGTAGAGGATGTGACCCGGCCGGATGCTGTAATCTCCCGACCATCCTGGGGAGAGGCTCTTGTTGCCCCGCAGGCCGCCCAGCCGCTCCAAGACGTAGAAGAACCAAGACTTTCCGCCGACTTCCAGGTCGAAGCGGGAGTCGCCGTCGGTCAGGATATCCAGCCCGGCCATCTCTTGGTCTGAGATCACCGCCGCCACCGCGTCCAGGTATTGCTCCCGGAACTGGTTGTCGCCCAACGCCGTCTTGAAAGCCCGTCCGTGCAGCCCTTGGGTGTACCAGTTTGGTTTTGGGTACGACCCGGTCATCGTTGTGGGAAGGACCATCCCTTCCGTGGCTCTAAACATGTTCGCTCCAGGCGGAAATAGGTATATCGAGAGATCTAGATCTTTCCCAGGCGGATGAACCGTCCACCGATCAGCCACTCGGCCACATAGAGGTTTCCCTGGGCGTCAACCGCCAGGCCGTGGGGGCTGTTGAATTTCCCTGGTTCCAGCAGACTGGTGGGAACGACGTTTCCCGATGCGTCTTTATTATTGGGCCATCCATCAACGTCGCAGACCTGTTCGTTGGCCCCAAGGTAGCAGATAAACTCGTCGTCCTTTCCGCACAGGGTTAGCCGGGCCCGAAGTTCGGCGATCACCAGCAGATCGCCGTGGGTGACGAACCCGCTGGGCGTGGTGAGGAAGCCGCTGCCGAACACCCGCTTGTAATTTCCCTCTAGGTCGTACACCTGGACCCGTCCGTTGGCCCGGTCCGCCACATAGAGCTCGGCGCCCCGCTGGTCCGATCCTCGGCGGTCGATGAAGATGGCATGCGGAGTACTGAACCTGCCGGCGCCGCCCTCCTCTCCGTTGATGCTGGAGATGTAATTTCCAGAGCTGTCGTAACGGTGCACGTAGCTCTGTCCGTAACCATCGGCGACCCAGACATCGCCGTTTCCGCCGTGGCGTTCTTCGTTCACGGCAACCCAGGTCGGCGAATACATGCCCTCGCGGTAAACATCGAGGTCCGGTTGCTCCAGACTGGCCAGGACATTCCCTTCCAGGTCCATCTTCAGCACCTGCCCGCGGGTCCCGCCACCGGGGTATTCGTACCCTATCGCCGGCTGCCGTTTACGGCCGTTGTCGGCGATCCAGAGCAACTCACGGCCACCCTCGTTCACCAGCGTAATGCCGTGGGCGTCGCTCAGGTCCACCGGCCAAGACCGGACCAGTGAGCCATCAGGATCAAAGACCATCATGGTTGGGTCGCCGGGGTGGTAGGTGATTATCTGGCCCGACTCCGTTACCGTCACGCCATGATGCGCCCAACCGGTCTGGGCGCTCTCCGACTCCGGAATAGACGCCCAAGAGTCCTGCCATTCATAGGTGTTAGAGCCGCTGCCGATCCGCATCTGATTCACCGGTCTCCGAGTTTACGGGTTCAGGATCACCTTGGTGTAGCCGTCGATCCGTTGGTCGAATTTCTTGTAGGCGTCCGGGGCCTCGTCCAGCGGGACCGCGTGAGAAACCACGAAACTGGGGCTGGCCCGTCCGGAGACGATCATGTCCCGCAGATAGGCGTTGTAGAGCTTCACGTTGCACTGGCCGGTGCCCAGCCTCAGCCCCTTCTCGAACAATTGGCCGAAGTTTATGGATAGGGCGCCCCGTTTGGAACCTTCATCGACTCCGCCCGGATCGGTGGGGACATAGAGTCCGGGGATGCCGAGAGCGCCGGTGGGGTTGACCACGTCGATGAGCTGGTTCAGCACGATGTTGGGCGCCTCGATCTGTTCTCCACCCGCGGCCGAGGAACCGGCGGTGGCCGCCTGGTATCCCACGGCGTCGATTCCTTTGTCCACTCCCTGCCCGCCCCGCCGGTCCTTTATCTGCCGCACCGGATCGCCGTTGTCGAAGTCGATGGGGATGCAGCCTATCTCTTCGGCCTTGTGCAAACGTTCTATCACGTGGTCGATGACGTAGACCTCAGCCGCGCCTCGTATCAGGCAGCTATAGGCGGCCATCAGACCCACCGGCCCGGCCCCGAACACGGCCACGCTTTCTCCGGGGCTGACATCGGCCAGTTCAGCTCCGTGGTATCCGGTGGGAAATATGTCGGCCAGGAGTGCGAAATCCGACTCCCACTTGGTGCCCTCGGGGAGGGGCAGGCAGTTGAAATCAGCGAACGGCACCTGCAGGTATTCCGCCTGTCCGCCAACCCAAGGGCCCATGGCCACGTATCCGTAGGCGCCGCCGGCGAATCCCGGGTTCACCGTGTTGCAGAATCCGGTGAAACCACGCTGGCAGTTCTTGCAGAACCCGCAGGCGACGTTGAAGGGCATCACCACCCGGTCGCCCACCTTCAGGGTCTTGACCGCCGGGCCCACCTCTTGGATCAGCCCCATGTTCTCGTGGCCGAATACTATGCCGGGCTGGGCGGCGGTGCGGCCCTCATACATGTGCAGGTCGGAGCCGCAGATGCAGGAGGAAGTGATCTTGACGATGACGTCGTTTGGATGTTGCAGGGTGGGGTCCGGTACATTCTCCACCGCAACTTCAAAGGGCCGCTTATACACGACGGCTTTCATTGTCTTTCTCCGGGTCTTTCATCCATCGGGTGGGCTGAGACCGTCTAAGGCCGGCTCAGGCATCGCGGACTGCCACTGCCTCGGCAATCTTTATACCACGTCTACCGGTTTTGGTACACCTGAAATACCCGAGGGTTGCCCAGGGCGGCAGCCGATACCCAGGGTGCAAACCTCAAGTATCAAAGGAAACGGATAGGCGTCGTAAAACTCCGCTATCGAACCGGCAAACACCCTCTGAAACTAGAGGTGGCCACGCAAAACTTACCGAGCCATCCAGTGGGACCCGGCAGAGGATGTAACATAATGTTAACAATTTGGAAAAGTATATGTAACACAGATGGATTGTAATAGGCGAAGTAGATTAAGTATTGGGAGCAACTGATGGAAGCGATCATTGCAGCGGGGGCATTCGTAGGCCTGTTCACACTGTGGGTTGTCCTCCCCAAACGGTTCCTTAAGAAGTAACCGGACTACCGTCAAGTCCGTAAAACACCTCAACCCAGCGTTCCAGGTTAGCTCTTTCGGTCCATACTCGGCGCCTCCGAAGCCGGTATGGGCCTCTCTTTTTTAGCCAGTACGGGCCGCTCTCTTTAAGAGGCAAGAGATAGTTTACGGCAGGTTAACTTCTACAGATCAAGCGCTGGGCGGTCTTTCCAACGTGCCGCCACCCCCTGGGAACATGTAGTACACTGGGCTTAAAATCAGAGCCATATAGGAGGAGAGGCAATGAGTCCCGAGGAAGTTGTCCGCTATTGCCACGACAGAGGTATTGGCATCATTGACCTGAAATTTACCGATCTGCCCGGGACATTGCAGCACCTTTCTATCCCGCTAAGCGAGCTCACCGTAGAAAATCTCGCCGACGGGTACGGTTTCGACGGCTCCAGCATTCGCGGTTTCAAGGATATCGAAGATAGCGATATGCTGCTGATCCCCGACACCGGGACAGCGGTGATAGATCCCTTTATGAGGATCCCTACCCTGACCATGTTCTGCAATGTGATGGAACCGGAGAGCAGGGAGATGTTCAGCCGCGACCCGCGATACGTGGCGCAGAAGGCGGAGGTCCACCTGAAGGAAACCGGCCTGGCGGACGTGAGCTACTGGGGTCCCGAACTGGAGCACTTCGTCTTCGATTCGGCCCGGTTTGATCAGAACCAGCACAGCAGCTATTACTTCATCGATTCTGATGAGGGCATCTGGAACTCTGGGGCCGAAACGTCCGTGTCGGGCGGCCCTAACCTGGCCTACAAGCCGCGCTACAAGGAGGGCTATTTCCCGGCGCCTCCTACCGACACCTTTCAGGACTTTCGCTCGGAGTGCGTCCAGATGCTGGAGCACTTTGGGATCGTGGTGGAGAAGCATCACCACGAGGTTGCCACCGCCGGCCAGGCCGAGATCGACATGCGCTACGATACCCTGACCAAGATGGCCGACTACGTTCTC
>JACZYV010000136.1:0-8211 GCA_022570905.1 Chloroflexota bacterium
CCGAAGCCTGCAAGGCCTACCGGGACGACCTTCGCCAGCGGGCGCGGTCGGCGGGCCGGGACCCGGACTCGGTGCGGGTGACCCCAGCGGTATACGTGGTGGTGGCTGAGACTCCGGAGAAAGCCCAACAAAAGCTGGAGCAGATAGAGAGCCTGGCCAACCGGGCGGACTCGCTGACGCTGCTCTCTGAGGTCTTCAATTACGATTTTTCCCAGCATCCCGTGGACGAGCCCTTATCCGAGGAGATACTGGCGTCAATGACCGGTCTCAGGGGTTTTTTGGACCGGGTGGTGGAGTTGAGCGGCACGTCAAATCCCAGCGTCAACGACTTTATAAAATGGTCCGGCCGGGGCACCCTCCGCGAACTTCCCCTGTTCACGGGCACCCCGGCCCTGGTCGCCGATCAGATGGAGTCGTGGTTCCATGCCGAAGCCTGCGACGGTTTTGTCCTGGCCGCCACCCACATGCCCGGCGCCTACGAAGACTTTGTGAACCTGGTAGTCCCCGAACTCCAACGCCGGGGCCTATTCCGCCGGGAATACGCCGAAGGCACCCTGCGCGACAATTTGGGTTTCGCCAGGCCATAGCGCCGCCTTGCTCGATGGGAAAATCGCGAGGGCGCTAACCCGCCGTGTACTCCACCACCAGCACCGGCCAGTTGGCCGGCTCTTCGTTTTCTTTGCTGTCGAAACGTTTGGCGGTCTGCGGCTTGGATTCGTCCCCCTGGAGCAGCCAGCCGAAATTGCTGGCGGGGTCGTCCAGCCATCTCTGGACATCGGCCACCAGTTGACTGGTCGACTCCCAGGTGTAGCTGCCGATGCCTCCTACCGAGGCGGTGGCGCTGGCGGCGGGAAAGAAATCCCCGCCGGGAGTGTTCCAGTCCAGGGACTTGAACACCCTTTGAGTCCAGGTTACGTCCCCCTGATCGGCGTCGGCGCCTGACCCTTCGTTACCGCTTGCGTTTGCCTGTCCTTCTTGCCAGTCGGCCAACACCCGGAGCAGACCGATATCGGCGTTTCCCGCGATGGTCCGGGACATGTTAAGGGTCAACGACACAGCTGTTACCGTGGCCCCTGCCGGGAGTACGGCTGTGATGTCGAAGGCGATCAGCCCACGCCGTATGTCGCTGCCTCCGGTCTTACCGGCGAAGAACCACTGCCCAGCCCCGTTGTTGCGCTGGTCGCCCAGCGTTTCATAGAGGGTGTCGTCTCTGCTTGCGCTCAGCGTCTTATTTAGAGTGGTATCTTCGACGGCGCTGGGCGTTTGATCTAGAGCGCTATCTCCGCCGGCGCTCGGTGTTCCGGGTGCCGGAGCCTTTCAAATATCTCCACAGGAACTGTACAGCCCGGGATTCCCATCGGTATGCAGGTTGACCGCGAAACTCCCGGCGATGAGTGACGCCAGCGTGGCTTCAACGGCGCTTGCGGAGATGCTTCCGGAGGTGTCGCTCAACGCATGGGCCACGCCGCCCAGGGTCGCGCAGCTTCCTTCGTGGATGTGGGCCAAGGCGGAGATGCCGGCGGTGGCCGACACCACAACCTGGGTCTGGTCTCCACTGGCGCTGAGAGTGGCGAACCCGGTCTGACCGGACCCGTTCAACTCGCCCAGGGCGATGGTGAGGGAATCGGGGCTGGCGATGATGTTGCCGCAACTGGTGTAGACGGATCCCTCTCCGGCTTTGTGGGTATTGACGGCGAACCCGCCGGCCGTGAGGCTGCTCAATGACACTTCGACGTTGGTAAGCGAGGCTCCCGACCCGCCTTCAAAGCTGGTCAAGGCATGGGCCACGCCGCCAAGGTCGGCAGGTAGGCATTGCCCGGTATGGATATGGACCAACTCGGTTTCCAGACTGCCGGCGGACAGGTTGATGGTCACATTGGTGAAGCTGCCCCATCCGGACAGGACGGCGGTCCCGGTCTGGCCCGAACCGCTCTGCTCGCCCAGGATGATCATCGTGGGCTGTGAGTTGTTGATCACGAACCAAACGCCGCCCACGTTCTGGCCCATGGCGTCGCCGGGTTTCTCGTCCTTGGCGTAGTAGTAGAGCGGGCTGCTGTCAAAGGTGACCTGCTTGGAGCCGTCCGGGCGGGTGGTTGTTCCGATGCGGGCGGCGGAGACCCCTTCACCGGGCGCCGGGTCTTCGATGGTGATCAGCGGCGGCCAGGCCAGGGCGCAGCCACCGGCGCAGTTGGAAACGTTGGGGTCGTCCTTGGTGAATTGGTACAGGGAGCGTCCGGATGCGTCCATCAGGATAACGCCCAGATCGCCGTTCTCCGAGGCATTGACCGGGGCATTGGTGTACGCGGCCCCGCCGTCGGTGGTGACCACGAACCAAACGCCGCCCACGTCCTGACCCATGGTGTCGCCGGGTTTTTCGTCTTTGGCGTAGTGGTACAGAGGCTTGCCGTTGTAGGTGACTTGTTTTGAGCCGTCCGGGCGCTTGATGGTGCCGATGCGGCTTTCGGCCAGACCTTCACCGGGCGCCGGGTCTTCGACGGTGATCAGGGGCGGCCAGGCCAAGGCGCAGCCACCGGCGCAGTTGGAAACGTTGCGTTCGTCCTTGGTGAATAGATACAGTGAGCGTCCGGCCGCGTCCATCAGGATGGTGCCGAAAGCGCCGTTCTCCATGGCATTCACCGGGGCGCTGGTGTACGTGGCCCCGCCGTCGGTGGTAACCACGAACCAAACGCCGCCCACGTCCTGTCCCATGGTGTCGCCGGGTTTCTCATCCTTGGCATAGTGGTACAGGGGCCAGCCGTTGTAGGTGACTTGTTTTGCGCCGCCGCCCCGGCTGATGGTGCCGATGCGGCTTTCGGCCACGCCTTCGCCGGGCGCCGGGTCTTCGACGGTGATCAGGGGCGGCCAGGCCAAGGCGCAGCCACCAGCGCAGTTGGAGACGTTGCGCTCGTCTTTCGTGAACAGGTATAAGGTGCGGCCGCTGTTGTCCACCAACATGGCGCCCACGGTCTCGTTGAGGCCCACGTTCACGGCGGCACTGTTGTACACTGCTCCGCCGTCGGGGGTGACCACGAACCAAACGCCACCCCGGTCTTGGCCCAACGTGTCGCCGGGATTCTCGTCGGTGGCGTAGTAGTACAGGGGCCAGCCGTTGTAGGCGACCTGGCTGGAGCCGTCTTCGCGTTGGATGACCGTCAGCCGGTTAGAGTTCACGCCTTCTCCGGCTGAGGGGTCGCCGTCGGCCATCAGAGGCGGCCAAGCGGCGGCGCATCCGCCGGAACAATTGGAGACGTTACGCGCGTCCTTGGTGAACAGGTATAGGGTCATGCCGTTGGCGTCCACCAGATGGCTGCCCAAGGACCCTTGGCTGCTAACCTCCACCGTATTGGCGGCTGCCGCCACCGCGGCCGGCGTACTTGTTGGACTTGGGGCCGGCGCGCTGGTTGGCTGAGGCACGGCGGTGGGGGCCGGCGCGCTGGTCGGCTGGGGCATGGCGGTGGGGGCTGGCGGGACTGCGGTTGCCGGTGGCGGTTGAGGCGTATTGGTTGCCGCCGCCCGGGGAGCCGCTGTGGGGTCATCGCCGCCACAGGCGGCGATCAGGAGAGGGACCAACAGGCCCATCATTAATAAGAACAGTCCCAAGGAGGGCCTGGATTTCTTGATCGAATCTGAAAACCGGAGTATACCGGGCATGGTGTCTCTCCTCGTTGATGGTGATAGGCCACGATGGGATCGGGGCAATCACTAATACGGCGGAGAAAACGTCTTGGATCAAATCGCCGTTAAGACGACGTCAGCGGAATGTCGAAGAGCGTTGGGCTGTCGGAGGCTGGGGGCAAGTCCCCGATGGACAGCGTGATCTCCAGCTTTTCAAGCCGGTTCGGGTCCCCGTCAAGGATCAGCCACATCGCATTGTTGTAACGCCACATCCTGCGCACCGACACCTGGCCATCGCCCTGGGTAAGCCGGACTTGGTACACCGTCTGGTCGCCCTCTGGCAGACCCCAGACCAATAAGCAAGCGGCCCCAGCTTCCGCGGAATAGGCCAAAGACCCGGCCGCTCCGGATGCGGTCCCTGAACCGCTGAATCGCCACCATTGGTCCGCCATCGCCATGATCTCGATACCATCGTAGGCTAGGTCCAAACGGCGCTCGGACGTAGCAAGGTCGCCGTCAGTCTGGGACCCCCAGACCGACACCACGGCTACGGCCACCGCCAGGACTGTGATCACCGCAGCGACGGGCAACGGCCAAAGGACCGGCCTGCGCCACCAAGGGGCTTGACGGTCCGGTTTTAAACGGCTGGCAGGCTCGGGGTGTTTGGGCTCGGCAACCGCCGTCGCCACGATCCGTTCGCGCAGACCGGCCGGCGGCGCAACCTCATCGTTCATCATGGACAGACAGTCAACCAGTGGGCGCAACCCGGCGACGCTGGCCCGGCACTCCGGGCACGAGGCCAGATGGGCCTCAAACAACTTCAGGTCGTCGGCGTCCAGCGCCGAAAGCGCGTAACCGGCCGCCAGGCCGGTAAATTCATCATGGCTCATCCGTTGAGCCTCCTAGTCCCAGTTCCTGCAAGATTTTCCGGAGCTTCGCCATTCCGATACGGATGCGGCCCTTCACGGTTCCCAGGGGGATTCCCTTTAGCTCGGAAATCTCCCGCTGCGTATAACCTTCAAAATATGCCAGTTCAATGGCTATCCTTTGGTCTTCAGGAATCTGTTCCAAGCATCTCTTTAGCAACTCCCCATCCAGCGTGTTCGATACCTCGGACCAGGTGTCGCTGGGGTTCTCGGGCAACCGCTCAAATTCCAGGGGCAGTTCCCGTGGCGCGATTCCCCGGCGTTTTCTGCCGATGTCGATCGACCGGTGATGGACCACTGCCATGATCCAGGTGCGGGCAGTACCCCGGGCGGTGGAGAACGACCCGGCGCGCCGCCAGATATTGATAAACGCTTCTTGGACCGCGTCCTCGGCCGCGTGCACGTCACCCAGCATCCGGAAAGCCAAGGAATAAGCCGACTTTCCGTAGCGGTCATAGAGAGCGCCCAATGCGCTCTCATTTCCCACCTGCAGGAGCTGCAGCAAGACCTCGTCTGTGAGTTCTTCCATCTAGCCTTACGTATGCAACGTCGGATGCGGATCAATATTTGGCACTAGTATCATGAAACCGGATGGGAGGCCGCTTGCTTCGAGATGCGCCGAACTCCAGATGGTTCGAGGAATGATACCAGAACTCGATTCCAACTTCTTTGGCGTTTCAAAGGCGCCGCTATTCTCACTACGCTAGGCTGCCATATAAGGGTTCAATCTTTCGGGCCCCCTCAAAATGTATAATGCGGGAGCCCCGCCCAAATGAGGCAATCAGATTCTCCAGAGAGGACGCATTCAATATGGCCGAGGTTGATAACCGAATCGAATTGGATTGGGACGCTTTGGAAGTGGGCGAGACCTTCGATAAATTCGAATATCTGCTGACTCAAGAGATGATCGACACCTACCGGCAGGGAGTGATGGACCCGGAAGCCAGTTTCCCGACCATCGCCCACAAAGTGGACGTGCGCCAATACTACGCCAAGTACACCGACGCAGGGTCGGTAAACGCCCGGTGCGCCTTCCATTGCTACAACCCCCCGGTGGCCGGTAAACGGTTGACCGTTACCGCCTGGATCGCCGACAAATACCTCAGAAGGGGAAAGAACTATATCGTTACCGAGGCAGTCTCGGTTGACGAGGACGGCACGCTTATCGACCGGGTGATTACCCACGAACTGAAGCAGCCGTCGGAGGTGGGCAAGAAATGGGGAGGGTAGTGAGAAGCTATGCAGAGGGCGATGAGATAACGCCACTGGTAAAGGAGATGACCCAGGAGGCCATCAATCTCTTCGAGGGCAGCGCCGGCAACACAGATCCTTCGATATTCACTGATGAACATGCCGCCAGAGAGGCATTGGGCACTGAGGGCACCATTGCATCCGGCCGGATGTCACTCACCTTTGCCATCGAGATGCTGCGAAGGCACTTCGGCGCCGAAGTGTTCAACCACACCGGAACGGTGGACCTCAGGTTCCTGAGACCAGTTCGGCCCGGCGATACCATCACCTTCACCGGCAAGGTGACCGGCATCTCCAGAGAAGCCAACGGCAACCGTGTCTCGGTGGAGATTGAGGTGAAGAACCAGAAGGGTGACACGACGGGCGTGGGTCAGGGAAGCGCCGTCGTGCCCAACGCCTTCCTGCCACCGGAAGACCTTTAGCCATCAGAAGTCAGCTGTTAGTGGTCAGCTTTTTCGACCCGGCGTCTCAGACGCCGGGTCTTTCGGTTTCCTGATCGCTGAAGGCTATGAGCTGAGAGCCATTATCCCCAGCGCGGGGCCTCGTCAAGGCCGATTCCCAAAGAAATCTTGCCCACTATTTCCATGGTTAACGTTTTGTTGGATGGGTGAATCTTGACCAAGCGGGCGTCGCGCCACAGGCGCTCGAACCCGCCAGCTTTGAAGATGCTGAACCCGCCCTGAAGGTCCATGCACTCGTCCACGACTTTCCAGGTGCTTTCGGCCGCGTGGAGCTTGGCAGCGGTTAACTTCAGCGCCCAGGCGCCCCCATGGTCGACGCCGTCGGACCAATCCTGGGTGACCCGGTCGAGGTGGGCTTCAACGCCTTCCATGTCGACGACCATCTCTGCGATGGCATGCTGTATCTCCGGGTGGTAGGCCATGCTTCGGGTTAGGGCCAGCGATTTCTTGTTCTTGACAGACTCGATGGTCAGGTCGAGAGCGTGCTGGGCGTTGCCATAGTAGACGTTGGCGAAGCCCATCAGTGCCCAGGCGAAGATGCTCAGAACAAACAGGTCTACGCCGCCAAAACCCGCGTCTACGACACGTACGATGTACTTGTCGGGTACGAAGGCCCCGTCAAGAATCGTGTCCTGGCTTTGGGTGGCGCGCATACCCAGGGTGTCCCACACATTTTCAATCTTGTACCCATTGGCGTCGCGGGGCATGAAGGCGTGGACGATTTTGGGGGCATCGGGGTCACTGGTGTCCATGCCATGCATCCCCAGATAGGTCCAGACCGGGGTCAGGCTGCCGAAGGACTTGCGGCCCGTGAATTTATACCCGCCATCGACCTTTTCCGCATTGGTGGTGGAGAGTAAGAGAGGAAGTTCAGCGCCGCTCTCGGCATGTCCCGCGGCGAATATCTCTCCATCCACGGCCGCCTTCAGTATCCATTCGGTGGACATGTCGCCGCTGCGCCATACGTCGGCGGCCACCCCGGTCCAGTAGAAATGCATGTTCACGGCTAAGGCGGTCGCCGCGGAATGGTATCCCAGGCGGCGCTGTTCCTGACACACCTGCGCCAGGTTAAGGCCCAATCCGCCCAGTTCTTTGGGCACGGCGGCCAGGAGATACCCGGCTTCTTTCAGCTCTTTAAAGTCTTCATCGAAGAACGTGTTGTCCCGGTCGTAGCCGGGCGCCCGCTCCATGCAGCGCTTGAGCAGAGCATCTGACAGAACTGAATCCACTGTGGTAGTCATCGTTCCTTCTCCTCGAGTCTCCGGATTTTGGACTTTGCCGTTGAATCAACTTAGCCTTGTTGGTGTTGGCCTGCGTCACCTTCTGGTCGCAGCCATAGTCGATCGGACACATCGAATGGCGGTAATCGTTCATATTCTGCTTGGCCGGGCTGCGGAAATCAGTCCAATATCTGGAGTTGAATTTCGCTGGTCGCGGCGCATCGTTCCTCAAATCTCGGGAATAAAATGGAATGAAAGACGAGGGCCTACCGTTGATTCCTCCCAAACTTGGTACTTTGTTGGCGGAAATGATAACCGATGGGAGACGGGATTGACACCCCTCGAAATTGCTATTTTGGCATAGCCATTTCAGGCCATCCGCACCGGCGGTTGCCGCTATACTCAACGGACAATTCCGGCCCTGGCTATTCATAAAGCCAAATATCAATCAGTAGAGACCAAGCGATGGCGGCATCTGAAACAACGCCCGGCGAGGCCATGGACGTGCGCCTAACCGCACGGGTGATGGTCACTGCCTTGGCCACCGGCCACGTGGCCTTCCACTGGATACTCCAGAGTTTCGTGGTGGTCCTGCCCGAGATACAACGCACCTTTGGGATCAATGCCGTGGGGGTCGGCGGGATCCTGACCATGCGGGAATTGGCCTCCGGACTGGTCACGCTGCCCGGCGGGGTGTTGGTCGATATGGTGCGGAAGTGGTGGGGCTGGCTGCTGGCC
>JACZYV010000137.1:0-8209 GCA_022570905.1 Chloroflexota bacterium
CCACCTGTTATCCCCGATGTAGCTAACGACGGCGCGAACTTGAAAGGCAAGGCAAACGCTAACGACGCCGGGAACGACAACGCTGGTGGCAAGGCCAATGACAATGCTAACTCCGATTGCGACGGCGATGACAATGCTATCTCCGGTTGCAAAGCCAACGACAGCGCTGGCGGTGGGAACGGAAATGAGAACGCCAACGACAGCGCTGGCGGTGGGAACGGAAATGAGAACGCCAACGACAGCGCTGGCGGTAACAACGAAAATGACAACGCCAACGACAGCGCCGGCAGTAACAACGAAAATGACAACGCCGCCGGCAAAGGCAAAGGTAACGGCAATGCGTAATCAGACGAATCTGGCAGTGGTACAGGTAATGCCTTCGCTTAGGTTCTAGAAACGCACTCAGGTCCAGGCTAATAGTCATTAGCCGTGGCGGCTTCACCAATGCCCGGTTCTTCGAGGAGACCCAGCAGGGCCGAGATGACGCCGAAGAATCCAACCGCACTAGGAGCCAGTTCTTGGCCAACATGAGCCGAGAACTGGCTCACTGCTATTAACGCCATCGTCGGCTACCGCGAGATGCTGCACGTTGAGACCGAGGACCTCCAGAATGCGGGATTCGAGGAAGGCCTTGAGCCATCAATCCAGGACGTTATCAACACCATCCAGCCTTTGGTGGGCAAGAACTCCAACGCCCTAGTGATTGATTGAGCCGACTCAGCAGGTTCCGTTTACGCCGACGCAACCGAGATTAAGCCGTGCCTGATCAACCTCCTCAGTAAAGCAAGTAAGTTCACAGAACTGGGAAATATCTCCTTGAATATAAATCGGGAGGACGCCGGGGCCCGCGACTGAATCAACTTCGCCGTGGCCGACACCGGCATCGGCATGACCGAAGAACAGATGGGACGGCTCTTTGAAGCGTTCGCCCAGGCAGAAGCCTCGACCAGGCGAAACTATGGCGGCACGGGTCTGGGGTTGGCCATCACCCGCCACTTCTGCGAGATGATGGGCGGCACTGTGCTAGTGGAGAGTGAAGCAGGCAAAGGGTCGACTTTCACCATGAAGCTGCCAGCGGTCGTGGACGGCTCACTGGGAACACCGGTTCAAAAGTAGGGACTAACACACTGACGTAAGTGTCTCAGGCAACAAATCTCCCGTCCGACCCCACAATACTTCAGGGGGTAGCCGCATGCCAACGGGCTGTGGCTTAAGGTGCGAGACCGGCCCTATCTATATCAAAGTTTGCCTGCTCATCACTGTTGATGGGAATGCTGGCACCAGAGGACCAGCCAACAAGGCCGGCGGCAAAGTGGTAAGCCGCGAATGTCTCCAGGCCGAAGGGCAAGTAACCGCCGTAGCCCAAAAGCGGCATCTCGAATATGTGGACGAAGTCGAAGAAGCCAATGGTGTATTCCCATTTAGGGATGGCGTAGAAGTTCCACATCTCCCAGAACCAGCCACAAACTAGCGCCCCGAAGGCCAACGAACATGGCAGCCTCCAGTCGCCGTGTCTCACTGTGGCCAGAACGCTTGGCCGGCCTTGAACGTAATTGATCGGGTCTAAGATAAAGAACACCCCCAGCCAGGTCACCGGAAAGGCGTAATGGGGCCAGATTGCCAGGGCCATCAGACACGCGACGCCTACCGATACCTCACCAACAATGAGTGTGTTTGAGGGTTTTATAACCGGCCCAGTACTCAGCCGCTGTATGAACTTGGTGGATCCCAATAATTCGGCGGTCTCTAGGATGGCCGGAACGACAATTGAGAAAGCCCAGGATGAAAGCAGGATGAAATACGCGGTGGACCGGCCTTCGTTGCCTAGGTAATGCCAGCTCTCGGTGAAGTGGTTGACTCCTTCAAAGAACCACCAGAACGGGCTGGCGATGATAAACATGCCGACGAATGTCTTAGAGTTTCGTTGGATCAGTGAAGTCCCAGTGCGGCGCAGAACGAGGCCTTCTACGGTCAGGATATAGCCGAGCCAAAGAGGGAAGAAGGAGTAATGACCAATAAATCCCATCTTGAGCCACGAGGCAGGCCAAAAAAGGCCGATCAACGCCAGACCAAATAGACCTCGGTAAGGAAGTACGTAGCGCGGTATCGGCTTCTCTCGAAATGGAATCCGCCGCTCCGGTAACTTGTGATTACCTGTGGCCACCAGGCCTGCCAACGATGTTTTTATATCTAGCCTATTTAACACCGGTCTAATCTCTCACAAGGTGATTCGAAGGGCAATCCAACGTAACGCGGATCTTCCCTAACGATTAGTAAACGACGCGACTGAATTCCCCCAAAAATATTTCCGGCGATAGCTATTCAGCTTGCGAGGTTTCCTAAGCCCTGCCGGGGGGTGGAGTAGTCTGTGACAGCCAATCGATCTTGCCGACATTTTGCCGACATCCATCCAAGGGTAAGCGAGGACATCAAAGGCCGTTAGACACGAATAACCGTTTCACATCTAAACGTCCAAGTACATCCCTAGGCACGAAAGGCCGTTAAGTACCTTTCCCCGCAGAACTCCAAAACTAGTGGCCGGGGGTTCGAATCCTCTCGCTCCTCCATTTGTAGGCACGAAAATGCTCACAGTGAAATCCGGGAGCATTTCGATTTCGGGACTTAACGCCAGTTTGCCAACGGCCTGGGCCGCTCAGGTCTTTGGAGCCAACAGATGACCGGTGTAAGTATAAAACCCTGAGTCGTCTTCCACTTACTTAAGAGAGACCAGGTTCCAACCCGGGGACAAGGTCCCGCCTTGGAAGTCCTGTCGGGTAACCACGTTCACCCAGACGATATCGCCGGGCACGGTTGTGGTTAAGCTGTTTGCCCCGGCGAACTCCGGCCTCGGATCGAAGAAGTCCCACGCCTGAGTAGCGTTGTCGAAGCGGAATATTCGAATCAGGTTGCCGCCGTTGGATATGAGATCGGCGAACACTTCAGTCGTTTGGCTGGCAACCGGTTCTGGCGCCGGATCAGATACCGGAGGCACGGTGGAATTGTCCACTATCAGGGCCATGGTGATCGTGGTCCCGCCAATGCTTACTGACACTATTTGGCCGCCGTTAAGGCCGGGCACCGTGAAAGACACGGTTAAGCTACCGACCGAGTCGGTCGTTGGCACGCCTTCTCCGACATCCAACCCTCCTATGGAGAGATCGGTTAAAGCCGAGTTAGGCAGGAAGGCTGAGGCATCGAGAGTCACGGTGGAACCCACCACGGCCTCGGTCGCCGAGATCGTTATCTTGGGTGCGGGTATCGTAAGCTCCCGCGCTTCAGCGGTGTTCCCAAGATTACTGGTGTCGGCAGCTTCGAACGATATTACCTTTTTTCCGATGCCAACCGCTCTGGGAATTTCCATCGTCGTTGCAAAGCCGCCGGTGGCATCGACAGTGGCGAAACTGGCCGCTACCTCCCGGAAATCAGCATCCAACGTGATGAAGACCGAAGACAGGGGCACCCAACCCGCTCCGGCGATAGTCACCGTTTCGCCCAAGGTCACCGTAGCAGGACTTAACGTGATCGTGGGCCGGGTCACCGTGAATGTGGCCGACCCGGTCAGACCCCCAGAGTCGGTTACCGTCACAGCCTTGGGACCGGTTCCGGCGGCCAGCACCACAATACCGTTGTAGACAAAATTACCGTCTGTGGTCAGAGAGAAAAGTGGGTTGCCCGTCGAAACGCCATCTATTGCTATCCCGTTGGCGACCGAGCCGTTGCCGGTAAAGTTTTCACCGACGATGATGATCACGGTCCCTCTGGGTCCGCTGGAAGGGATCACCGTTAAGCTAGGGGTCTGTGCCTGGGGTGGGGCGGCGCCCAAAACAACAAAGCCGGCAAAAAGGAGACCGGCAATCAAACGAACGGATGCAGCGAATCGCTTAATTCGGGATGAGGCGTTCTGTGGGTCACGATAACCCCGTCCATGCCGGTCCGCCAACTGTTCCATCTTTGGCGCCTTTGCGATTTCTTTGCCGATCCGATCGGCGGAAGTAGTATCAATCCAATATGCACCATTGGGAGCGCTGGTATGGTTTGAATTTCATGTGAGCAGGAATTCCTTCATGCCCTGGGTTGGTCATCCAATTCCCGCCACTGCAACTGTGGAAGGCCCAATACGCCAGCAAGTTCACTGATCAGGGGACCATCTCATTGACCGTTAGCCGAGATACCGAAGACGGCAGAGAGTGGATCAACTTCTCCGTAGGTGACACAGGTATCGGCATGACCGAAGAACAGATGGGACGGCTCTTTGAAGCATTCGCCCAGGCAGAAGCCTCAACCAGGCGAGATTATGGTGGCACGGGCCTGGGCTTGGCCATCACCCGCCACTTCTGCGAAATGATGGGCGGAACGGTATTAGTGGAGAGTGAGGCAGGTAAAGGGTCTACGTTCACGATAACGTTGCCTGCAATCGTGGACGACTCACTCGGAACACCGGTTCAAAAGTAGCCTACCAACAAATCTCCCGTCCGCCCCCACCCTACTCCAACAGTGGGTAGCCGCATGCCAACGGGCTTACCTCAGGGACGTTCGGTTATTTTGGTTGGCAGCTTCTTCCTCGGAGGCCGCAGGAGACTTGTCAGAAAACCAAGGTTCAATCTTCCGTTTATACCACGGCTCCCATAGACGCCTAAACGGGAAGAATGAAGGGAGGTTGTGATGAAAATATTCCGAGTCTCTTTGCGGAGCGATCTTCTGGGCGTCAAAGCGGACCCAAGCCCGATAGAGGACGAAATATCCTAAGAGAGTCAGGCGGTTGTGGAAATGGTCCGTCGCTACATGGCTCAAATGACCCAAGACCACCGCAAGTAGAATAGGGTGGTAGAACACCAAAACCAGTACCAGAAGGCCAGCAATCGAGTATTCCCAGCCGTGGAAAGGTACGATGACTTTAGTTGGATCGCGTCTAATCCAAGACTGATAGAGGTCAACGAGGTGGTCGACATCCACGAACACACCCACCCCTACGGCGATGCCTCCCGCCAGTTCCGACCCTGTGGCTCCCCAGACGGAGGCCCCTACTGCGGTAGAGATAACGGTGTGTCCAACTGGTCCCATCTACAAAATAATACAGGTGCCTCCGACTTGTAACAAGGCTAGGCAAACGTCAGTCCAGGCGTTGGGCGATGGATCTCTGCCAAAATATTTCCGGCGACAACTATCCATGTAATCAGGTGTCTTAAGCCCTGCCGGGGGGCGACACTGGTGCCCATTCCCTGGCTCCCTTCGGCCACTACAAGACCGGCGATCCTTGTACCTCTGGACCTTGGTGTCACCTGGCCCATGATGCTATCTTGCGGAATCACTGGTCCCACAGGTATTTGCAGATCGGTAAAAGTCTGTTGCCTGCATTGGTAAGTTGGCATATACTCCGGTGGCTCGCCAGCAGGCTGGCGAATTCATGTTTAGTACAGGAGATACATTATGTGGGCAAGGGTAGCAACGGGACAGGTTCAACCGGGCAAAATGGACGAATTTAATAAGATTTATATCGAGACTCAAAAGTCCGTCAACCAGGGGACGCAGGGATTTCAAAGTGCGCGCGTACTGACGGACCTCAGCACCAACAAGGCCTTAGCGGTGACCATATGGGCGACAGAGGCCGACGCCAGAGCGGCGGCGACCCCAAGCGTCATGGATGATGTCATGGCCAGGTTCGGAGCAGTGTTAGAAGGCCCTCCCATCACTGAGTACTACGAGGTAAGCGCCGATTACTAGCGTCGCCGGCTAACTTTCCAGATACCGAAATCTCTTAAGCCCTGCCGGGAGTACACCTTGATGGCCCTGCAGCGGAATTCGATAGCGCCAGACGATCCAGCAATCTGTGCCTGAGGAACGGCAGCCAGGAAAAGTTCTTGGACAATCCGTGGACATTACAACAAAAGGCCCAAACCACTTTCATGAGGTCTGGGCCAATTTCGTGCCTGATCTGGCGGAGGGAGTGGGATTCGAACCCACGATAGAGTTGCCCCTATAACGGTTTTCAAGACCGTCGCTTTCGTCCGCTCAGCCATCCCTCCGTTGAGCACGGACTCCGGTGTGAACGCCGGCGGACCGCCTCTATATTGTAACCACTGCCGGGCCTCCGTCAAAGGCGTTCAGCCGTACAGACTGCGGGTCCAACAGAACAGCCCTGAGGGCATCAGGAGAACGGCGAAATCGAGCGCCCTCCGTAGGCTGCCGCCACGCTTGTTTTCGCTTGACACCCCTATGGGGCGATGCTAAAATCAGGCACGATTCGAGTGCGGAATATTATGTGATTCCGCACCTCTTTTCCGGCCATTTTCTCCCCGGAATAACCCGCGATCGTTATTGCGGAGGCCACCTCAGTGGACTCGGCCGCATGCCTTGAAGGACGGTGGACCATGCCCCCAGAGATCATCAAAGGACTCAAGGATGTCTATTTCGACACGACCGAGTCCAGCTTCATCGACGGCATCGAAGGTAAGCTGCTCTACCGCGGCTACAACATCCACGACTTGGCCGAGAAGTCGACCTTCGAAGAAGTGGTCTATCTCCTTCTTTACGGCAAGCTCCCCAACAAGAAGGAACTGGCTGATTTCGACGCCCTGCTGCGGGCCAACCGGATCATCCCCAACGAGGTTATCCAGGTGCTGGACCTGGTTAAGAACAGCCATCCCATGGACGCGCTCCGGACCGGCATCTCAGCCCTCAGCGCATTCGATTCCGAGGTGACTGACAACTCGGTGGAAGCCACCATCCGCAAGGGCATCCGCCTCACGGCCATGGGGCCGACCATCGTCGCCGCCCACCACCGCCTGAGGAAGGGGCAGGAACCGGTGGCGCCCAACCCGGACCTGAACCACGCCGGGAACTTCCTCTACATGCTCTTCAACGAACTGCCAGACCAGGAGACCACCGACCTGCTGGACGTGGATTTTATCCTACATGCGGAGCACGGTCCCAACGCATCGGCCTTTGCCGCCAGGGTGACCGCCTCCACGGTCTCAGACCTCCACTCTTGCATCGTCACCGGCGTGGGAACATTGAAGGGTCCCGCCCACGGCGGAGCTGCCGAAGAGGTCATGAAGATGGCCTTGGATATCGGCAAACCGGAGAACGCCGCCGAGTACGCCAAGAACATTCTGGACGATGGCGGCCGCATCATGGGATTCGGCCACCGGGTCTACAAGGCGGAAGACCCCAGGGCCAGGCATTTGCGGGACCGCTCGCGGGCACTTGGCGAGAAGAAGGGCCACCCGGAATGGTTCCAGATCCTCCAGCATTTGGAAGAGGACGCCATGGTCCCCTACCGTTCCAAGGGCATCTGCGTGAACGTGGACTTCTTCGCCGGGTCGATCTACTACCTGCTGGATATTCCAGACGACCTGTTCATCTCCATCTTCGCGCTGGGACGCATCCCTGGATGGACGCTGCAGTGCGTGGAGCAGTACAAAGACAACATATTGCTCCGGCCGCTCACGGAATATATCGGAGAGATGGACCTGGAATACACTCCCATAGAGCAGCGGACCTAGGCCGGCAGCGCCCGGCGAAATCATGACTAAGGGGGCCGTTTTGGCCCCTTTTGTTTTGGCGCTGAACACGTTTATAATCCGGCGCCCCATCAAATGCGGAATGTGAAGTCAGGCGGGGCATCAATGGATGCGGAATCTGAAGTCAGGCGGCGCATACAAGAGCGCGGCAAGATAACCTTTGCCGAGTTCATGCAGGTTGCCCTTTATTGGCCCCACGGCGGTTATTACACGGACCGGGAACCCATCGGGGCACATGGAGACTATTACACCAGCCCGGCGGTGCATCCGTCCTTTGGAGCGCTTCTGGCGGTCCAGTTCTTTCAGATGTGGGGTGAGATGGGCCGTCCCTCTCCCTTTACGGTGCTGGAACTCGGGGCGGGAAACGGGCTCCTTTGCCGGGATGTCAGCTCCTACGCCACCGGACTTCCGGAGGGATTCGCCGCGGCTTTGCACTACATCTGTTTGGACCGCCGGCCGGCATTTACGGCTGAGCCGGGGACGCCGCGGACGAGCAGGGTTTTGGCGGACGGGTTGCCATTCAAGGGTCTTACGGGCTGCGTCCTGTCCAACGAATACCTGGACGCCTTCCCGGTGCACCAGGTCGTGATGGCCGGCGATGGCCTGAAAGAGGTCTACGTAGGCTTGGAAGACGGGGATCTAGTGGAACTGACCGGTGAGCCCTCGGACCCGGGTCTGGCCGGCCGTTT
>JACZYV010000014.1:0-29287 GCA_022570905.1 Chloroflexota bacterium
TACGACACCACCGGCGTCGCCGAGGACGTGGACTCGGTGCTGGCCATCCACCGGCTGCTGGAGATGGAGGCCGAGGGCATGGTGGGCGAGGCCCTAACGCCGACCTACAGCTTCATGGGCTACATCCCCGACCCGTCGGGGCTGATGGAAGTGACCGGGCCGGAGGTGGCCCAACGGCTCAAGGAAGACGGGGTGGACGGCGTGGTCATCGGCACAACTTGACCCATCTGCCATCAGTCCGGCGGACTGATCGCCCGGGCCATCGAATCGGCCGGTATCCCCACGGTGGTGCTGATGGTCGACCGCACCAGGGCCGAGACCATGTCGGTGCCCCGTGGGTTGGTGCTGCGGTTCCCCTTCGGCCGCCCCTTCGGAGCTCCCGGCAACCCAGAGCAGCAGCGGGTTGTCCTTGAAGACGCCCTGACCATGCTCAGTTCGGCCCGGGAACCCGGGGAGGTCCGCACCATGCCCTACCGTTGGCGCCGGGAGGACTACGGCCGCATATTGGCCGAGCGCCACGGAGGGACATCCGCGGGCATCTAGGGGATCATTCGTCCTCGCATGATTCGGCCAATCCTGACGCAAGCACCGGGTTCTCACGCCTGTCGTTGCCCCCTATCATAGGCATACCGTATAATTGCGGCCACATCATATCGTGTGGAATCCGGTAATTATTAAGCGATGCTCTTAACCATCGACATTGGCAACAGCATGATTAACCTGGGCGTTTTCCAGGATGAACGCTTGGTGGCCAACCTGCGGGTCTCGACGGACGCCCGGCGGTCCGCCGACGAGTACGGACTTACCGTCCGCGACCTATTGGTCCTGAATGGGATCGACCTGTCGGGGATCACCGATGTCTGCATGTGCAGTGTCGTGCCGCCGCTGACCGGGATTTTCGAGGAGCTCATCCAGACCTATTTCAAGGTCAACCCTTTGACGGTCACCGCGGGGGTCAAGACGGGTCTGCAGATCAGCTACGATAATCCACGCGATGTGGGGGCCGACCGCATCGTGGACGCCATAGCCGCCATTGAACTCTATGGCCCGCCGGTCATCATTGTCGACTTCGGCACCGCCACGGTCTTCGACGCCGTCTCCAGGGACGGAGTTTATCTGGGCGGCGCTATCTCGCCCGGTATGAACGTCGCGGCCGAGGCGTTGTTCCTGAGCACCTCCCAACTACGGAGAGTGGAATTGGTGGCCCCAGAATCGGCGATCGGCCAGAACACTACCCAGGCGCTGCAGTCGGGCTTGGTGCTGGGCTACGCCGGCTTGGTCACCGGTATGGTGGCCCGTTTCAAGAAAGAACTGGGCGAAGACGCCAAGGTGGTGGGCACCGGGGGATTGGCGGACACCATGGCTAAAGTGGCCGACGTTTTTGACGCCATCAACCCCGACCTGACCCTGATCGGGCTGCGGTTGATCTACGCCAAGAACCAGCCGCCCCCCAAGGTATTGGACTGATCTCATGGCCGGACCGCTGGCGGATAAACACGTAGTCCTGGGCGTCACCGGGAGCATCGCCTGTTACAAGGCGTTGGACCTGGCCAGCAAGCTGATGCAGGCCGGGGCCTTGGTGGACACCATCATGAGTTATGGCGCCACCCAGTTCGTCACGCCCCTGGCCTTTCGCAGCCTGACCCACCGGGCGGTGGTGACCGACTCCTTTGACCCAGACTCCGAGTACAGCGTCGAGCATGTGGCCCTGGCCCAGCAGGCCGACGTGGTGGTTGTGGCCCCCGCCACCGTCCACTGCATCGCCAAGTTGGCCCTGGGCCTGGCCGACGACCCGTTGACCACCACCATCGTGGCCGCCAAGTGCCCTTTGGTGGTCGCGCCCGCCATGGATGGGAACATGTTTGACCATCCGGCCACCCAGGCCAATCTGGCCACATTGAAAGAGCGGGGCGTGGTCATCGCCGGACCCGGCACGGGAAGGCTGGCCTCCGGTCTGACCGGCGTGGGCCGGCTGCTGGAAACTTCAGAACTGCTGGGCCACATCTCCTACGCCTTGGGACGAGACGGAGACCTCGCTGGGAGGACCGTCGTAGTCAGCGCCGGGGGCACCATGGAACCTATAGACCCGGTGCGGGTGATCACCAACCACTCCTCGGGCAAGATGGGTTACGCCCTGGCCGAGGCCGCCCGTGACCGGGGGGCCGATGTGGTGCTGGTGACCGCTCCGACCAGTCTGCCCGACCCAGCCTTGGTGAAGGTGGTCCAGGTGCGCACCGCAGAGCAGATGGGCGAGGCCATCCAGGAACACGTGAAAAACGCCCATGCCTTGATCATGGCCGCCGCCGTGGCCGATTACCGGCCCGCGGTTGAGGCCGGTCAGAAGATCAAAAAGACCGAGGATGATTTGACCATATCCTTGGCCAAGACCACGGACATCCTCAAGACGGCCAAAGGCGACTTCGTGCGGGTTGGGTTCGCCGCCGAGAGCGAAAACCTGGTGGAGAACGCCAAGGCCAAGGTGGGCAGCAAGAAACTGGACCTGATCGTGGCCAACGACATCACCGCCGAGGGCAGCGGCTTCGGCTCGGACACCAATCAAGTCACCCTCATCGGCCGGGACCTGGCCGTCGAAGAACTACCCCTGCTGACCAAGTACGACGTGAGCAACCGGATATTGGACCGGGTGAAGGACCTGTTCCGGGACTAACGGTTCCCCACAGAACCCTGCCCGTCCCCCCTCATTCCGGCCCTTCCGCGGAAGAGCTGGAATCCACTGGTATCACATTTCCAGGATCGCTAGTGTCAAGGCGCCGAGAAAGCACGCTCGTAGGGGCACCCCAATCATCTGGGGTGCCCCTTTTGATACCTGCCCTTTCTACCGAATTGTAAGCTTGAATCGCTAGTCGTCGTCAGCCTCTCCAACCGGAGCGGGAGTGAGAGCAGGCAATCCATCTGTCTCCTGGATGCCGATCCGGTCCCATAGCCACTTCAGGGGACGAGGCGCCCACCAGTTGTAGTCGCCCATCAACCTCATAGTCGCAGGCACCAGCAGGGCCCGCACGATGGTGGCGTCTAGGGCGATCGCGATCACCATGCCTACGCCGAGAGACTTGATTATCACGATGTCCGCTGTCGCAAAAGCCCCTGTCACGACGATGAACAGCAGTGCGGCGCTGGTGATGATCCTTCCCGTGTGTTGCAGACCTTTGGCCACAGCCTGGGTGTTGTCGCCGGAGCGGTCATACTCTTCTTTAATCCGGCTCAGCAGGAAAACCTCGTAGTCCATGGAAAGGCCAAACACGACACCGAATAGAAGCATCGGCAGGGCATTGACCAGGAACCCCGACGCCTCGAAATTCAGCGGCCCGGCTAGGTTGCCGTCCTGGAATATCCACACCAGAACTCCGAAGGTGGCCCCGATGGACAGGGCGTTCATGATGACCGCCTTCAGAGGCAACACCACCGACCCGAACATCAGGAAAAGCACCACGAAGGTGACCCCGAAAACGAACAGCAGAGCCCGGGGAATGTTGTCATACAAGCTGTTGTTCGTGTCTATCAACTGTGCCGTTTCTCCGCCAACCAGGAATTTCAGGCCATTTGCTGGGTCAATGTCCCTTATGGCCCTGACCAGGTCCTGGGCCTCATCAGAGTTCCGGTCCAAGTCAGATATGACCGACAACCGGGTGAAGTCACCGGAGGCAAAGCGGGAGACCAGGGAATCAGTCGACCCTGGTGGTACGTTTGCCAATCCGTCGATCCTGCTGACGCCGGGTATCGATTCGATCTCCCGCGCCAATTGGTCCAAGGCCAGCAGGTTATCCGGCTGAAGAATATCGCCTCTTGCCTGAACTACCACGTTGATGGGCGTGGATTCGCCTGGGGCGAAGTCATTTTCCAACTGCTCCGATGCTACCCGAATCTCGTTTCCGGAAGGTAGGATCGAAGGGTCCGGACTGCCCAGCCTCAGATCCAGCGCCGGTGATGCAAGGACCACCAGGAAAGCCACCACAGGAACCATCACGAGAACCGGACGTTTCATGACGCCGGTGGAGAGACGATACCAAAAGCCAACGGCCTCCTGATTGGAAGCAACGGGCAAGACCCTCAGGGCATTCACTTTGGGCCCCAGGATGGCGAGGACCGCCGGGAGCACCGTCAGAGCGCCGATGGCTGCCAATGCAGTGACTAAGGCGCCTCCCAGCCCCATGGACTGAAGAAAATTCATCGGGAAGAAGAGTAGTCCCAGCATGCTTATGGCGACGGCTAATCCTGAGAAAGCGACAGCCTTCCCCGCAGTGGACATAGTGGTTATGAGCGCTTCCCGGACGTCCTTGGTCTGAAGTTCCTTGCGGAAGCGGTCAACGATGAGAAATGCGTAGTCGATGGAGAGGCCCAATCCCAACAAGATGGTTATGTTGAGAGCGAATACCGATACGTCGGTAACCTCGGTTAATATCCGCAGGCCCAAGAGAGCGGCGACGATGGAAAGGACCCCCATCGCGAGAGGGAGACTGGCCGCCACCAGGCTTCCGAGAATCAATACCAGAAGGATTGCCACTATCGGAAAGGCAAAAAGCTCGGCCCGTTGCAGGTCTGATTCTGCCTTGTCCTGAATCTCTCTGTTGGCGGCGGGCTGGCCGGTAACGTTGATCTCCAGTTCCTCGGAGGATAGGAGCGAACGCAATCTGGGAAAGTCTTCTGAGGCGGCATCCACGTCCTGGACCAGCCCGACTACAGCGAATGTTTTGGTCCGGTCCTCAGATACGAAGGCCGGGCTTCCAGTGGTATAGAATGTGTCGACTCTGGCCACCGCCTGGTCTTGGACCAAGGGTTCCAGGGCATCTTCCACGGCGTGTTTGAATCTGAGATCGTCAACGGTCGATCCGCCGCTGGAGAATACTACGAAAAGATTTGACTGACCATGGCCCAGTTCTTCTTCCAGAAGCTCCTTGGCGATGAACGATTCGGAGTTTATATCTTCGAAGCCGCCGGGCTTCAGCCGATCGATGGCGCCGGTCCCGAAAACAACCGCCAGGAGGAAAATCGCAACGCTGGCGGCGACTATCCATCTTCGGTAGGCGTAGGTGTTTCTCCCTAAAGCTGCAAACATGTCCTGCCCCCTTCTTATTCAACCTGCTATAATCTAGTTAGAGTATCTTTTATATACTTTCTTAAAGATACTATAACACTCGTGAGATGTAAGCAAGTTGTAAAAGGATTCACATGGCAAAAACAAAGGATTACAAACACTTTTGTGCCGCAGCGCGCTCGCTAGAGGTGATCGGAGAGAAATGGTCGTTGCTGATCGTTCGTGACCTCTTGCGCGGGCCACAGAGGTTCAGCGATCTGCTGCGGTATCTGGGCGCGATCACGCCAAAATGGCTCTCCGCACGGTTACGGGAGTTGGAAGAGGCCGATATCGTAGAACGGGACGCGCAGGAAGGCCGGCGGGAGGTTTGGTACAGACTGACAGAGGTTGGGCGGGATCTGGAACCGGTTGTGGAGGCATTGGTTGTCTGGGGAATCAAGCACGCGATGCGTCCGCCGCTGCTGGGCGAGAAGGTTCACTCTGACATAATATTGCAAGGCATGGTGGTTGCCTTGAATGAACGGCTGCTGGCGTGGCCGGATAACCCGGTAACGTGGGTCTTTCTTTTCGGAAGCGATGATGTGCATACGCTCCGCTTCGACGGGCAACTGTGGTCCGCCCATCCGGGTGCCGACGAGGGAGCGGACGTCGTCATAGAATCAGACCCCGAAAGGTTGGCGAATATCCTAACCGCCCATTCCGACGAGCGGGGCGGTTTACCAGAAGGTCTCACCGTCAAGGGAGACAATCAGAAGGCTGCGGAATTCGGAGCCGTGTTTTTGGCCGGTGGGCGTTGATGAATGGCCTGCACAACACCGCTCCACAACAAACTTGATTGCCATCAAACCGACGCCCTTACCTCTAACCAGGTCGCGAGTCTCCCCGATGAATCGGGGGACCTAACCCTCTCCTCCTTCCGCGGAAGGACGGGAGAGGGGATTTTTGTCTTGGTCGCTGATTATCCTGACACCGTCTCTTTAAACCGTTTGATGGCCTCTATGTGTTGGTCGGGGCCCTTTAGCCCGGCCTTCATGGTGTTGACCGACAGGTGGGTGGCGCCCACCTCGTCCCAGGCGGCGGCCATCTTCTCCCAGGTGTCTTGTTTGTCGGCGGCGTAGGAGATGCGCCCCTCGATGCCGATGTCCTTGGGGTCGCGCCCGGCTTTGGTGGCGTGTTCGCGCATCTCGTGAATCTTCTCCTGACCGGCGCTGTCGGGCTGGAACTGGGGGAACCAGCCGTCGGCCATCTTTCCGATGCGGCGTATCACCCGCTCCTCGCCGCCGCCCAGCCAGATGGGGATGGGCCGCTGCACCGGCAGGGGGTTGATGCCCGCGTTGGTGACTTTGTGGTACTTGCCGTTGAAGTCCACCGATTCCTGGGTCCACAGCAGGCGCAGCAGTTCGATCTGCTCCTCGCTGCGGCGGCCCCGGTTGGTGAAACTCTGACCCAAAGCCTCGTACTCGACCTCGTTCCAACCGATGCCGATGCCCAGGCGCAGGCGGCCCCCGGTCAGCACATCGACCTCCGCCGCCTGTTTGGCCACCAGGCTGGTCTGGCGCTGCCCCAGAATCAGCACCCCGGTGGTGAACTCGATCTTCTCGGTGATGGCGCCCAAGTAACCGAACATGACGAAGGGTTCGTGGAACATGTCATCTTTGTTGTAGGGCCGGTCCCAGCCGGTCCTCTTGGTTTGGTCGGCGCCCAACACGTGGTCAAAGACCAATATATGGTCGTATCCCAGGCCCTCGGCGGCCTGGGCGAAGTCCTTGACCGCGGATGGGTCCGCGCCGATCTCCGTCTGGGGGAATATCGCTCCTAATCGCATGCCAGCCTCCCGTAGTTGTCCAAATCACGCTCAGTATCCAAGGTTGTCCAGCCTGCGTCAACCGCGCAGTCGATTTTCATTTTCTTGGTCTATAATGCGTGGACTTTCGCACGAGCATCCACCGATCTTTATCAGCAAGGCCAGATGGGAGGAAACCGATGAAAAGCATCGAGCTGGACTATTCCAAACGGTGCGCCGACGAGCCTGAAAAGGGTCACAACCGCTGGCACCCGGATATACCGCCGGTCATCGAAGTGGAGCCGGGCGAAGAAGTGGTGATGCAGACCAGGCATGCCTTCGACGGCCAGATCACGCCAACTACCGTCGCGGCCGATCTGCTGAGCACGGACCTTAACCTGGTCCATCCGCTCACCGGGCCGGTCTTCGTGAAGGGGGCCGAACCGGGCGACCTGCTGGAGGTGACCATCCAGCGCATCGAGCCGGCCAGTTGGGGCTTCACCAGCATCCTGCCGGGATTCGGGTTCCTGAGGGATGTCTTCACCGAACCCTATCTGGTCCATTGGGAGATGCAGGACGGGTTCGCCCGCTCCCCGCAGTTGCCCGGAGTGCGTATCCCCGAGGCATCTTTCATGGGCACCATCGGAGTGGCACCGTCCCGCGCGCTGCGGCAGGAGATACTCCTCAGGGAGGATGAACTGCTGCGCCGGGGAGGGATGGTGATCGGCCCAACCCCAGCGGGCGCGGTCCCGGCCCAGGAACCCTTTGCCAGCGAGGGTCTGCGCACCATTCCGCCCCGGGAGCACGGCGGAAACATGGACATCAAACAGCTTACCGCGGGAATACGGCTGATGCTCCCAGTATTCACCGAAGGCGCCCTGTTCTCGGCCGGCGACGCCCATTACGCCCAAGGAGACTCCGAATGCTGCGGCACCGCCGTTGAGATGGACTGCACCCTGCACGTGACTTTCCAGCCATTGAAGGGAGAGGCCACCCGCCGCAATATCCGCTTCCCGATTTTCGAGAGGGACGATTATTTCACCAGCCCCGAGATGGCGGCGCCCAAACGGTTCATCGCCGCCACCGGAATGTGCATCGCCGAAGACGGCGTGAATCAGTCGGAGGACGGCACCCTCGCCATCCGCAACGCGCTATTGAACATGATTCAACTGCTGATGGAAAGGGGCTGGTCGAGGGAGCAGGCCTATTGCATCTGCAGTGTGGCCGTGGACTTGAAGGTGAGCGAGGTGGTGGATGTGCCTAACTTCATCGTCTCCGCGTTCCTGCCTCTGGACATATTCGAAGACTGATCCGCCGGACGAAGGGCCACGGCGCCGGTCCATACCACGATGCGATATACCCTCCGAAACCGGCCAGATGGCGGCGTGCGCCACCGGCCAAAGCCACTGAATCAACGATCCAAAGGAACAATGACATGAAATTCGGACTCCTATTTGAGATGCAGCGCCCCTTCGAGGGCAATGATGTGGACTGGAACCTCCTGTACCGCGAGACCCTTGACCAGTGCGAACTGGCCGACCAGGTGGGCTTCGACAACCTCTGGTTCGTGGAGCACCACTTCCTGATGGGGTTCTCCGGTTCGCCCTGTCCCGAAGTCATGTTCGGCGCTCTCAGCCAACGTACTAAGAACATACGTATCGGCTTCGGGGTGTCCGTCCTGCCCAACCATCACCCCATCCGGGTGGCGGAACGGGTGGCGATGGTCGATCAACTGACCAACGGCCGGGTGGAATTCGGCACCGGACGCTCCAACGCCTACGAGCAGGTTGGCCAGGGCATCGACCCCCGGGAGACCCGGGAGCGGTGGGAAGAGGCGATCACGATGATTCCCCAGATCTGGCAGTCCGACGAATTCTCCTGGGAAGGGAAGTTCTGGAACGTTCCGCCGCGGCGGGTGCTGCCCAAGCCGTTCCAGAAGCCCCATCCCCGTATGTATTTAGCCTGTACCCAGACTGAGAGCTTCCGGTTGGCGGCGCAGAAGGGCATCGGCGTGCTGTCGTCGGCCTCGTACGCCGTGGACATCCTCAAAGAGCACGTCAAGGTCTACCGGGACGCCATCAAGGACGCCGACCCGGTTGGCGCAGAGATCAATGATTACTGGGCCAACAACGTCCACTCCTTCTGTGGCAAGGACGACCAAGAAGCCAAAGAACTGTGCGCCGAGTCCATGAAGACCTTCTTCGGGCCGGACAAACCCTACATCCAAGGCCGCATCAACGCCTACGAAGAGTTATTGGAGTCCTGGGGCGGGGTGCCGGACAACCTGAAGGCGGACTTCGGCCGCTGGCTGCGCCAGTCCGACGATGAACACAAGGCCCAGGCGGCGGAGGCGGGGATCTCTCTGGACTCCGGCCCCGGCGCGGCCCGGGCGGCCGTGGCCGAACTGGACGCCAACGTCCTGTCCGACCGGGGCGTCATCATCGCCGGCAACCCCGAAAGCTGCATCAACACCATCAAGACCTATGAAGACGTCGGCGTCGACCAGGTCATGCTCATCATGCAGACAGAGACCATTCCCCACGACCGGGTGATGGAGTCAATCGAACTCTACGGCAAAGAGGTGATCCCGGCGTTCGCCGAGGCCAAGGTCGCCTAACCGGGACTTGAACCTCCCCCGCCCTCAATTTCTGAGGGCGGGGGTTTTCGTATTAACCGCCTACTGGATATCCGGGCCATTCAAGCCGGTTATTGCCCAAAATCGATTTCGGCCCGCAGAGTGGCGGCTAGGCGCTCGCCCTCCCCTACGGAAGCCACGTCGTATCCGGCAACGCCGCACTTTAGGCTGGCCTGGGCGGTGGCGAAGCGGGCGCACCGTTCCAAGGACCATCCCCGCAAGCTCCCGTAGATGAAGGCAGCGGAGAAGCAAGAGCCGGCCCCGTTGCCGTCAACCACGTCCACCACAGGCGCGATCACCCGGACCTTTTGTCCTGCATCCGCCACCAGAGAGCCGCGGCTCCCTCCCGTGACCAAAACCGTGTTGACCCCGGCACTTAGCAAGCCGTCGGCGATGGACTCCATATCGTCTCCCCTATCCGTTCCATCGGGCGTTCCGTCAGACGGTCCATCAGCCGATACCTGGCAGACGGTGACGTAGGGGACCAGCTGGGACAATAGGCCACGGTTGGCGTATTGGGATTCCAGGTTCACGAAGACCGGCACGCCCTGCGAGAAAGCCGCCCGCATGGGCCGTAGGATGTGGTCTTCGTCGTACCAATCGACGTACAGGTAGGCGGCGCCCTCCAAGGGTGTCAGGTCGGCGGCGTCCAGCGTGGCCAACAATTCCGGAGTCCGCTGGTAGAAATAGGTCCGCGCGCCGCTGGGGTCAGCGATGGAAAGCTCGGCGACGGTGGCGACGGCGGGGTCGACGTTCACACGGACGGGCACGCCCAAACGGCCGACGGTAGATGCCACCTTTCTGCCCAATTCGTCATCGCCCACGGCGGACGGGATGAACCTGGTATTCTGTCCCCATTGGTGGAGCATGCCGGCCACGATGCCGGCGTCGTCGCCGTAGGAGTCGGTCAATTGCCGGATTGGCGTTCCACCGTCGTGGACGGGCACCTGGTCCACGACCATCAACTGCAGGTAACTCAGCACGCCGAAACACACCACCTCGCCACCGGGAAGAATATCTGGCGTCTGGCTGCTGTTCATCTGCTGCAAGGTCCGTAGTCCGGCGCTAGGCAATCCGGTAATGGCGTCATGTCGTATCCTTTGGGAGACCAGTATAGTCAATCCCTGAAACATTCAGATCTAAACGCTTTGGGACCCGGCCGAAAAATGGCCGCTTCCATTAACCCCAAGCAAAGGGCATAATTAGTTTGGGGCACAGACGAAACGTTGCCGGGACCGGCACGGGGCCTCAAATATACCCAACCGTGAGACTGCCTGCAGGACGCGGCTGCCCCGATGACGGGACCGTTAAGCGAGGATTAGGATGAAACCCGTTTTCGCATTACTATCGTTGCTTCTCGTGGTGGCGATCGCGTGTTCGTCGAGCACCCCCACGCGCTCGCCGCTCGATTCCGCGGGCGATCCGGTTCCTACTGCGGCGCCCCAGGGCTCATCCGCATCTGGGTCTTCCACTCCAGTCCCGCAAGTAACCAGCGCACCCGCGGTTCCTTCCGTTAGCTCGAAGATCGTGGAAGGAGGCACCTTCCTCCGGCTGGGCGCGGACCCCCCCACCTTGGACCCCCACCTGACCACCGATGTCAACTCGGCAATATACGCCGTGGAGATCTTTGGCGGCCTGATGACCATCGACAAGAACATAGCCATCGTGGGCGACCTGGCGGAAGGGTGGGACGTCAGTTCCGACGGTGCCACTACGACTTTTCGCATCCGGCCCAACGCCAAATTCCACAACGGGCGGTCAGTCACGGCCGGCGACATTAAGTGGTCTCTTGAAAGGGCGGCCGATCCGGCCACCGAGGCGTTCAACGCCAGTGTTTTCTTGGGTGACATTGTCGGCGTGAGGGAACGGCTGTCGGGGGCCGCCACTGAGATCTCCGGTATCCGGGTGATCAACGACCGCACGTTGACGATCACTATTGACGCCCCCAAACCTTATTTTCTTTCCAAACTCACTTACCCCGTGAGTTTTGTCCTAGACCGGGAGAACGTGGAATCCGGCCGGAAATGGATCTTTGAGCCCAACGGAACCGGGCCCTTCCGGCTGGGCGAGTACATCCCGGGCGAAGTGCTTCTGCTGACAAGATTCGAGGACTATCACCTGGGACCGGCCAAGTTGGATGCGGTCGAATTCCTGATCAGCGGCGGCAACAGCATGCTGATGTACGAGAACGACGAGTTGCACATCACCGGGATCCCTTTGACGTTGCTGGCCGGAGTTTCCGACCCGTCCAATCCTCTGAGCAAAGAGATCGTATTGGCTCCGCCTCAGTTTGACGTGGACTACTTTGGATTCAACACAACCCAGCCACCGTTCGACGATGTCAAAGTCAGGCAGGCTTTCAACTACGCCGTTGACCGGAAGACTCTGGCCAGCACTCTGCTCCAAGACCTGATGGTGCCGGCGCAGGGCATCCTGCCGCCCGGATTCCCTGGCTACAATCCGGACCTGAAGGGCTACGATTATGACCCCGTAAAGGCACTCCAGTTGCTCCGGGAATCCAAATACGGGACCGGCGAATTGCCTAGGATCACACTCACGCTCCCCGGCAGCTTTGGCGCCGCGATAAACCCTTCCATCGAGGCCATGTTGGCGATGTGGGAGGAGAACCTAGGTGTGGAGATCTCGATCCTCCAAACAGAGTGGGCCATCTTCCTGCAAGACCTCCACCAAAATAGGTTCCAGATGTTCGGCGGTCTCGGTTGGATCGCGGATTACCCAGACCCAGAAAACTTCTTGGATGTCTTATTCCACAGCGAGAGCAGCAATAACCAGTCGGATTACTCAAATCCTCAGCTGGATGTCTTGTTGGAGCGGGCTCGTGTCGAGATGGACGAGACAGCCAGGTTCGAACTGTATCACCAAGCCGAGAAGATCATTGTCGAAGACGCGCCGTGGGTGCCCTTATGGCACTCGAACGGAGGCTCGGTCCTGATCAAGCCTAACGTGCAGGATTACTTCCTGTTTCCGTTGGTGATTCCCAAATACCGGTACGTGTATTTCACCGAGTAAGCGAGACCCGAAAACGCCGGGAGATAGGGTGCTATGAAGGTCTATCTGGTGGACGGCACCTACGAATTGTTCCGGTCTTATTTCGCCCTTCCGCCGATCCAGGCTCCCGATGGGCGTCCCGTGGGAGCGGTCCGCGGCATCGTTCAGAGTCTTCTTTACCTGCTCCGGGAAGACCAAGTGACCCACATCGGCTGCGCCTTCGATCATGTTGTGGAGTCGTTCCGAAACGACATGTACGCCGGTTACAAAACGGGCGAGGGCACCCCGGCGGACCTGCTGGCCCAGTTCGAACTGGCCGAACGGGCCGTAGAATCACTGGGCATCTTGGTCTGGCCAATGATCGAATTTGAGGCTGACGACGCCCTGGCGACAGCCGCCACCTACTGTGCCCGGCTACCCGATGTTGAACAGGTGGTTATCTGCTCTCCGGACAAAGACCTAGCCCAGATGGTCCGGGGCGATTCTGTGGTCTGCTATGACCGCCGCCGGGAGAAGGTGTTTGACGAAGCCGGCGTGGTGGAGAAATTCGGCGTCTCCCCCGGTTCCATCCCAGACCTGCTGGCTCTGACCGGCGACGCCGCCGATGGCATTCCCGGCATCCCCAAATGGGGGGCCAAAACATCAGCCCAATTGCTGGCCCGCTACGGGCACATCGAAGATATACCCCATGATGCCGCTGATTGGGATGTAAAGGTCAGGGGGGCTGCCGCCGCGGCCGCCAGCCTGAATGCACATGCCAGCGAGGCGCGCCTGTACAAGGACCTGACCACGCTGCGCACCAACGTCCCGATGGACGCGTCTCTGGCGGCGCTGGAATGGAGAGGGGTCGACCGCGAGAAATACCAGGCTCTATGCGACGACTTGGGGTTCGGCAGACTAGCCAGTTTACCGCACCGGTGGTCAGACGGCTCTTAGCAACTGGCTATTGTGTCCGCGTTTCCGTGCCTGAGCCGCCGTCTGGCACACGAGCCGCCCCATGCATCCTGATAATTCCAGGGGCACTCCACTGCGGAACCTGACCCACCCACGGTCCTAATGCAGGGGTTTGCCGGTCCCGGCTAACCGCCTGAAGCGATTCCATGGCGGGCCAACAGGTCTTGTAGGTCCAAGGCCGCCTGCCGGCGCAGTCTCTCAGCGAATGACCGGTCCGCTGAATACCGGCCAAAGGCGCTGGTGTCCAGGGAGCGCCAGGTTTCACGGAGGGACAGCACCGCCGTCTGCTCCCGTTCGGCTGCCTGCAACAGAAGTTCACCCATCTTGCGGACCAGTGGACCGGAGGACAAATCGCCGATATCCCTCACGGTCTGGCCGAAATCCGCTGCCAGTTGACCCAGCGCTTCCAATGCCTGGCCCTGGTCGCAGCCTCCGTTGCTGCGCCGCCATTCGTCGTAGCTATCGTGGAAATCGTTCCACTCGCGGTCCAACGACCTCGTCTGCCAGAGGAGGATACCCAAGTTCTCTTGCCCGGAATCTGTCAACGAGGCCCGTGCATCGTCGAGGTCGTTGCGAAGGCTCCTCCGCAGACGGTTTACCGAGGCGATGTGGGTGTCGAACACGTCAAACACGGTTGCGTCATTAAGCGCCAATCCAGAAAGATCGGGGCCGCCGTTTCCGTCGGGTGAGCCATCGCCGTTGGCCGTATCGGTTATCACCAAATTATCAGGCAACACTGTGACCGTTGCGGTCAATGAACCATCAGAGGCAAGGAGTCTGCGGAGCAACAGTTGCTCCCCATCGGCGGCGTCGGCCAGCCGGCCTGCGATATCCCGGGTCAAGGCCGAGTCGGGCAGCGCCCGTATCTGGTCCACGATGGAATCGAATTGAACCAGTAACCCCCCCAGGCGGTTGCCGGAGGGTTCCTCGTCCGGATCGATTATCTCAGTCCGGAACGCGTCATAGGCGCGATGAAATTGGTCCCAGTCCAAGTTCAGAGTCGCCATTTGCGAGGAAAACCCCTCAATAACGTTCCGGCTGGCGTCATCCGGACTGGTCTGTCTGGCCAGTAGAGACCGGGTCACTTGCCCGCGCACCAGGCCGGCCGCGGAACGGGCCGAAGCCAGTTGCTGGAATGATTCTGAAGATCGGCTTGGTGTCCAGTTATTGCTGAGTGTCTCGAATGCAGCCCCTTCCCGCTCGGCCGCGGCGGTGAGGCGGGAGGCCAAGGTCTCGAGGTTCGGGAGACGGTCCAGCCCGCGGGCGGTCTGAGTTATTCCCAAAGCCCTGCCGGCAAAGGTTTCGAGCGCCGACTCCACGGACGCCGGCACGCAGGCGGCCACATCCTCGCGCCATTGGTCCATGCCCTGACGGAAACGGTCCCAATCATCCGACGTAGACCTGAGGCCCGCCGCGAAGGCCAAAAGGTCTTGACGCGCTCCCTGAGACAGCGGAGTTGGAGTCAAGGCCCGGGCCTGCGACAACGCCAGGGCCGTGACCGTGGCCTGGATGTCGGGTGTGTTTAGACCCCCGGCGCCCGATGGGCTCGCGGCGGAATCGTCCCCGCAAGCCGCAAGAGCTACAAGAAATACCGCCACGGCCACCGGAGCGCTCAGCCCCAATCTAAATCTCATGTCGTCCTACCCTGGTCGTCATCTTAGTTTCCTAGTTTGCGGCCACTATCACGCCAAGCAACTCGGACACGATCACATCCCGGAATTCTCCCGATTCCAGACGGGCCGTCGCGTCCGCCAATGTGTCTAAAGTGTCGGCCAGCACGATCAGTATGTGGCGGCCATCCTGCTCTTGCAGTGAGATAATGGCGGTGCCCTGGGGTTCCAGGTCCGGAGTAAAGGGAGTCCGGAGAGTTTCGCCCACTTGGATCCCCGCCCGGCTCAGATAGCCCTCTGCCTGCACCGCATCGTCAAAGAGGCCCAAGAAGATCAGGTCCTTTCCGGGCTCTTCGCCGTTTTTGACCTGGGCATCGATCTGAAACGTTGACAGGGTCCGCCGCAAGCCGGCGCCCAACTCCAACAGCGAGGCCCTTCCCAAAACGATATCCGCGGCCCCGTCAAAGAAATAGGGAAAATCGGCCAGTTCGAAATCCCGGCCGCTGGAGGCCAGGAACTCGGCGATATTGGCGACCAACCGGTTATTGTCCAAGATTGAGTTTTGGGGCGGCACCATAAACGTCAGGTCGCCCACAGCCAAAACATTGCCCTGGTTAGACTTGGCCAACGGGTAAAAGGGTTCCACCCCTTCTACGATGGTTGAGAAGGTGTTTCCGTCGGTATAGGCCAGGGCTTGGCCCGCCGACCGGATGGCCCCGGCGGTGTAAAAGACCACTTCGGACAGACCCTCGGTCACGGGGTCGGAGAAGAAATCCCGGACAAAGATGTTGCGGTGGTTCAGATCGAAGTCCACCTGGTTGTAGAGAAAACCCGGCTGGAAGGTGAGGCCAAACTCCTCCGCCAAGGTATTTATCTGTTGACCGCGGGTCGGGTCGCCGATCAAGAGTAGCCTCCCGCCCTTGTCCACGAACCGCCGGACCAACCCCCTCTCCTCTTTGGAGTAAGGCTCTCTGGGAGCGACCACGATCAGGCTGCCCGCCTGACGTAGTTTGCTTTCCAGCATCACCAACCGGTCGGATGAAGTCGTGCGCCTAAATCCACCGAATCCAGTTGGCACTCCCATCAAGTCCACGGAGATTCCCCGGTTGGCCAGACCGGCCAGCAATGAAACAAGCTCGGCCGTGGTGAAATCGTTGTCGTGGGCGCCGTCGATCACCGACAATCCAGTCCGGACCTCAGGTTCCTCGGTAAAGATCGTGTGGGCCGAGACATCCGTGGAGATCTCTTCAAACTTGAGGTCGGGAGTTATGGGCGCGTCGTACGTGCCGCGGTAGAAGGTGAACAGCGCCGCCAAGAAATACACGGCGGCAAACAACACGGGGATGGTCAGCACCCGACGGAGGGTGCTGCCGAAGGCGAACCGGCCCATGGCGCGCAGCGGGTTACTCAGAAGGACCAACATACAAATAGTAGGCTTTTGGCCCGGTGATGCTCAGTGGAAAGTCCGGCAGGGCTTCGGAGGGGTCCGCTCCGATGCCGCCCGGGGGAGGCAGGGTCAGCAAAGACTGGGAATTGGCGGCGATCAGGTCTTTCAAAAGAGTGAAATCTTCGCCCGGGCCACCGGCCCCTTGACCATTTAGCAACGCCAACAATTCCGCGGCCCCGAGTCCGCCTGACAATGCTGATTCAAACCGCGCTGGGCCGTTTATCCGGTCCAATTTCTGGTTGAAAATGCGGGAGACCTCGGTGTTCACATCCACCAGGCTGTAGTTGGCGATCCCAGCCAAGGATGCCGCTTTTTCAATGGCATCGGTCTGGCCGCCCAGTCCGTCGATCAGTCCGACCTGCATCGCCTCCACTCCGGAATAGATGTTGCCCTCCAAGACTTCGTTCCTGGTCATCCTTAGTTTGGCGCCCCTTTCGGTGAGCACGATGGAGGCGAAAGCCTGCCGCAACTGATCGGTCAGAACAACGTAATGACGGCGCGTCCCACCGTCCAATTTGAAAGGTCCCGTAACCCCTATGCGGTCTGATGGTTGCCTAGGCAGTATCGGGGGCAATGGAGAGAGAATCACGCCCACGCCGCCCACGAAGGTGGATGGCTTGGCGATGGTGTAGTTGGCGCCCATGGCCATCATGAACCCGCCACTGGCCACCAGATCTTCCATGACCATCACCACGGGCTTCTTCTCCCGGAGCCTGACGATCTCGAAGAAGAGTTCTTCGCTGGGCGCGGCCCCGCCGCCAGGTGTGTTGAGGGAAATGACCACCCCTTTGATGGAAGCGTCGTCGCGTACATAGTCGAGCATCGCTCCAATCTCAAAGGCGGAACGGTCGTTGATGATGGTGAATGGAATCTCAATTATCCCGATCTTGGGCTTGCCCGGGTAGGCATAGAAGAAGACGGAGGAGCCAATAACCAGGCCAACCGCAATAAGGAGGACGGTGGAAACATACCATGTCCCGATGAAACGCCCTAGGCCTGCTAGTTTATTCATCATTAGAGGACCTTCTCTGGAGCTATACCGTTATACGGGAATCGGGGCGTTGAGGATTGGTTGGGCGTTTGTGGGGTTGCGGAAGGGCCGGCATGGGCGCGTACGCTGTTCGCAGAACCAATCAAAGGTGCCCGGATGATACCGAGGTAGTAAAACGGTGTCAAACGCGGCCAGCCGAAACCTGGGACGACGGCGGGTGTCCCGGGAGTCAACCAAGAAAGGGCAGCCCGGCAGGCTGCCCTTCGGCCCGGTTCTTCGTTTATCCGAAAGCTCCACCCGGCCGCTGCCGGCCAGGCAAATCGCTAAAGCAAAGCAAGTCTGTCAGCACCTGCCCCGTTCAACTACTGTTTCACATCTGTTGGCCGGTTCTATATCAACCGAGCCCATCTGGCTGAACGGCGACATGAACTCTTGGACCTTGGCGGTGTCGGCGGCTTCCAGGATCATTTGAAGGGTATGTTTGCCGTCTAGGACCGCCGAGGCTTGGATATCAACTCCAAACTTGCTGGCGTTGGGCTGCGAGAGTAGTTGAAGAAGCATCGGAGCCATCTCTTTATCCCCCGAAGGACATGCTTCGGCACTGTGCACATTTGTCACGACAAATAGGCCCCTATTAAGCAACCTCCCAAATTAGCGGTACGTCTGACCAAATCACGGGTGCGCCTGGCCGGAATAATGGCACTACTTAAGCATCCAGTAAATGCCTTTCTGAATGGCTGGGGATGGAGGGTTCGAACCTCCGCTTCCTGATCCAGAGTCAGGCGTCCTACCACTGGACTAATCCCCAACGAAACGGTTGCAGCGCGGCCAAAATGCCTTGACCGTCGATTGTGGCGGCGATGGCGGCGGTCACAAGCGCATGACCGGTAAACCTATGGTATTGACGGGCCAGAAGGGTGTCAAGACGTGCGTACGCAGTCAACTTGACAACCCCCTCTGTTTGTAACAAAATCGGTGTGCCGTGCGTCAGCCATAGATAATAGGCTGCCCTTTTTATATGACATTCCGATATAGATGACCTGCGGTTAATCCGGCTAAAAACGAGGGATAATTCATGACTCTAGCGAAAACCGCCAACCAGTCCATGGTCACGGTTTCCGGGCACAAAGTTGAGATGCACAAAGGTGGGTCGGGACCGCCTCTCCTCTTCCTGCACGGCGGAGGGGGATTCGGGACCTTCGACCCCACCGGCGGACCCTTGTCGGAGAGATTCACGGTGTACGCGCCGTCCCATCCCGGCTTTTTCGGCACCGAACGGCCCGAATGGCTGTACACCATCAATGACCTGGCCCATTTCTACCAGGATATGGTCCGGGAGTTGGGCCTGGAGAATTATGTTCTGGTTGGGCATTCCATCGGCGGCTGGATCGCCGCTGAGATGGCGGCCATGGACCAACACGGCCTCAAGGGCTTGGTGCTGATCGATGCGGCCGGGGTGCGCCCCGAGAAGGGCGAGATCACCGAGATCTTCATGGTTTCCGGAGACACCAGGCTGAAGCTGGCGTTCCACGACCCCTCCCAGGTTCCCAACTATGACGTCATATCAGCGGAACCCACTTCCGAAGACGCGGCGGTCCTGCACGCCAACATGGAGATGTTGTCCAGGCTCTGCTGGAGGCCCTATCTCCACAATCCCAGTCTGCCCAATTACCTGGGGGGAGTGAAAACCCCGGCGCTGGTTGTCTGGGGCAAGCAGGACGCGATCATTCCCGTGGAATGCGGCGAGATGTACGCCAAGCTGCTGCCCAACGGCACATTGAAGACGATAGACAACTGCGGCCATAGTCCTCAGATAGAAAAACCTGACGAGTTCAACGCCGCCATCGCCGCCTTCTTGGGTGAGCTTTAAGCAAACCGGGCGGTTCCATACGTACCCAAAGAGAATGGGTCCGGCGATGCCGGACCCATTCTCTTTTTCTGATAGCTGAAGGCTCTTGGCTAACCGATCACGCCGTCATCCCGCCAGGCATCGACCTCTTGCCCGGTGAACCCCAGCGCCTCAAGTATCTCTCCGGCGTGCTGGCCCAGGGCCGGGGACGCTTGGGGAGGAGCCGGAACAGTGCCCCGGAAGTGGGCCATGGGGCCTACCATCTTCACCGTGCCCTCTTGAACGTGTTCCACCTCGGTCACCAGGCCGTTGGCAACCACCTGGGGGTCTTCGAACAACTCCTCGATGAACCGCACCGGTCCGGCGGGAATGGCTAGTTCCTCGAATATCCGGAGCCATTCGGCGCTGGACTTCTGGGCGATCAATTCTTCGGCGCGGCGCTCCAATGCCCGAGTGTAGGCTTGAGACTCGGGCTTGGCCGGGTCCCAGCCGGGCTCCAAGCCATCGTCGGTTAGACCCAGGGTATCCAATAAACGGCGGCGTAGCGAATCGCTGAGACAGCCCACGCCGATGGGGGAGTCCTTGGTGTAGTAGACCCGGTAATAGAGGTTCCCGTGGTGCTCGCGGCGGCGGCTTCCTGGCGAGGCGGCGACCATCTCTCCGTAGGACGCGCCTTCCTTTCGTTTGGCCTCCAATTCCGTGATGGTGTTTTTCCTCATTTCCTTGTCCAGCGATTCCACGTGGAGGAACCTGGCCCCCATCAACGAAAGGGCCGACGCCAAGAGGCTGGTTTCGATCTTCTGGCCCACGCCGGTGCGCTCCCGGGCGTACAAGGCTGCGCACACCGACCAGGCCATGCAGATGCCGGCCGCGGTGTCTATCAGAGGGCTGGACCAGACCCACGACGGAACTCCGTCCAGAGTCTTGGTCTCGGAGGCGACCATCCCGGTCATGGCCTGGACGATCATGTCGTAACCGGGCCGTTCCGCGTCGGGGCCCTCCCTGCCGTAGGCGGTCAGTTCGCAGTAGATCAAACGGGGATTCATGGCGGAAAGCGTCTCGAAGTCCACCCCCAATTTCACCGCCACGTCGGGCCGGAAGTTTACCAGGGCGATGTCCATACCCGGAATGAGCCGCTTGATGATCACGGCGGCCTCGTCCTTGGTCAGGTCTAGTGGCAGGCTGCGTTTGCCCCGGTTATAGGTCATGAAGGTCCGGCTCTCGGTGGGAGTGAACCGCTGGGTGAGCCGCCAGGGTTCGCCCCAAGGAGGTTCCACCTTGATCACGTCGGCGCCCAGGTCGGCCAGCAGCCGGCCGGCCAAAGGCCCAGCGATGATCTCGGTGAAGTCCACCACCTTGACGCCGTCCAGGGGTCCGGACATTGGGAGTTCCTCCTGGCTTTCAGCCATCAGCCGTCAGCTATCAGCCATTATGCCCAACGGGGGAAATCGCTGCAATGGGCCAATCATGGCCTTGGCGCCGGCAGTTTGACTCGGTTTACCGCCGGAATTACAATTCACGAACTTGGTCACAAACTTGGTTTTCCGTGACAACCCACCCTTATTTTGAAGCGGGATTAAGGCGTATGAGCCGAGATGGAGTGAAAATGTCAAAAACAGAGTCGAAAACGTTGGTGATTCGAAACGGCACGCTTATCGACGGTTCGGGCGCGCCTGCCGTTGAAAACACCGCGGTGGTGATCCAGGGCAACCGCATCTCCAGTGTCGGGGACCTTCCCGGCGGCATCAACCTGGAAGACACCGCCAAGGTCGATGTGATCGACGCGACGGGGCGTTGGATCATGCCCGGGCTGATCGATGGTCACTGCCACCTCTCCTTCGGCATGCCGGCGGTCCAGGGTTACGCCAGCGCCCGGGGGACCGTCAACCCGGGGTTTGGCGCGCTGAGGGCGGCGCGAAACGCCCAGACCGTACTTCGCTCCGGGGTCACCAGCATCTCCATACCGGGTGGGACCTGGTTCATCGAGGTCGGCCTGCGCGACGCCATCAACGCCGGCCTGGTCGAGGGGCCGCGCATCTACACCGCCGGCCGATTCATCGTCACCTACGGCAGCATCGGCGACTACGAGCCCTCGTGGGTCGGCACTCCTGAGCACACCTTGGGCATCTTGGCCAACAACGTATCCGACATGATCACCGAAGTGCGACGGCAGACCAAGCACGGCGTCGACTTCATCAAACTGGCCGACAGCACCTGGGGCGATACCCAGACCTTCGCCAAGGAGGAGATGGCGGCGGTTGTGGAGGAGGCCCACCGCCGGAACGCACGCATCAGCATCCATTCCCGCGGGGCCGGTTCCACCAAAGCGGCCGCCGAAGCCGGAATCGATTGGATCATGCATGCCGACCTGGCCACGGAAGGAGACCTCTACGCCGTGGCCGAGGCGGGCGTGCGCATCATGCCCACCACGACTTTCCTTTTCGAGGCCCTGGAAGTTGGCAAGGAAAAGGGGCGCAGCGACGAGGAACTGGACGTCATAAAACGCAACGTAGATAGTGCGATGACCGTTCTGCAAACCGCCCGATCTCTGGGGGTCAAGGTCATGTGCGGCACAGACACCGGAAACTCTCCGGTGATGCCCTATGGCACGCTCCACGCCCACGAGGCGGAGATCATGGTCAAATTCGGAGGTTACACGCCGATGGAGGCCATCACCGCCTACACCAAAGACAATGCCTATTCGGTGGGAATGGAGGGCGATCTGGGCGTCATCGAGTCCGGCAAATTGGCCGACGTGTTGATCCTGGATGCCGATCCTCTGGAGGACATCCGCGTGCTGCAGGGCGGTAAACACCTGTGCTCGGTCATAAAAGACGGCCGCCAGGTGGACTTGGACCCTCAGTCCGAAGACGAACCCGAGCTCGCCCTTCTGTAGCCCGGCGAATCAGGCGTAACAAACCCGCGGCGGTCCTGCAAACGGGGAGGCCGCGCCTGGCTCGTGGGTGCTATAATTGCGGAGCGTCGGGGTGTGGCCCAGTCCGGCAGGGCACCTGCATGGGGTGTAGGGGGTCGTCGGTTCGAATCCGACCACCCCGACCAGAAAAAGAAAAGAGTCCTTCCCGGCATTTCGGGAAGGACTCTTTTTTTGCTTGCTTTCCAGAAGGCTATGCGGTCACACCGCGCCATATCAGTATTGCGCCCACCGCCACGAGCACGTAACCCATCGCTGCAATCAGTGTCGCCAGATCGACCTTGCCGGTGAGCTTTGCCCCGTAATAGCTGCCCACGGCAGCGCCCGCGCCCATCAGCAGCAGCAGTTGGTAGTCGACCTGCCCGCGCAGGGCGTGGCCCACCCAGCCAAGAGACCCCATCACGAAGCCGATGACCAGATTGGTGCCCGCCGCGATCCTGGGGTCCACCTTCAGTATGCGGATCAAGGCGGGCAGCCGGATGCTGCCCAGTATGAGCCCGACAGCTCCGCCAAGGAGACCCACACCCAGCCCCATTCCCCCTCCCAATAGCAGACGCCTGCCGGTGTACGTGGTCTCGAATTCATCTCCGGTGCCGGCGGCTGCCCTGCCTCTCATCCGAAGCTCCACCCCCTGCCACAACACCAATATACCGGCGGCGGAAAGAAGGATGGACTCTGACACGCGGCCTCCCAGAAACCCGCCCACGAACGCCCCAGCGAATGCCGGACCGCCCATGATCAACACCAGCCGGAAGTTGACCCGTCCTTCGCGCAGGTGCCTGATCGCGCCGAAGATGGAGCTGATGCTGCTGACCAGGATGTTGGTGCCGCCGGCGGTGGGCGCGGCCAACCCCATCAATAACATGGCGGGAAGACGCATTGTCCCCAAGGCCAATCCCACGAATCCGCCCAGCACCCCAACTGCCAGCGAGACCACGGTGAGCACCACGGCGTTCCAGACCAGAACGTCGGATCCCCAGCCTAATGTGGCGTCCATCTGATTCCTTTTCCGGCTGAAGGGCCGGTTGATCCGCAAAGATCGGCCGCATGATCAGAGCGCCGGAAGGGGACTGGTCCACATTCCGGCGCTCTTGCGTCTATCCGCCCGTCTGAATCGATCAGGTCCAAGGGCTAGGCAGGTGTCGCCACATTGAACTTGGGCATGACCTCTTTGCCGAAGCGCTCAAGTTGCTCAATCATCACGTCCAGGGGCGTGCCCTGACGGCTACAGCCCACGTGCATGTACTCAAGGCCTGGGTATTTGTCCTGGATCTCCATGATGTGCTCCGTGACGTGCTCGGCGGTGCCGCAGACCCAAGCGCCCGCGGCAACCGTATCTTCCATGGTCGGCAACCCGGCGGAGGGAGCCCGCTTTGGGTCGCCCAATGCCTCGAGCATCTCCGGAGTGAAGGCGCGGAAGAAACCAAGCGGGGCAAACATCTTCATGTCCTCTTCCAGGTACTTCCTGGCCTGGTCCATGGCCTCTTTTTCGTTCTCAGCGATGAAAGTGGGCAGTCCAAGCACCAATCTGCTGCCCAATTGGATATCGCTGTAGCCGTGATCGACCAGGGTTTCGGTCCAGCGCTGAATCACATCATCCGCGGGGCCGCCGGTAACGGCCCCGCCGCCGATGATGGCCTGGATATTGTGCTTGGCCATGAAGTCCATGGCCCGCTGGCTGGCGCTGACCATGGGCTGCCAAGTTTCCACCGGCAGGCGCATGGGCCGTGGCACCAGGGTGATCTCCTTCAGGGTATAGCCCCGGTAGGGGACTTCGGGCGGGAGAGTGTAGTGCTTGCCCTGATAGGAGAAGGACTCTTCGTTGAAGGCCTTCATGATGATCTCGATCTGTTCCTCGAACATCTCCCGGTTTGCGTCGTTGTCCGAAGCGGTGCTGGGGACGCCAAAGGTGTCAACCTCCCGGGAGTGGTACCCACGGCCCACCCCGAAGATCACCCTTCCTTTGGTCAGTATGTCGGCCGTGGCATAGTCCTCGGCCAACCGCAGAGGATGCCACATCGGGTTGATGTTGAAGCCGCAGCCGAATTTCAATTGCTTGGTGATGTTGGCCAGGTGTACGTAGAGGAGCAGCAGGTTGGGAATGGTCTCGTTGCCCTCGTGCTGAAAATGGTGTTCCGCAGCCCAGAAGCTGTGGTAACCCAGGTCATCCATCACTTTAACCATCTGCTCCACCCGGTCGAAGATGGTCATCAGATGGTCGTTATCGAAGCGGCGGTCATTCACGGCCGTGGCGCCCAGGCCAAGGTCCCCCAGATCGACGTGTCCGGCATACAGGGTTCCAAATTTCGTGATCATGAATACAAATTTTCCTCGGTTCAGACTGGCTTCTGCCATTTTAATGGCGTGACCCCGGTTGTCAATCGAGGCGGATCCGTGGAACACGCCCCTATCTGGCGCATGGTTGACGCTGCTTGGGGCCGCCAGTATTATCCAGGCCTGCGGCACGCACGGCCTGCGGCAAGAAGGGACAACACGCAGGCCGGCCACACCAGAGAAAAAGGGAGCGGATATGAAGTACGACATTATCGTGGTCGGGGCCGGCTCGGCCGGCTCAATCGTGGCTTCCCGGCTCAGCGAGGACCCGGACCGTTCCGTCTTGCTGTTGGAGGCCGGGCCGGACTATCCCGAGTTCGAGCAACTGCCCGACGAAGTTAAATTCGGTTATGCAACGGCCACCGATATCATGACCAGCGACCACAACTGGCAGTTCTGGGGCAAGGCCACCGAGACATCGCCGCCCATGATGGTGCCCAGGGGCAAGGTTACCGGCGGCTCCAGCGCCATCAACGGCCAGGTCTTTCTCCGGGGTATCCCAGAGGACTACGACTCCTGGGCGGCCATGGGCAACGACGAGTGGAGCTTTCCCCAGTGTCTCCAGTACCTTCGGAAGATCGAGACGGACACCGACTTCCCCGACGACGATTTCCATAGCTCGGAAGGCCCCATAATCGCCCGCCGGTTCAAGCAGGACGAGCTGTTGGCCGACCAAGCCGCCTTCCAGGCCTCCTGCCGGGCCGCCGGTTTTCCCGAAAGCCCGGACCACAATCATCCTGAAGCGTCCGGCATCGGCCCGATCCCCTTCAACAACCCCAACGGCATCCGGTTCAGCACCGCCCTGGGCTATCTGAACCCCGCCCGGCACCGGCTCAATCTGACCATCCGCCCAAACTGCACCACCCGGCGGATCATCTTCGAAGGCAAGAAAGCCGTCGGCGTGGAGGTTGAGAGCGGCGGCGAGATATTTACCGCTGAAGCAGGCCTGATCGTCCTCAGTTCCGGTGCCATCGGGTCACCCCAGATCATGCTGCTGTCGGGCGTCGGCCCCTCGGCCCACCTGCAAGAGATGGGCCTGCCGGTCGTCCACGATTTGTCCGGCGTGGGCCAGAACCTCCGCGACCACCCCATGATCTACGTGACCTTCAAGACCAAGGAGGGTTATCCCCTGGACGGTTTCGCCCCCAGGGTGCAGATGGGTCTGCGGTGGACCTCACAAGGGTCTGACCTGCGCAACGACCTGATGATCCTGATGCAGTCCTACGCCACCGAGCGGGTAGACCGGGGCGGCGGGCGCATGGAGCCTCTGGGCGTCCGTATGCTGGGCATACTGGACCTGGCCATGAGCTCCGGGGAATTGCGCCTGACCTCCACCGACCCCAACGAACAGCCCTCGCTGGAGTACCGGTATCTGCGGGACCCCTTTGACCGGAAGCGGATGCGGGAGCTGGTGCGGACCTGCGTCGATCTGGGCGGTGATGAGACCTTCAAGGACATCGTGGAGTACCGGATAGAGCCCACCGACGAGGAGTTGGCCTCTGACGATTCACTGGACGCCTTCTGCGCCCGGGACGTCACTACCGGACAGCACATATCCGGCACCTGCAAGATGGGTCCATCCTCGGACGGCATGGCCGTGGTCGATCAACACGGCCGCGTCCACGGTCTGGAGAACCTGCGTATAGCCGATGCATCGATTATGCCCAACTGCATCCGCGCCAACACCAACGTCACCACCATGATGATCGGCGAGCGCATAGCCGACTTTATCCGGACCGGGGGTTAGGCGGGGCTGGGGCCGTCGTGGGGATTAAAGTGCCATTGTGCACTCGGCTATTCATGCGTTAATGGTGGCCGAAACAGCCCGCTCATGGCGAGCAACATAGCCCGTTCGTGGTGAGCAACATAGCCCGTTCGTGGTGGGCAACACAGCCCGCTCATGGTGGGCAACACAGCCGGTTCGTGGTGACGACGTGTACGCAATTACTCCACTAAGATTTACGTTAGAGTCGCCGCTTATTCGTTCGTCCTAGCGGCGAAGATGGCATTAGGGTAGCGCGCATCGTTCGGGACACCGAATGCAACCCTACGGTATTAAAATACGATTTCAGTCGGGGTGTAGCGCAGGGGAAGCGCGCTGCCCACCCAGGTACACGCTGAAAGTTGCCCGTCGCCGTCCGGTTCTGGACCCTTTCCGGGCCGTCATCGACCAGTGGCTCAAAGAGGACTAGGACCGGCCTCCCATCCTATTTAATCCTCCCAGATCATGTCCAGTAACCCACATATTGCCCATGCTTGTAGACGATTTGCATAACCAGTATTTGGTCCTGGATGATGCACATATTCCGGGCCTTCGGTGAGAGGAAATATTTCACCATCTTCTACTCTATATAACTCCGGCATGTACCCCATTTCTCGGTACGCCAGAAGCAACGCCTGTTTTATCCGGTCTGCCTCTTCCGTGAATCCGAGTTTCCTCAACCCATCATAGATTATCCAATTGTCGTGGGGCCAAACAGACCCAAGGTGATAGCTAAAAGAATCGAAGTCTGGATCTCTTTCAGAGAGCGTCCTGATGCCGTACGGAGTAAAAAGGTCCGGTTGGAAAATGCGCTGAATAATCTTAGGCAAAACATGCTCCGGAATAATCCCAGTGAAGAAAAGATGCCCTGGGTTGGAGGAAACACTCTCCCTTGGGATTTTACTGCCGTCAAGTCCTATATAGTAATACGATTCCGTTTCCCACCAGAAAGGCTTGTGAAAGGCCTCCTTAAGCTCTTGGGCCTTGTCCAGCCACAGATTTGCAGTGTCTCGCCCAAGCTGTTCCGCGAGATTGGCAGCCGAACGATAGGCGGCGTAGACATACCCCTGAGCCTCGACGATTGCCACTGGAGGAGTGATTTTTAGGTGATCCTCGCGGCAGTCCTTCCATCCCTGGTGAAAATCGCCATGCGGAGTTTTCCTTTCGTACTCTATGAAATGGTCATGGTCGGCATCGCCGACCACCAATATCCAGTTAATTGCCGCAATAACATTCGGCCAGATTCGCAAAAGAAAGGCTTTGTCTTGAGTTACCCTAAAATATTCACCCGCGACAATTACGAAAAGGGGTGTGGCATCGACGCTGCCAAAGTACGGCATTTCACGACCAGGCATCGTGTTGCTTTCCAGCACATGAAGAATCTTCCCTGGCTGCCGGTCTGTCCCATCGCTAAACGTAGTCGCTTGGTAATATGCTAGGTGATGCAGCGCCGCTCTTGCTAAGCTGGAGTCGATGTGGAGCATCTGCCACCCAGCAATCAGCGCATCCCTGCCAAATAGAGTGTCGAAGTTAGGATACCCAGCATTGAGATAGCCTAGTGGAGACCTTAGTTTGTCGGTATCAGAGAGTAGCTGATCTTTCATCGTGGATGACGGGGGCGCATTCTTCGGTTCTTTGCTTGGCGCATACCCCCTCCCAAGCCCAGACTGCTTGCCCCTTCTGGCTATATTTCTCATCTCTGCTTCCCTGGGTTCGTGACCCGAGGCCCTATACTGAAAGTACAGAAAACTGTCCTCAACGTCCAGCCGTCATCTGGCGCCCAAGAGGCTCGACGACAAAAAGCAGGAGCTCGCCGTCCAGCTATACCGCGAACGCAAGCATCCCATTGATGAAATCTCTCCGAGAGGGTGACCAGCTTGTGATGTGGCGACTAGACCGCCCGGCCAATCACTCAGAAATTGATTGAGTGGGCCGGGCCTTCGAAAATTTTTCGCTGAGGCAAACGATGTGGCTGGCGCGGTAGCCGTTGCGGAGTATCCCATGCTGCAAATGCCGGGCCACCTGGGCAGCGTGGAGCTTGTGGCCAGGGCTTGGCAACTCGTAACTCCAGATTCTCCGGAAGCCGAGCGCCTCTCGTCTAGACATGTCCTTATAAACGATCGCTACCGGGGAAAGGGTGTGGCATGAAGGTGCTTTTGACCTGCGATATCGATTTCCCAGTGTCGCGTAGCTTGAAGCACGCCGGCACTCAGAGGGTGGTATACGCCCTGGCAAAGCAGCTTCAACGGTTGGGGGTTGAGGTTACAGTATGTAGCACAGGCGACTCTGATGACCTGGGAGGAGCACTCTTTACAACGGCGGAGCGAGCCCTGCAGAGCCAGCCGCCGGTGCCCAGCATCGCCATTGATTTTAGTGGCGGGGTACCAGACCTGCGTTCGGAGATAATCTTGGAAGTCCCCCATACCACTGAGGCGCACCAGAGGCACTACCGCTTGGTCCTGGAACGCGCTCTTTCCGAGGGCGTTGACATAGTGCATGACCACGGAGGAGGCCTTCTGCTGTCTGATGCGTACCGGGAATATCAAAGGCTCCTTGATATGCCCATACTGACCACCTTTCATGGAGCCGTGACTGCGGACGACCACCTGGAAGAATGTGCCACGTACAATGAGTTCGGTGCGGACAACATCTATTTCAGTTGCGTGGGAGAACATCAGGCGCGGCTATGGCGGGAACACTTAGACATTGACGCGGTTATTCATAACGGCATCTTCGTCGAGGATTACCACCTCAGGAGCACAAAGAAAGACTATCTGTTTAGTCTTGGCAGGGTAATGCGACGCAAGGGCCAGGATGTCGCTGTAGAGGTAGCCGAAAGGACTGGTGTAAAGCTCGTTCTTGCAGGCCCTATCATGGAACCAGACTATTTCGACCAATTCCGTTCACGGGTGCGGGTAATGCCCCACA
>JACZYV010000138.1:0-8155 GCA_022570905.1 Chloroflexota bacterium
GCTATATACCCCGTGCGGCCGTCCCGAGGCGCTGCCGGCGGGCACCACCAGCATATAAGGCTCCATGAAGTCGTACCAGGTCATGGCGATCTCATCATTGTCACTTATGATTGTCTCGGTCCAGAAGGTGTTTGGGTCGCCCTTCTTGCCAAACTCGGCGTCGATGATCTGCATATTCTGATCGGCGAAAGGCGGGTAGAGCAGACTCTCAATCTCGTCTTGAAGCCACCGGGCAACCGCGATGTTATCGGAATAGATTCGCACCTCGTTATCCATCAGGTAAGTCTGCAAGAATAGAACGTGCCCCGTTCCGCCGGGAGACCACAACACCCGCCAGTGGCTGGCCCTGGTTGTCTCTTGATTGCTCGACTCGTCCGATAACCGGATGAACGAGTTCTCGCCGGTCATACGGATCTTGTTCGGGTCGGTGGGGTTGGTTGTGGCCATGGTTGAGTCTCCTTGATTTATCGGTTTATCGATGGCGCAACGACTGCGATTGAGAGTGGCGACATGTTAGCACTCAAAGTGACCACGGGCCACCGAGGTCTCGATTAAATGCTAGTGGACTCGCAGATATAAAGCGGCCACCCGACTGAAGGGTGGCCGCTTTCTTTCCCCAATACAGATTGGGCCGGTTAACTCTTGGCGGGGAACCAGTCCTGCTTCCAGGGGAAGTCGCCGTTGGCGTCGTCGTAGGCGGGGCCGCCGGCGTCAACCCGGTCCCGGTAGGGGCTGGTGATGGGCTCGCTGTAGGGGTAGAGCCCGCCTTCGTAGGCCTCCGGGCCCTTCTTGAAGTGCCTGGCCTGTTCTGGGGTCTCCACGAACGGCATGTCGATGTCGTAGAGCTTGTCCAAGGTCTTGGGCCGGGGGCCGGCCTTGGAAACGTGACCGTAGAGTTCACGTCCGATGATGTCCTCGGCCATCCAGACGCAGTCGATCAGCTTGTCGATGTCCACGCCGGTGGGAATGCCCATGTCTTCCATCATATGGAGCAGGTCCTCGGAGGGGGCCATGCCGGTGGAGCGGCCATTGCCGCAGTAGGGGCAGCCGCCGAACCCGCCGATGGTGCCGTCCAGTTCCAGGGTGTCGTCGGGGCCCAGGACCTTCATGGCGGCGTAGGCCGATGCGATGGCCATATTGCGGCCGTTGTGCAGGTGCAGGCGGATGTGATTTACCTCTGGCCACATTTCCTTGACCCGGTAAACGCTCTCTTCAACCTTGGCCGGCGTGCAGTGGCTCATGGGGTCGCCCATGGACACGCTGCGCACGTCTATCCCGACCTCGTCCCACATGCTGTGCTGTCTTTCCAGCATGGTCATCAGGTTGTCCACTGGGAACTCGCCCATGAAGTTGGAACCCCAACTGGCGTTGGTCCCGATGCCCGCTTCTTTGATGCTGAGCTCTTGGGCCTGGGCTACTACCTGCGGCCAGCGCTCCATCTCCTGCATCTGGGTCCGGTTGGTGTTGCGCCGGACGAATACATCGCACATGTGGACGTTCAAACGTGGGTAGGCGTCCCGCTCGATGGTCAGAGGGGGAGAATAAGTCTTAGCCCGTTCCACACCCCGGGAGTTCAGCGCCAAAGCGGTATAGGTGACGCCGGGTTTGGGGGTGAACTTGGTAACGATCTCGTCGATTCGCTCCATCTGCGGGGTCCATTTGGGGCTGACGAAGGAACCCACGACAATGGTCTTAAGGCCGGTTTCCGAGAGAGCGTCCAGCAGCCGGACCTTGTCGTCAACGGAGATCTGGGCGTCTTCGATCTGCATGCCTTCGCGCATGCCTTCTTCCTTATATTTCACTATCGGCCAATCAGGCATTGGAGCCTCCTTAATTCGGACGTGTCTGAATCGGGATAGGTCCTAACGTTATCGCGCAGCGCCCGGCCGTGACCGGCGCATTAGATTCGGGCGCTCATTACGAGTGTTTCCAGTTGGCCGGATTGTATGGCGGCCACAGATTCATGTCAAGAATTAACCGGTCTGAAAAGCGGCTCGCAGAGCCCGTACCAAGGCCATGACAAGCCAGTTTGGGGCGCGGTTGGGCCACGTATTGACACTGATTCCGCGCACCTTCTATAATTCTCCATGCACCCGATAGTACGGGTGGCGCGATTAAAAATAAAATAATCTAGGCACGTAGGGGAGCTCGGTTTAGCCGGGCTGAGAGGGCGGCCTTAAATGCCACCGACCCTTGCGAACCTGATCTGGGTAATGCCAGCGGAGGGAATCGGACTAGAATGCTAACTTTTTGTTATGCCGTCAATATTCAACCGTTGGCGGCTGTTTTTTTTGCCCGCCCAAAACGTTTAATCACCTGAAGCGTTTATTCGCCGCCTGATTTCCGGCGGCAGATCCCGATAGGTAGATTTCAGATGTCAACGGACACAACAGTCCGGCCAAAAATACGGATCGAGTCGGTCCACAAATCCTACGTCATCGACGGCAGGCGGCAGGAAGTGCTGGCCGGAATAGACCTGACGGTGAATGAAGGCGAGTTCGTCAGCATCATCGGCCCCAGCGGCTGCGGCAAGAGCACGCTGCTCAACATCATCGCCGGACTGGACCAGGCAGACTCGGGCATCGTCGAATTGTCCGGGACCCAAGACCAGCGCCTGGGCCGGACCGGCTACATGCAGCAGAAGGACCTGCTCCTCCCCTGGCGCTCGGTCTTGGACAACACGATCTTGGGCCTGGAACTGAGGGGAGTGCCCCGGCGGCAGGCCCGGGAGCGGGCCTTGGAGTTCACCGAGGAGTTCGGCCTCAAGGGCTTCGAGCACCTATACCCCTTCGCGCTTTCCGGCGGCATGCGGCAGCGGGCCGCTTTTCTCAGGACCATGCTGCTGGACCAAGACGTCGTGTTGTTGGACGAGCCCTTCGGCGCTCTGGACGCCCTGACCCGGACCCAGATGCAGGAATGGCTTCTGCAGTTGTGGGAGTCGTTCAACAAGACCATCGTCTTGATCACTCACGACGTTGACGAGGCGCTGCTCCTATCCGACAAGGTGTACCTGCTCACCGCCAGACCGGGCCGGGTCACCTTGCTCCTGGATGTGGCATTGCCCCGTCCACGTCATTACGACATGGTGACCAGTCCCGAATTCAGCGCCCTCAAGGCCCGTCTGATGGAGGCGCTCCGGCCGCAGATCGAAGCGATCCGGTCCAGCGCTCAGGCCGGCTGAATCAGATGAATATCCTAAAGAAAATTCCCGGCCTGGCAACATGGTTCCTGCCCGTCTCCATCCTGATCGGGTTGGTGGCGGGGTGGGAGTTGTGGGTGAATCTGGCCGATGTTCCCAAGTGGCAGCTACCGGCGCCCTCCGAGATCGCCGAGGAGTTGGGCTCCAGCAGCGGCCTCCTCTGGAAGCACACCCTGGTCACCCTGCAAGAGATCGTGTTTGGGTTCTTGGCCGCACTAGCCGCTGGGCTGGTCCTGGCCGGCGGGATAGCCTATTCCAGGGTATTGGAACGCTCGGTCTATCCCATCGTCATCGCCTCCCAGACGGTGCCCATCATCGCCATCGCGCCTCTGCTGTTGATCTGGGTTGGCTACGGGCTCACGCCAAAGATAATCATCGTGGCCCTGATCTGCTTCTATCCCATCGCCGTGAACACGGTGGACGGGCTGAAAGCCACCGACCCGGACATGGTCAACATGCTCCGGACTCTGGGGGCTTCCAGGTGGCAGGTGTTCACCAAGCTGCAGATCCCCACGGCGCTGCCCTTCATGTTCTCGGGCATCAAGATAGGCGTCTCCGTGAGCGTGATCGCCGCCGTTATCGGCGAATGGGTCGGGGCCAGCGAGGGACTGGGCTACCTGATCACCTATTCCCAGCCCCTGTTCCTCACGGCGAGAGTCTTCGCCGCGATATTCGTTCTTTCAGTCATGGGCGTCGGCTTGTTCTTGCTGGCGGTGATCGCCGAACGAATGATGATGCCCTGGCATTTCAATGAGAAACGGGCCAACTCGATGCGCCAACTCTAGGCGCCCAGATTTAGATCCAGCTAATAAGGAATAAGGAGACTTCTCACGATGCGATCCATCACCAAACGGGCCGCCATATTGGTCTCGCTGCTTTTCGTTTTCTCAATCTTGGCCGCTGCCTGCGGCGGCGGCGCAACTGCGGAGCCCGCCGCAGCCCCCACGGAAGCGCCCAAGGCGCTGACCAAGGTCACGATCGCCCTGGACTGGTTCCCCTGGGCCAACCATTCGGGTCTCTTCATAGCCCAAGAGCGGGGCTACTTCGCCGAGCAGGGACTGGAGGTGAACATCTACGTCCCCGGCGACCCGTCCACCGTGCTGCAGACCGTCGCGGCCGGCCGGGACGATTTCGGCATCAGCTACCAGCCTGAACTGCTCCTCGCCCGTGAACAGGGCATCAAAGCAGTGTCCATAATGGCCCTGGTCCAGCACCCGCTCAACTCGGTGATGGCCCTGAAGGAGTCCGGGATAGCCGAGCCCAGGGACCTGAAGGGCAAGAAGGTCGGCTCGCCGGGGCTGCCCTCGGACGAGGCGCTGATCGACACCATGCTGCGTTACCAGGGGCTGACCATAGATGATGTCGAGATGGTGAACGTCGGTTTCGACCTAGTTTCGGCCCTGATCAGCAAGAGAGTGGACGCCATCGTGGGAGCCTACTGGGTCCACGAATCCATCTCGGCCACCAATCTGGGTTTCGAACTGAACATAATGCGCATGGAGGAGAACGGCGTCCCGGATTTCTATGAATTGGTGATCGTCGCCAGCGAAGACAAGATCGCCAACGAGCCGGAAGTAGTCCAGAGATTCGTCCGCGCCGTCACCCGGGGTTACCAGGACGCCATCGCCGACCCGCTGGACGCCGTGGCCCTCTTGAAATCCGTGAAACCGGAGACCGACCTGGACATCGAGAATCCCGGCGTCAAGTTGTTGGCCCCATTGTGGACGACGGACAACGGCGTTTTCGGCTGGCAGGAACAGGACCGCTGGGAGAATTTCGCCCAGTGGATGGTCGATACCGGCCGGCTGTCCTCGACCACCGCCGCCGCCGACGCCTACGACAATAGTTTCGTGGAGGGCGCCAGATAGGACCAGAGCAGGTTATTCCCGGTGATATACTTTCCCCACATTTGGCAGCTCGACCCGTAAAGCTGGTTATTGGGGGATAGCCGATGTCGCTCTATTTTCTCTTGGGGTCGTTGACCCATGACGGCCAACGGATGCTTCACGGCAACCCGAACCTAATCACGGACCGCACCCGGGACCTGAAAATTCCAGGGGCCGAGATTCTGGGCCAGTACGCCGTCTTGGGCCGGTATGACTTCGTGATAATGGTGGAGGCCGACGACAATGACGCGGTGGCCAGATTGTCCTTGGAACTGGGCATGCGCACCGGACTCCATCTGGAGACACTGCCGGCCATCCCCATCGGATTCATGGGCGAAGGGCCTCCTCCTAGCCCGTCCGATCAGGAAGAGCCGGTGAGACTGACCCCGGACTTTACGCCGCCGGATGGGCCGGGGGACGAGTAAATTTTGGGCTGATCTATCCGGCTAAATTCTCGACGGCACGCCTGTGCCGCCAGTGTTGAGGACGTAAGGGCATTGGGTTTAAGCGACGAACTCCGGGCCGGGGTTGGGCCCATCTGGGAGAAGGTGGTCACCCACCCATTCGTCACCGGGATGACCGATGGGTCCCTGGACCGGAAGACCTTCGACATCTATTTCGACCAGGACTACCTGTTCCTGCGGGACTGGTCGATACTGCTCAGCCTGGCCATCGCCAAAGCCCCCGACTTCGACGCCGCCCGTGAACTGGTGGGGTTCTTGCACCTGGGACTGGGCGGCGAAGAGGGCCTGTTTCAAGAGGCGTTCCGGGAACGGGGCCTCTCCCGCGAAGCGGTGAAGGGGCTTCAGTACCTGCCCACCACCCAGAACTACAGCGGCTACCTGCGCACCCAGGCCTACGAGGGCACGTTCATCGAGGTCGCCGCCACGTTGCTGGCGGTGGAGTGGCCCTACCTGGACTGGGCCCAACAGGCGGAGCAGGCAGGCAAGAAACCGGGCGACCGCTACTACCAGACTTGGATCGACATCCACACCAGTTCCGGCATGTCCAGGTTCGTCGACTGGCTGCGCAGCGTGGTGGACGGGTGCGCTCCCACCCCGGACCAGCGGGAGAAGCTGCAGGAAATATTCCGGAACGTGCTCCGCTATGAGTATCAGTTCTTCGACATGGCCTACCGGGGGGAAACGTGGCCGGAGTGAGACAAGTTCCCTCCGCAATGACCATAGCAGGATCCGACTCGGGCGCCGGGGCGGGGATCCAGGCCGACCTCAAGACCTTCGCCGCCCTGGGCGTTTACGGCACATCGGTATTGACCGCCATCACCGCGCAAAACACGGTGGCCGTGACCGCCGTGCATGAGGTCCCGACCGATGTGATCGAGGCCCAGATCGACGCGGTGGTGACCGACATCGGTGTGGACGCCTTGAAGACGGGCATGCTGTCCAGCAGCGCCATCATCGAATGCGTCACGGCATCACTGAAGAAGTATCCCGGTATACCTGGACTCCGGCGGTTGGTCGTGGACCCGGTGATGGTCGCCAAGAGCGGCGACTCCCTCCTGGAGAAAGATGCCGTCGAAACCCTGCGTCAACGGCTGCTGCCCATGGCCGCGGTGGTCACCCCAAACATCCCCGAGGCTGAAACCCTGACCGGCCTGTCCATCGTCACCGATGACGACGTCCGGGAAGCGGCCCGGGCCATCGTTGGCATGGGCGCCACGTCGGTGGTGGTCAAAGGGGGGCACCGGGAGGGGCCCGCAACCGATGTGTACTATGATGGCAGTGACTTCGAAATTTTCACATCGCCCCGGATCGAGACCGTCAATACCCACGGGACCGGCTGCACCTTCGCCTCGGCGGTGGCCGCCGGCCTGGCCAAAGGCCTTCAAACCAAAGACGCCGTGGGGCTGGCCAAGGAATTTGTCACCGAGGCCATCCGCCGCTCTTTCCCCATCGGCCAGGGACACGGTCCCCTGCATCACTTCTACAAGCTCTGGCCGGAAAAGCTTTAGTCGAAACCGGAGGGCCAAGAAGATGACTACGCAGCCCAGCACCTTCAAGTGTCCCGTTGAGATCGGGCCCAGGGACGGCGCCCGGTTCCAGCGGGTGATCGTCGTCGCCGGGTCGGAAAACATCTATTCGGTGCTCCCCTCCACCCTGTTGGAGATGCTGGGCGTATCCCCGGAATGGGAATCCCGGTTCACCCTGCCCGGCGGCGGCTGGGAGATGCTGCCCATGGCCGAGGTGCGCATGCGAATCGACGGCCAAGAGCGCACCACCATCTGCGTCTACGGCAAGGCGGATGGCGATCCCATACTGGGCCGCCACACCCTGGCCGCATTCGGCCTGGCCGCTGACCACGGCGAGAAGAAACTGGTCCAGGCCGACATGTTCTTGAGCTAGAATTTCCCATCATTAATCAGCTAAACGATTAGCCTTACTAACACCGTTCGTGGTGAGCCCGTCGAACCACCACTCCGAGTGAGTCGATATTCCCCGATCAAAGCCGTGGCTGATGCGCGCCCTTCGACGCGGCTCAGGACGAACGGATAACCGCAACGGCTAAATTCCAAACCAAGTACCACGTGCACCTTCCACGCGATACAGACCCAGCTTTCTTCCGCCTTTCGTCGTGTCTGGTTCCTGCCCCCTGCGGTATAATGCACGATTAGTATGTCAACGGCTGCCCAGACACCATCCCACCGGACACCATTCCAAAGGAACACCCTTCCCGATGTTTAAACCCGTATCCAGCCGCGTCAGTTTCCCGGAGTTGGACGCCAAGGTCCTGCAGCGATGGAAGGATAAGGACGTCTTCCGCCGCACCGAGAGCGAACGCCCTGACGCCCCTCTTTTCATGATGTACGAGGGCCCGCCTACAGCCAACGGCAGCCCCGGCATCCACCACGTTCTGGCCCGGGTCTTCAAAGACGTCATCTGCCGTTACCGCACCATGAAGGGCTACCGTGTGCAGCGCAAGGGCGGCTGGGACACCCACGGACTGCCCGTGGAATTGGAGGTCGAGAAAGAGCTGGGCCTGAAGAGCAAAAAGGAGATCGAAGAGTACGGCATCGAGGAGTTCAACAAGAGATGCCGGGAGAGCGTCTTCC
>JACZYV010000139.1:0-8128 GCA_022570905.1 Chloroflexota bacterium
CGTTCATGGGCATGGCCCGGGCCATGACCAGCGACCAGCGGGTGAACGACCTGCTGCGTGACCTGCAAAGGGAGCTGTTCACCATCGCCGCCGAGCTGGCCACCGACCCGGGCAAATACGAATTGTTCCAGCAGCATTTCAAGCCGGTGACCGAAGAGATGGTGACGAATCTGGAAAAGGCCATCGACTCCCTGGAAGAGGAGTTCGAGATGCCCAAGGTGTTCATCTTGCCCGGCGGCTCCCAGGCATCGGCCGCCATCGACCTGGCCCGTTGCGTGATCCGCACCGCCGAGCGCCGGGTGGTGGCCATGGCCGAACAGGACCTACTGACCAACAGCCTGATCATGATGTATCTGAACCGGCTGGGAGACCTGCTGTTCGTTCTGGCCCGGTACGAAGACCGGGATATACCCATCGAGCGGGCTACGTGACCTGGTTCAGGGTTTGCGCGGTTTACGTCCGTTCGTGGTGAGCCTGTCGAACCATTGTTTGTTGTAAGGCATGGTTTTTCGGGCAAACATTGACTGTGGCAAACCTAAGATTGCGATCTATCGTGGGGTTAAACGCGAAATTAAATGAAACTGGTGGTTATCGACTACGATTCGGGCAACCTGCGCAGCGTGTCGCGGGCGCTGGAGTCCCATGGCGTGACTCCGCTGGTGACCGGCGACGCGGGAGAATTTGACGACGCCGATGCCCTGGTGTTACCCGGCGTGGGCTCGGGGCCGGCGGCCATGGACGCCCTGAACCAGCGAAACTTGGTGGGGCCCATCCGGGATTACATCGCATCGGGAAGGCCGTTTTTGGGCGTCTGCCTCGGCCTGCAATTGCTGATGGACCGGACCGAGGAGGGGGACGAACCCTGTCTGGGAGTGGTGCCGGGCAACGCCAAACTGCTGCCGCCCGGACTGAAGGTGCCCCACATGGGTTGGAACAACGTCAGGTTCCCTGATGGTGTTCTCGACCGGCACCCCGTATTGGACGGCATCCCCCAGGACAGCTTCTTCTACTTTGTCCACAGCTACTATGCCGCGCCGGAAGACTCGGCCGGCGTCAGCGGCACCACCGAATACGGCATCCCATTCTGCAGTGTTTACGCCAAGGACAACCTGGTCGCCACCCAGTTCCACCCGGAGAAGAGCGGTCCGGCCGGGCTGCGATTCTACAAGAACTTCATCGGACTGGCGTCTGGTTGAACCGCCCGGCGCCGCCTGAGTGCCAGACACGTATCGGACAGTACTGTTCCACGGAAGTTATATGGAAGTTATTCCCGCCATCGATCTGAAAGACGGCCGCTGCGTCCGTCTGTTTCAGGGCGACTTCGATCAGGAGACCGTGTTCTCCGACGACCCGCTGTCCATGGCCCTATCCTGGCAGGAGCAGGGCGGTCACCGGCTGCACCTGGTTGACCTGGATGGGGCGGTCCAGGGAAAACCGGTCCATCTTGACGTGATCTCAGCCATCGTCCGTGGGCTGGACATACCGGTCCAAGTGGGCGGCGGCATCCGGGACCTGGCGGCAGCCGCGGCCTGGCTCGAGGCCGGCGTTGACCGAGTGGTGATCGGCACCGCCGCGGTGCGCGACCCAGATATGGTCCAAGAGATCTGCCGGAAACACGGCAGCCAACGGGTGGTGGTGTCGGTGGACGCCAAGGACGGGTTGGTGGCGCTGCAGGGATGGACCGAGGCCACCAATATAACCGTGCTGGAACTAGCCCACCAGATGGCTCAGATCGGAGTTGTGCGGCTGCTTTATACCGACATCGCCCGGGACGGCGCCCTGACTGGGCCGGACTTTGAGACCAATTCCCAGTTGGTCAAGGAAACGGGCCTGGCAGTGCTGGCGTCGGGTGGCGTTGCGTCTGTGGAGCACATCAAAGAGTTGCTGCCCACTGGGGTTGAGGGAGTGATTGTGGGGAGGGCCCTATACACCGGGGCGGTCAGCCTTCCGGAGGCCGTGGCGGTTGTAGCGGCGGCGGCCTAACCGGCGGTCGTCTGACCCGGCGGGCGGGTCTGGCTGCCGACGTTGCTTGGCTCGTTGTCTTGCCGTTTTAAACGCGCGGCCAAGCGTTCATCGGCTTTGGCGAACCAATCTTCCCGGAGCACGTCCATGAGTATGAAGTCGTGGGCCATCCGCCGGACGGCCTTCACCGGGTTGAACCCACTCTTGGAGAAACTCTTCTGGGCGCGGCCGTTCCACTCCAACGTGTGCAGGTAGACCCGTTTCAGGTCGCGGGCGGTGAACATGTGCTCCAGCAGCGTGGTCACCGCATCATAGCCGTAGCCGTCGCTCCAATAATCGCGGTCGCCGATGACGATCCCCAATTCGGCCTCCCGGTTGACCGTATCCAGGTCGTAGTACATGCAGTTGCCGATGAACGTGCCGTCAATCGTCTCGATGGAGTAATGGTGAGAACCGGGTGTGGGGTATTTCATCTGGTCTTCGAACAACTTCAAGTAGCGTTCGTAGGACATGGTCAAAGGGATCGCCGCGTCCAAACGCGCCAGCTCCGGGTCGCTCCGCCACCGGTAGTCGTTCTCGGCATCGTCCGCCCGTTTGTCGCGCAGGATTATCCTGGCCCCTCTTAACTCCCCTTGGTTTGCCTCCGCTCGCTCGGCCATCGAATCAGGTCCCCTCTCCCGATTCAGCGCCGTCTCTCTCGGCGATCAAGGTCAAGGCCCGTTGCAGGACCTTCACCTCATTGTCGTAGGCCAAGGTCTTCAGCGCGTCTTGGGCGTCGAACCATTGGACCACGTCAAACTCCGGGTCGTGCTGGTCCGTGGTGCCGCCGACTGCCACCATCAGAAAAAAATGCACTGTCTTATGATAGCGGACATCTTTCCCCCGGTCGGCGAACCAATAGTCGATGCTGCCCAGGGAACCGTCGATCCGGACTTCCAGACCGGTTTCCTCGCGGACCTCCCGCAGGGCGGTCTGCTCCAGCGATTCGCCGGGGTCCGGAGTGCCCTTGGCCAGGCTCCACCGAACCGGTTGAAGGCGGCCGCAAAGCACGGTCTCCAACCGCCCGCCGTTCGTCTGGTAAACAACGCCTCCAGCCGAAACGGGGTTTTCCACCCGGGGTTTGGAATTCATATCGATCGGTCCAATAAAGCTCCCTCCACGTCTTGGCGGCAAGCGGGCACGGTTAACAATTGTAAGTGTCGTGATTCAGGCCAGTCAACGGGATCGCCAACCCGGCCCAGAGAGGACCGGAACCCGCCAACGACCTTTAATAGCCCCCGCCGATGGCTGGGACAAAGTGGACTTCGCTATTCTCGCCAACCTTCTCCAGCATCCCCATGATTGCCAGGTCGCCGTCGATGGCGATGGCCAGATTGGGCCGGATCTCACCGTCTTCAACCAGCCGGTCCCTGATGCCGGGGTAAAGCTCTTCTAGGCGTTCAATGACCTGGCGGACGTTCCGGGCCTCCAGATCGACCTGTTTGGCGCCTGCCGTCAGGGATTGGAGCATGGTTGGGATAAATACCGTGGCCATATTCCAGGCTCCTTTTCCAAGCTTTTAAGTATGGCGGACCCGGCCGGGCCGCCATATTCAGGTTCTGACATGGCGCGGGGGTTGTCAACCCCAAGTGAGGCCAATCCGGGAGGGCGCCTACCCATCCCAACCTTCCCATTGCGTGTGGGATAGGCCTCTTGGCTGATCCAGGGGGATTTCCGCACAGCCGCAGGAAAAATAAAGCCGTCTATCCGGGCACGTTGCCTGGAAGGACGGCTTTGGTTGCCTTAGTTGAAGGTTAGATCAGCTCTTGCCGTTCTCCCAGCCGGCCTCCAATATCCTGACGGGGCTGATGGGCAGGCTGCGCATGCGGTTGCCCGTTGCCCCATGGATAGCGTTGCCGATGGCGGCCATGGGCGGCACTATCGAGGCCTCTCCGACTCCGCGCACCCCGTACGGATGGCCGGGATTGGCGACTTCGACGATCACGGTGTCGATCATCGGCAGGTCCAATGAGGTGGGCATGCGGTAGTCCAAGAACGTTGGGTTCATCATCTTGCCCGTGTCGTCGAAGAAATACTCTTCGTTCAGGGCCCAGCCGATGCCTTGGACCGCGCCACCCTGCATCTGTCCCTCGACGTAGCTGGGGTGGACCGCCTTGCCCGCATCCTGAATCGCGGTGAAACGGGTAACGTCGGTCTTGCCGGTGTCGGCATCCACGACCACGTCCACGATATGCACGGCATAGCCGTTGCCCTCTCCGGTTGGGTCCACGTTGGACCGGCCCGAGATCGTTCCGCCGGTGGTGGCCAGTTGGCGCGCCAGGTCCTTGAAGGAGAACTTGAGCTCCTCGTCGGATTTGTGGCTGACCACGCCGGCCACGTATTCGATGTCATCTTCAGAGGTGTCCCAGATCTTGGCGGCCCGGGAGATCATCTGGCTTTTCACGTCTTCAGCCGCGTCGATGGCCGCCAGTCCGGTGGCGAAGGAAGTGCGGCTGCCGCCGGTGATGAATGTGTAACCGATGGAGTCGGTGTCCACGATCGTCGGTTTGACGTCTTCGTAGGCGATTCCCAGGGTCTCGGCGGTCTGTTGGGCGATGGATGCCCTGGTGCCGCCGATGTCCACCGATCCCATGATCAGGCTGACGACACCGTCGAAGTTAACGGTCATCACCACGCTGGACTGGAACCCCCGGTTGGGCCAATAGCCGCAGGCCACGCCCCGTCCGGTATTATCGCTGAGCTTGGATTTGTAATGGTCATGGGCGCGGGCGGCCTCCAGGCATTCAACCAGGCCGATACGCCGGGCCACCAGGCCCTCGATGCGCCGGGTGCCCTCTTTGGCCGCGTTCAACAGCCGGAACTCGATGGGGTCCAGCTTCAACTCGCCGCAGATCTCATCGATCAAAGACTCGACGGCGAAGGCTGCTTGAGGTGAACCGGGAGCACGGTAGGCCGCGGTCTTGGGTTTGTTGACCACCACGTCGTAACCGTCCACCTTTCCGTTCTCCACGTCGTAGCAGGCGAAGGCGCAGACGATCGCCTGCATGGCCGGCGATCCGGGGTAGGCGCCGGCATCCATGGCGATCTCGGTTTCAACGGCCGTCATCTTTCCGTTGTTCTTAACGCCGATCTTGACCCGCATCCAGGAAGCGGGGGCTGGGCCGGACGCTTCAAAGACCTCGGTCCGGGTCATCAGCGCCTTGACCGGCGCTCCGGCCTTCTTGGAAAGCAACGCTGCGATGGCGTCCAAGTAGGCTGTGATCTTGCCGCCGAACCCGCCGCCGATCTCCATGGGCGTCACTTTAACCTGGGAAACCGGCAGACGAAGCACACTTGCGACGGTGCCTCTGACCTGAAAACTCCCCTGGGTGCTGGTCCAGATATTCAACTGTCCGTCAGAATTCCAAAACGCAGTCGTGTTGTGGGGTTCGATGTAGCCCTGATGGACGGTGGCGGTGGTGTATTCACGCTCCAGCACCAGGTCGGCTTCGGCAAACCCCTTTTCGATGTCGCCCATGGCGTAGCTCATGTGCATGGCGATGTTGCTGGGTTTGTCCGCGGTCTCGCCCATGTCGTTGGTCCTCAGGTCTTCGTGGACCAACGGGGCGCCGTCTTTCATGGCCTCGCGGACATCGACGACCGATTCCAAGACTTCGTAGTCGACCTCGATCAGGGCCAATGCCGACTCCGCCACGTGGGCGTTCACGGCGGCGATTGCAGCCACGGGATGGCCTTTGAACAACACCTTGTCGCTGGCCAACATGTGGTCCGAAGCGAATTTAAGCGCGGTGTACTCGCCACCCAATTCCTCTTTGGAGAGTACAGCGAAGGGCAGGTCTTTGGCGGTGACCACCGCCCGCACGCCGGGGAACGCCTCGGCCTTGCTGGTGTCGATGGATTTGATCCGGGCGTGGGGATGGGGGCTGCGCAACAACTTCGCCCGCAGCATCCCGGTTAGATTGGTATCGTCCCCGTACCGGGCCCGGCCGGTGACTTTGTCCACGCCATCGGGCCGCAGCGGACGCTTGCCGACAACGTTATATTCGATCTCCGAGAGAACCTGGTTTGAGGTCATTTTGCAAATACCCCCATAAATTGAAACCGGAGCCTCTATGTTAATCCGATGAGGCTCCGGTTGACTGCCATTAGTGGACGCCGGTTATTTGGCCGTGCTTACCTGCAGCACGGCCCGGATGATCTTGTCATAGCCGGTGCAGCGGCAGAGATTGCCCGCCAGCCAGTGACGGATACGTCCCTCGTCGGCGTCGGGTTCCGCGTCCAGCAGGGCCTTTGCGGCCAGCAAGAAACCGGGTGTGCAGATGCCGCATTGCAGGGCGGCGTTCTCCAAGAACGACTGTTGCAGCGGGTGCAGGCCCTCGGGAGAGGCCATGCCCTCGATGGTTGTGATCTCCTTGCCCTCGGCTTCCACTCCCAGGACCAGGCACGAATCGACGATTATGCCGTCCAATATGATGGTGCAGGCGCCGCAGTTGCCGTCGTTGCATCCTTCCTTGGTTCCGGTCATGCCCAGGACGTCCCGCAGGACCTCCAAAAGGCTCTGACGAGGCTCGCACAGGAAGTCGATCGGCTCGTCGTTCAAAGTTGTCTTTACGTGGGTAACTCCGGGCATCGTTAACCTCCCCTGGCTCGTTCGATGGCTTTGTTTAAGGAGCGGCGGGTCAATACACCGATCAGGTGGGTGCGTTGGCGGATGGTCCCGCGCATATCGTTTATGGGTTTGGACGCGGCCTGGGCCAATTCGGAGGCTTGTTGGACCGCTTCTTCAGATACAGGCTTTCCGGCCAGGCTGTCGCCCGCTTCCTTGGCGAATACCGGTGTCGGCGCCACGGATGCTAGAGATATGCGGGCCGAGACGAAGTTTTGTCCCGATCCGTCCAAGACGACGCTGACGCCGACTCCGGCGACGGCGATGTCCATCTCGTTCCTGGGGATGAAACGTAGGTAGTTGGCGCCCGAATTAGCCTGGGGCACCGGCATGGAGATCGAAACCAGTATCTCACCATTCTCCAATGCGTTCCGGCCTGGGGCGGTGCAGAATTCTTCGCACGGCAGTTCCCGGGTCCCGTTGGGACCGGCGATGTTGCAAACGCCGCTCAAGGCGATCACCGCTGGGATGGCGTCGCCGCTGGGGGCGGCGTTGCAGATATTCCCGCCGATGGTGGCCCGGCCTTGGATCTGGATCCCGCCGATCAAATAGGCGGCGTCGATCAGGCCAGGATAGGCCGCGGCCACGGTCTTGTCCTGGTAGATCTTGTAACAAGGCACCGCCGCTCCCAAGGTGAGCCCCTTGGCGGAGTCATAGGAAAGAACATTCAATTCCGGGATGCCCTTGATGTCCACAACAAGGGGGGCGGTCCGGCGGCCTGCACGCATCTGCACCAGCATGTCGGTGCCGCCAGCCATGATTCGGGCCTTGTCTCCGTGGGAAGCCAGTGTCTTTACGGCTTCCTCGATGCTAATGGGTGATACAAAATCAAACGCTTCCAATGGGGCACCTCCTGCGCGGGGAATTATAGCATCGCTGGACACACGGTCAAGCTGTAAAATATAATTCCGTCGCCTGCCCCATAAGCACGTAATCGCCAACTCCAAAATTAAGACTATTCATGTTTCGTAGACACGGTTACCATTCCAATTATTCATTCTGCAACGGAGGATAATCATATGGCCCAAACACCAGCTCCCTACCGGATCAAGGCAAAATGGCTGGAAACCTGCAACTGCGATTCCGGTTGTAACTGTAACTTCGGCGGATTCCCAGACCACGGTTCCTGCGAGGCCCTTATCGGGCTCTTCGTGGACGAAGGAAAGATCGGCGACGTCGACTTGTCGGGGATGAAAGCGGTCCTGGCCATCAAATGGCCCAAAGCCATTCATGAGGGCAACGGGGCCGCCGCTATCTTCATAGATGAATCGGCCAGCGAGGACCAGGTGGGCGGCCTGGCAACCATCCTCACCGGCCAAGCCGGCGGGATGCCTTGGGAGATCCTGGCCACCACCCTCACGTCTTTGGACGGTCCCAACTTGGTGCCCATCAAGATGGATGTCAACGGCCGCAACAGCGGGTTCAGCATCGACGGCGTATTGGAGGCCCAATTCACGCCGTTGATCAATCCGGTCACCGGCGAAGAGAATGAGGTCCACA
>JACZYV010000140.1:0-8123 GCA_022570905.1 Chloroflexota bacterium
GCACGTCCTGGGGCATCTCCAGCACCACCGGGCCAGGCGACCCGGAGCGCAGAGCGGTGAAGGCGCGGCGCATGATGGACGGGATGTCTTCCACCTTGGCCATGGTTCCCCGCCACTTGACCAGGGTGTCAAAGATGCTGGCGGAGACCTCTTGCTGCACCTTTTTGCCCAGTTGCGACAGGGGGACCTGTCCCATCAGAAGCAGCACGGGGACGTTGTCGGCGTAGGCGCCGGCGATGCCGGTCAGGGTGTTGGTGGCGCCTGGGCCGGTGCCGGTCATGGCCACGCCCACCTTGCCGGTGGCCCGCGCGTAGCCGTCGGCGATCTCCACGCCTAATCTTTCGTTCCTGGCAGCGAATACCTTGATGGTTTCGGAGTTCCTCAGGCCGGTCCAAAGAGGGTTAAGGCCGCCGCCTTGGAAACCGGCGATGTATTCCACTCCTTCCAATTCCAGGGCGCGAACTATCGCATCGGCTCCACGCATGATTCCTCCCTTGTTTGGCGCTGAGTGATGAGCCAGCAGGGATACCCAAGCAAGTTGCCGTGCCTGGCCCGCCTCAGGTTGGGGGGATGATACGCCCGCCCTGAATAGTGGTCAAGGAACCCATATGTAGCGCAATTTCACTGCGACAACTATGATGACGGCACAATCCGGATACCGTGACCGTAGGGAACGGTCAGTTGGAAAGGCGATTGATGAACAAACCCCGACTGTACGCATGGGCGGCGCTGTGCGCTTTGGCATTGGCATTGCTGGCCTGCGGGGCCGATCTGGCGGCCACGGCCACGCCTGCTCCCATGCCCACGGCGGCGCCCTTGACGGATGGCGCGCCGACGGAGATCGGGGTCCGCTACCGGCATGTTCTTTACGTTCACTGCGGAGTCCGAAACGCCGACTTCGACGGGCGGAGATGGCTAGCCGACCCAATTCTGGGCGAGTTGAGCCCTCCGCCGGGCTGGGGAAACCCCAGCGACACCGGCACCATGGAGTTGGTGAGCAAAAACCGGGCCCTGTTCCTCTCACATTCCGGAGAGCAAGCCTTTTTCATCCCCGCTCCGGAGGATTACCAGTTCAAGCTCTGCATGTGAGGCTGTCTCGTCCACCCACTCAATCCGCCCCTCCGCCTCACGCCCCTTCTCGCCCTATTTAATATCCGGGTCAGGTCTGCGCCCACCGCTCTTGTTGACCCTGCCAGGCGTGAAGGGTATCATCCGTTCAAATTCCGTCGCTTCGTGCCTATCTCAGTGTTTCATTTCCTCGCACTTCGGTATCCTCTGAAGGTAAGCGCGGCCGGATAAGGGTGAAAAAATGCCATCAGCCAGCGAGATGATCGTCCAGACCCTGGAGGAAGCCGGTATCGAGTACGTCTTCGGCATCCCCGGAGGCGGCACGGGACAGATCTTCCAGGTGCTAGAGACCAAGCAGGACCGCATCAAGACCATATTGGTGCGGCACGAACAGGTGGCGGCCATCATGGCCGACGCCTACGGCCGCGCCGCCGGGAAACCGGCCGCCATCATGGGCCAGGGACTGTTCATGGGGTCAAACGCGACCTTCGGGATCATGGAGGCCATGCTCAGCAGCTCGCCCATGGTCGTGATCACCGACACCTCCGACGGCGGCGCGGCCCAACGGCCCGCCAACCAGTCGGGCGCCGGAGAATACGGCAGCATCGACCTCCAGTCCATCTTCAAGTCCATGACCAAATACACGACCCTGGCCACCAGCCCCAAAGAAGCCGTGCTGGGGATGCAGATGGCCATCAAACACGCCGTGAGCGGCCGCCCCGGTCCCACCACGCTGCTCATGCGCTCGGCGGCCATCAACGGACAGGTGGACGTGGAGTCCCCGCCATTCATCCATAACGCCGCCGGGTTCCTGAACACCGTGAAGCCGGCCAGCGCGGCCGTGGACATAGCGCGGGCCATCCAGATACTGAACGAGTCCCGCCGGCCGGTGATCATCGCCGGCAACGGGGTGCATGTGGCGAGGGCCCACGCACAACTCCAGGAACTTGCCGAGCAATGGGGCATGCCCGTGGCCACCAGCTACAAGGGCAAGAGCGCCATCTCCGAGGACCATCCCCTGGCGCTGGGCATGGTGGGCACCTACGGCCAGGAAACGGCCAACAAGGCGGTGGGCGACGCCGACACCGTGCTTGTGATCGGCGCCCTGCTCCGCTCTCAGGAGACCGTGGGCGAGCGTCCCGACATCTTCAACCCCAACCGCCAGCGCATCATCCAGATCGACATCGACGAGCGCAACGCCGGATGGTCCTTCCCGGTGGAACTGGGCCTGATCGGAGACGCGAAAGTGATCCTGGAGCAGTTGGTGGAGGCATCGAAAGAGGCCGCGCCCGGCAACGCCGCCAACCGGAAGGAATGGACCGACAGCATACCTGGCCGCCGCGACGCCGGGGCCTACTACGACCAGCCGGAGATGCACGAAGACAGCTCGCCGGTCAAGCCCCAGCGGCTGATCGCCCAACTTCAGGCGACCATGGAGCCGTCCACCATCTTCGCCCTGGACGCCGGGAACAACCGCACCTGGATGGCCCACCTCTACCGGGCCCGCCAGGCCAACACCTTCTACAGCCCCGGCGGCACCGCCGGCATGGGTTGGGCGCTGCCGGCCGCGGTGGGCCTGAAGTTGGTCTACCCCGACCAGCCGGTGGTCTGCGTGACCGGCGACGGCGGCTACATGATGACCGTGAACGCCATATCCACGGCGGTGCAGTACGACCTGCCCATCATCTGCGTGGTGTTCAACAACAATACCCTTGGCATGGTCAACGACCATCAGCCCGAGGGCCATAAGATCGCCTCGGAGTTCTACCCCACCAACAACGCCACCGTGGCTGAAAGCATGGGCGCCTGGGGGGTCCAGGTCAGCGATTCCAAGGACCTGCCCGACGCCCTCCGGGCGGCCCAGGCCTCCGGCAGGCCAGCGGTGATCGATGTCATCATCGATCCGGGCCCCAGTCCCGACGACTGGCGGGCCGGCGCCTGGCGGAAGGGCCAAACTTAGGGATGAATCCGGTTTCGTGTACCACCCATAGTTGGGTCCTTCGACAGGCTCAGGACGAACGGAAAATACACTCCTTGCCGTTCGTGGTGAGCTTGTCGAACCATATTTAGGTATCGCATCTGGGACGTAAGGAGCCAGCAGACATGCCAGATTCTCTCAACAACAAGATCACGCTGGTCACCGGGGCCGGTTCCGGAATCGGCCGGGCCACATCGCTGGTGCTGGCCCGCGAAGGGGCCACCGTTGTGGTCGCTGATATCGATGCCGACGGCGGCGAGCAGACGTTGAGCGCCATAAAAGACATGGGCGGCGAAGGCATGTTCGTCCACGCCGATGTCTCCCGCGCCGCCGACGTGGAAGCCATGGTGGACGCGGCCGTCAACGCCTACGGCCGCCTGGACTGCGCCTACAACAACGCCGGCATCGAAGGCTACTACGGCGGACGTCTCCACGAATATCCAGAGGACACATTTGACCGCCTCATGGACATCAACGTGAAGGGCGTTTGGCTCTGTCTCAAATACGAGATTCCCCAGATGCTCAAACAGGGCAGTGGGGCCATCGTAAACACCGCATCAGTCGCGGGTCTGGTGGGATCGCGGCGGTTGTCGGTCTACTCGGCCAGCAAGCACGCCGTTATCGGCCTGACCAAGTCGGCGGCCCTGGAATACGCCTCAGATGGCATCCGGGTAAACGCCGTCTGTCCGGGAATCATCGACACGCCCATGATGGACCGGCTGGTGGAAGGCCGGGACGATTACGCCGCAGCTATCCCCACGCGCCAACCCATCGGCCGCAAGGGCACGCCCGATGAGATCGCAGAAGCGGTGGCCTGGCTATGCTCTGACGCCGCATCGTTGGTGACCGGACTGGCCATGGCCGTTGACGGGGCATTCACGGCGCAGTAGTCATTGGACGACTTACACCTGCTCCGCCACCGTCATTCCAGCTTTCGCCGGAGTCCATGAAACTCTCGCACCAAGCAAGTCCATGACCTTAGGGGCGGGGCGGCGAAAAAGTATCCCCCTCGCTAACCACTTCCACGCCTATCTCGTTGGACGAGATATTAGGCCGGTGATAGTATAGTCCGGAGATTCAATCTCAGCGTGAATCAACGTGATTTTCCGGCCCAAACCCGAGGGCCGTTCCAGTCCCGGAGGCCCTTTGGCGGACTTACTGCAGATAGTGGACCTGGCCGACGCGGGCCAGGTGCAGCTTTCCTTACATACGGGATCCGGCCAGGCGGAAACCGCACCGGCGGCCAACTTCCCCCTACCTCTCACCGGCTCTGAACTGGCGGAGATACGCTGGTACTTCACCGAATACCCGGAAAACACCTTCGGCGAAGCGAAAACCCGCGCCGAAAAGGTCGAGGCAGGTCTCAAGGACCTGGGCCTGCTCTTGTTCCAAGCGGTGTTCGGCTCCAGTGACGAGGCCCGGTCTCTTCTGGAGACGGCCACCGGCCCAGAAAACGATCAGCCCCATCTTTCCATCATCTCCAACCGGCCTGAATTCCTAGGCCTCCCCTGGGAACTACTGAACAACGGCGGCGATGCCTTCCTGACCTCCCAACTGGCCGGGGTCTCGCGGCGGCTGTCTCCCGGTCCATTGGATGACTTCTCCGGGCGATTGCCCACGGACCAACTGAACATTCTGCTGCTGCTTCCTCCCTCGGGAGAGGGATCGGGGAGCATCGCCACCGAGGCATTGACCGCCCTGGAGTCGCTGCCGGTGGATGCCGAGTTGGACTGCCTCCGCCCTTCGTCTCCAGCCAAACTCCAAGAACAGTTGGCCGGTAAGCCGGGACACTATCATCTGGTCCACTTCGATGGCTTCACTATCGACGGCCAGGGCATGTGCATGGAAGACGGTTCCGGCGGGGTGACGTCCCTGGACGCCGCCGCATTGGCCCAGACATTGACCGGAGCCCAGACGCCGGTGGTATTGGTCAACGCCTCGTCTTCCAGCGCCCTTAACGACGTTATGTCATTCGCCGCCGGCCTGGCCGAAAACGGCGTCCCCCAGGTTGTCGTCGCACCGCTGCCGATAGCCGGATCAGGCCGGGTGCTGTTCTGCGAAAACCTCTTCAAAGGCCTCAGCGGTGGCACTCCCGTCGCCCAGACCGTGGCCACCATCCGCCAAGCCATGAAGGACCATCCGCAGCGCCCCTCCGCCACCGGACCCCTGGAGTCCTGGGACTGGACACTTCCCATGGTGTTCGAGTCCCAGAATTATTCACCGGAAGCCATAGTGGTGGAAGAAGCAGCCGCGCCCGTGCCCGGCATGCCCCAGCCGGAGCAGGAGACTTCGGGCACCGACCTGCCCAGGGGTGGCCCCTACGGGCTGATCGGCCGCCACGCCGAGATGTTGGACCTGGAGCGACGGTTCCGGCAGGCGCCCGTGGTGCTGCTGTCGGGAGACGTGGGCATCGGGAAGTCGGAGTTGGCCTTGGGCCTGGCCTCGTGGCTGCGCAAGACCGGTGGGCGTTCTGGAGGTGTCTTCTATTCGGCGTTCGAGGTGGGCGCGGGGCTTGAGCGTGTGCTCCACGAGATCGGCACTTCCCTGGCCGGACTGGACTTCGCCGACCTTCGGAACGAAGACCGCCGCACCTGGGTTGTGGACTATCTGAAAGAAAACCCAGCTCTGCTGGTCTTCGACAGCCTGCAAAACCTGGCCGGATTCCCGGCCGGAGCGCCGGGCCTGTTGGACGACAGCGAGATGGCCGACCTGGACTCATTCATCAAGGAAGTCGCGGAGGGTGGCCAGACCTGGACGCTGCTGGTCAGCCGCCGGGACAAAGAACCGTGGCTGACCGTGCCCCACGGCAGCTACCGCCTGGGAGGACTGGCCGGATTCGACCGCATCGTCTTTGGCACCAGATTATTGGAGGAGGCCGGGGCCGACCCCATGCGCCTGGGCCCCGAGTACCTGGAAATATTAGAACTGGTTGACGGCCATCCGTTGGCAATGGAGATCGCGCTGCCCCTGCTGAAAGATGTTCCGGCTTCGGTTTTGGTGGGCGAGCTCAGATCCGAACTGGAGCAGCACCAGCCGGGGGCCGACGAAGAAGGCCGCCCCCCCTTCCTCACCGTGGTCATGGACCACGCCTTCAGCCGGATGTCCCACCGCAGCCGGACGCACCTGCCCTTCCTTTCCATGTTCCGCAGCCGGGTCATGATGGACATCCTGACCCACATCACCGGGGAGCAGGCCTACAAGTCGGTCATGGGCGAGGGGCTGGGTTACGGGGCCACTCGGACCCTGCTCCGCACCGCCCGGGCCGGTGGGTTCCTGGAGCCCATCACCCCCAGCGTCTACCAGATCCACCCCTCGCTGCCCTGGTTCTATGGGCGCAGCCTCTACCGGCAGTTCTCCCAGAGCGCCATCCAACAACTTGAGCAAGAGGTCGTCCGGGTCTACGCCGACACCGCCGACTATTTCATGGAGACCCTCTACGAGAACCAGGAGGCCGGGACCACCGCCATCCTGGCTGAAGAGGGCAACATCACCCAGGCGCTGGCCCTGTCCATCGAGGCCGGTCAGTGGGAGAACGCCCAACTGCTGGTCCAGCCCCTGGCCCAGGTCTTCCGCATGCAGAAACGCTACCCGGAGCTGCGCCGCCTGCGCCGCCAATTGCTGGAAACAACCGGCGCCACCGCCGAGGAAGCGGAGCAGACCGGCGGTATCCAACTCTGGCTGTACCTGTTGGGCACCGAGGCCAGCGAGTGCATCGAGACCAAGGAGTTCGACCGGGCCGACGCGCTGAACAAACAGCTCCTTGAATACCTGTCCAGCAAGGAAGACGGCGAGACCGACCCGCGCACCGCCGCGGTCTTCCACCAGATGGGCCAGGTGGCCCAGTACCGCTGGCAGTTGGAGGAAGCCCAGGAACTCTACTCCCAGTCCCTGGCCATCATCGAAGACGGCGAAGACCAGGAGCCGGTGGCCGACGACTACTACGGCCTGGGCCTGGTCTGTCAGTACCGCCGCCGTTATACCGAGGCCAAGGAGTGGTTCAGCAAAGCCTTGGAGATACACCAGCGGGTGGACGACGCCGAGGAGATGGTCAAGGACTACCGCTCCCTGGGCCTATGCTCCCAGTACAAGTTCGAATACGACGAGGCCGCCAGTTGGTACCAACGGGCCCGGGAGATCCTGGAGGAGAACCGGGACGAGGAGAACGCAGTCCTGGTCTACCATTCCCTGGGCACCGTCTGCCACGCCCAGTACCAATTCGATGAAGCCGAGAACTGGTACCAACAGGCCCTGTCCATCAGCGACCGCATGGGCAACGACGCCCAGATGGGCATCGAGTTTCACCACCTGGGCTTGGTGGAACAAGCCAGGGAGATGTTTGTCGATGATGCCGAGCACTGGTACAACATGGCCATGGAGAAGTGGCAGAAGCTTGGCGACCGGCGGTCCGAGGGCGACGAATGCCGCCAACTGGGCGTGCTGTTCCACGAGCAGAAAGACCTGGACAAGGCCGAGGAATGGTACGGCAAGGCCCGGGACGTCTTCGAGGAGATCCAAGACCTGAACCGCATCTGCCGCACCTACGGCCAACTGGGTATGGTGGCCGAGGAGCGGGACGACATCCCCGGCGCGCTGTTGTGGGCCGGGCGCACCTACCAACTGGCCCAGAGCAACGACCTGCAGGTGTTGGTCCAGGCCAAGTCCCACCTGGCCAGGCTGAAGGAAAAGCACGGCGAAAGCGACTTTGCCGCCTGGTGGCAAGATTTCGCCGGCGAAGAACCGCCCACCGACTTGGACGTGGACCCCGAAACAGTTCTGTAAAACGACGGAGGCGACCGGTGGCAGTTATATCCATCGACATCAAAGAACGCGGCCCCTACGCCGGAGGCATGACCTTCGGGGACACCGGCGCCTACGAGCAGTTGGACGGCACGGTCTCTTTCGCCGTTGACCCGGCAGACCCCGCCAACAGCCTGATCACCGACCTGGAACTGGCGCCCAGAAACTCGGCTGGACTGGTGGAATTCTCGGCCGATCTCAGGATTCTGAAGCCCGTGGACCAGCAGAAGGGCAGCCACAAGTTATTCTTCGACGTGGTGAACCGGGGCAACGTCTTGTC